>NZ_SAXY01000051.1 GCF_008016535.1 Brachyspira pilosicoli
AGTTCTCAAACGATATAAAATACTTTCTACTCGATATCGAAATCATTTACAAAAGTTAAATACAAGATTTTTTATATTAGCATCAATATATAATTATCAGTTAAAAAATGACTTTTGAAACAAGTCTAATAATACCGCTCCCGCCAATAGAAGTACAAAAGGAGATAGTTCGTATATTAGACACTTTTACAAAATATCAAGATTTATTAAATAGAGAATTAGAATTAAGAAAAAAGCAGTATGAGTATTATAGGGACAAGCTGCTGACTTTTGACGACGAGGTAGAATATAAATTTTTAGGAGAAGTTTGTAATGTGCAATCTGGAGGCACTCCATTAAAGACTAAAGTAGAATATTGGGAAAATGGAAATATAAAATGGCTTGGCTCTGGTGTTTGTGAAAACCAAAAAACAGTAAATGAGATTACTAACTATATTAGTGAATCAGGTTTAGAAAAATCATCAGCCAAATTAATGAAAAAAGATACTACTTTAATTGCATTAGTTGGTGCTACAATAGGTAAAGTTGCTTTTCTTCCATTTGAAGCAGCAATAAATCAAAATATAGCAGGTGTATATCCAATAGATATTAATAAACTTAATCCTTCATTTGTTTATTACATATGTACAACCTATTATAAAGATTTTATAAGTTTAGGTAATGGCAAATTAACAATGGCAAATTTATCTTTTGTAAGAAATTTAAAAATCCCAGTACCGCCGTTGGAGGAGCAGGAACGTATCGTAAACATATTAGACAAGTTTGATGCTTTGTGTAATGACATCACTAGGGGGCTGCCTGCTGAGATTGAGATGCGTAAAAAGCAGTACGAGTATTATAGAGATAAATTACTTACTTTTAAGGAGAAGAATAAATAATTGTGAATGAAAAATCACTCCCCCGCACGTTTAGAGTGCTATGATTAAAGCAGAGCATTGTCGTGCGGCAAGGTGGTACAGCTCGTACCACCGCACGCGTAGAGGGTTATAATTAAAGCATAGCATTACCGTGCGGCAAGCCCCTACGGCGAGTATTGGTACAGCTCGTACAAAAAAGGCCATACATATTAAATGCATGACCTTTTGTATTTTATAAGTTTATTTCTTACTGTTGTGCTTGAGTAGTGTTATTTTGCTGTCTTAACTGCATAACCTCATCATAAGTTAAATACTCTAAATCAGGGTTATATTGACCGCTTCTCTCTTCACCGTTAAGACTAGGTATTATTAATCTTTGACCAGGAAGTATTAAATCAGGGTTGTCAGGATCTCTAAGTATATTTCTATTAGCTTCATATATTCTGTACCATTCTATAGGGTTATTGTATATGTAGCTGTATCCTGCAATTCTCCATAAAGCATCAGTTAGAGGTACTCTTCTTACAACAACATAATATTGAGGCAATACAGTAACTTTTCCTTCTGTATTAACTTCCTGACCAGTAGCAGCATCAATGATTTGACCAGTTTCATTTCCTCCAATGTCTCCCGGTATCACTTGTCCGTCAAGAGGTCCTCTCTCTTCTATAGCATTCATAGCTAAATTAGCTTCCTGCATTTTCTGATTAGCTAAAGTATAATCATTATTGTTTAGAGCATCTTCAGCTTCCTGAATTGTTTTAGATAGATTTTGCTCTTCTTCGCTGTCTTTTGTCAAATAACCTTCGCTTATAAGTCTGTCTCTTCTTGCTTTTAATTGCTCTAAATTTTTAACAGCTTCTTCTTTTTTCAACTGATTAGCAGTGTTTAATATATTATCCATAGTTTTAGAAGCTTCTAAAGCTTTATCGCTTGCAGTTTTAGGGGTGTTTTGTAAAGCATTATTAGCATCAGTTAAAAGTTTTGATACATTTCTATCATTATCATCGCCTTTAGCTATTACTTCATCATTAACTAAATTATTATATTTATTTTGTGCATCTTCTATGTCTTTCTTAGCTTTTGCTATTGCATCTGCTTTCGCTTTAGCTTCTGCTTCAGCCTTTGCTTTAGCAGCAGCGGCAGCCTTTGCTTTAGCCTCTGCCTCCGCCTTTGCCTTAGCAGCAGCCTTTGCTTTAGCTTCAGCCGCTGCTTTTGCTTTAGCATCTGCTATAGCTTTGTTAATGCCAGCTAATGCAGCTGATACATTCTGCTGAACGCTTGCAAAGTTGTCATTACTAAGAGCCGCATCAGCTCTAGTTAAAGCACCATTAATATTTCTATCATTAGCATCGCCTGCTTTTACACTTTTACCTAATTCTGCTTTATATTTGTTTCTAGCATCATTAATAGATTTTGAAGCTATTGCTCTTTCTCTATTAAGATAACCTTCTTTAACACTGTTAGCAGCCTCTAAAGCATTATTGAAAGAATTAAATACTGTTGTAAATGTGTTTGAAGAAGCAGTAAACTCTTCATCTGTAGGAGGAGTCTCTGGTTCTGGAGGAAGTGTATTTATAGCATTATTGCCCTCTTCAAAAAATTTAAGAGCCTCTTGATATTTTGTTTTAAATTCATTATCAGCAGAAGCACCTAATTGTTCTATTTCGTTAATAGTGCTGCTTGCATCATTTTTTGCTTTAGCTATTCTTAAAGTCATTAATCTATAAAATAATGATACAGTAGTTTTATCTATAGAATCAGAAGCCTCTTGTGATTTATCATAAGACTTTTGATATTCTCCATTATTTTGCAAAGTTTCGGCTTCTCCAGTAATTCTAGCTGCATCATCATAAGTTTGAGCAGGTAATACGCTAAAACTAAAAGAGATTAAAGCTATATAAGCTACGATTTTTTTTATTAAAGTACTCATTTTTCTTTTATACTCCTTAAATTAAAAATTAGCTTTGTTGCTCTTGCTCTAAAGTTTCAAGCTCTTTTACCATAGCTTCAAGTTCAGCTAAACGCTCTTTTACTTTAGTTAAAGCTTCATCACTTTTATCAAATTGTTCTTTTGTTTTATTATATAAAGCTAAATAAGCTTCTTTTGCTGTATAAAGTTTATCTACTAATACTCTGTAATCTTTAGTTTCAGCAGTATACATAGCGTTTGCTTCATTATATATTGCTTCTGCCTGAGCATACTCTTCACCATACATAACATTAGCTTTTATTTCACTAGCATTAGTATAATTTTCATCAGTTTGTTTTTTTAGTATTTCAGAATAAGGCGGTAAACCTTTATCTAAAACTAAATTATAATTTGTTTCAGCTGTGAGAAGAAGTTCTTTAGCCTTTTCTGCTTCTTCTTTATTTTCTGCCTTCATAATGATATCAGCCTCTGCATAACCTTGTTCAGCGATATCATAATCATTTTGAGCAAAAGTTTTAATTTCAGTATACTTGTTTACAGTTTCTCTTAAAGCAGTAACTCTCTCATAATCTTTTGTAGGAAGCCCTCCGCAAGACATTACAAAGAAAGATAATGCTATTATTAGAGCCTTTTTACCTTCTAAACTCATATTAATATAATTCCTCCTGTTTTTTAATTATATATAAAAATACAAAAAATAATATGTCAACAACATTATCGCTTAAATAATTAAAAAGTCAAGTTATTTTAATTATAGAATGCACACAATAAAATTATAATAATAGTAAAACCTACTATATATTAAAATAGTTTATAAATAAAAAAGTAAAATTGATTAGATTATAAACTATTAAAAATATTAAATGTTTTAAAAATAATACTTGCATTTTATTTATTATATAGTATAATAAATAAATCATTTTGCTGGTGTAGCTCAATTGGCAGAGCAGCTGATTTGTAATCAGCCGGTTGCGGGTTCAAGTCCCATCACCAGCTCATCTTTTTTAACGCTCAATTTTTTCATATTAATAAATCTGTTTTTCTTTTCGATAATTATTTTATATATTTTTAATATCTTCTTGGGATAATGTTATGGCAAATCTTAAATTAAAAGACTTAATCAAAAAAAATAATTTCTTTGTAATCGCAGAATCAGGCTCTAATCATGAAGGCTCTATAGAGGATGCTATTAAATTAATTAGAGAAGCCTCTAAGGCTGGAGCTAATGCTGTGAAGTTTCAAAGCTTTACTTCAAAAACTCTATTTGCACAAAAAGAATATACTAAAATACTTAAAATACCGGAAAATGCATTAGATAATGTTGATGATATAGTATTAAAAAAAGAGTGGTATGAAACTCTATATAAAGAAGCTAATAAAAATAAAATTATTTTAATGAGTACTCCTTTTTCTGTTGAGGCTGTAGATGATATGAATAAATATGTGCCTATATACAAAATAGCTTCTTGCGATATAGATAATATTCCTCTTCTAAGAAAAGTTGCTTCTACAAAAAAACCTGTAATACTTTCCACTGGTTTGGCTGCAAATAAAGATATAAAAAATGCTTTAAAAATTTTAAAAAATAATGAGGCAGCTTTGCTTCATTGTTCTGTGGAATATCCTACACCTTTAGAAAATGCTAGATTAAATAGAATAACTGTTATGAATAAACTCTTCAAAAAAAATATTATAGGCTATTCTGACCATACTATAGGTATAGATGCTCCTATTATAGCCTACAGTCTTGGTGCTAAAATAATAGAGAAACATTTCACAATTACACCGGAAAAAAAATCAGGCGACCATATAATAAGTTTAGATACTAATTCTATGAAAGAGATGATTTCTAAATTAAAAGACACTAATAAAATGCTTGGCGGAAATGATGCTCTAAAGACTGATAAAAAAATGAGTAAGCAGGAGAAAAAAGAGCTTGTTTATGCTAAGAGGGGTATATATCTTAATCATAGCATGCTTAAAAATGAAGTGATAACTGAAAAAGATTTAGTAACTTTAAGGCCATGTGTGGGAATATCTGCTAAAGATTATGATAAAGTTGTTGGTAAAAAATTAAAAATTGATAAGAAATCATTTACGGCATTAAATTTAAAAGATTTAAAAAAATAGCAATAAAGTAAACATAATTTATTTGATTTAATTCTTCAATATAGTATAATAATAAAAAAAGTATAATAATAAAAAAGTTGGAGAATAAAAAAATGAAAAAATTGCTAGCAATATCTTTGTTCATATCTATGAGCATTGCTCTTCATGCATATGAAACTATACCTTATATGTTTAACAATAGTGTGCCTTATGGTGTATCTCCTGACGAAGTAAATCAAATACTTATGTCTAATAATTTTATAACAGCAGAAGGTCAGGCGGTAAGCGGTACTTTTTATATATCTTCATATCCTGATCCTGATTTAGCTTGGTATAATCCTCAAACTTTGAAATGGGTTAATATAAAATTTACTACTAATGATATGTCTGATTTATTTAAGAGAGATTTAAATCTTTTATATTTTAATTATAAATTAGACGGAGAGTTTAAATGTATGACTATAACTTCAGAAAATTTATCTGAAGACAGCACTTTAGCAGGAAAAAATACTAAATGGGTTTATAAATTCTTCTTCCATAATGATGAGTTATTTGCAGTAAGTTCCCGCTATCAAGGAGATGGTGCTTTAGAACAATATAAGCAAAGAAATCCTGATAATGAATATGCCAATCCTGGATATGTTATGTCTTCAGCTTTATTTAATAGAACTTTAGATGGATTCAAATTAAAATATGGCGGATTTAATAATAGTCTTGTAAGAACTTTAGATGATTTTACTTCTATGTATTATGGAAATTATATTAATAGACAAGCTGATACTTCTTTATCTGTATTTTATGCAAAGTATGCTATGAGAAATATTAATTTTGTTGCTTCTTATGTTGATAATTATAGAATGAGACCTATTTATTATAGATTCCAAAATAAGGTTTATGAGGATATAAATGATATAACAGATGTTCCTGTTGGAATACCGCTTGAAGTAAAACAAATAAAAGAAGAAGACAATAATCAGGCAGCAACTGAAAATAATCAGTAATTTAAATCAATAATATAAAAAGGAGGCTAAAATATAGCCTCCTTTTTTATGTTTTATAAATTAATATGAGATTTTATTAAATAAAATTAAATTAATTTAGACTTATTGAAAAATATAGAAATATCATATATCATATATTATAATTTTTTAAGGGAAAATATTATGAAAAGAATAATTGTAACAGGCGGAGCTGGATTTTTAGGTTCTCATTTATGTGAGAGATTATTAAAAGAAGGAAATTATGTTGTATCAATAGATAATTTCTTTACAGGTGCAAAAGAAAATATAAAACATTTATTAGATAATAAAAACTTTGAAAGTATTAGGCATGATATAACAGAACCTATACATATAGAATGCGATGAAATATATAATTTTGCATGTCCTGCTTCTCCAATACATTATCAAAGAAACCCATTGCATACTTTTAAAACTAATGTATTTGGTATACTTAATATGCTTGAGTTAGCAAGAAATTGCAATGCTAGAATACTTCAAGCCTCTACTAGTGAAGTGTATGGAGATCCATTAGAACATCCGCAGAAAGAGAGCTATTGGGGGCATGTAAATCCTAATGGTATAAGAAGCTGTTATGATGAGGGAAAAAGATGTGCTGAAACTTTAATGATGGATTATCATAGACAATACAATACCGATATAAAAATTATAAGAATATTTAATACATATGGACCTAGAATGAATGAAAATGACGGAAGGGTGGTTTCAAACTTTGTTATACAGGCATTACAAAATATTGATATAACTGTTTATGGAGATGGAAGTCAGACTAGAAGTTTTTGCTATTGTGATGATTTAATAGATGGTACTATAAAAATGATGAACAGTGAAAACTTTATTGGACCTGTAAATTTGGGCAATCCTTATGAAATGACAGTTTTAGAATTTGCTAAAAAAATAATAGAAATGACTAATTCAAAATCAAAAATAATATTTAAAGAACTTCCTAAAGATGATCCTATAAAAAGGCAGCCTAATATTAGTTTGGCTAAAGAAAAACTTAATTGGCAGCCTAACTATAAATTAGAAGAAGGCTTAAAAAAGACAATAGAATATTTTGATAATTATTTAAAAAGTAAATAATTCATATATATTCTTGAATTTTATTATAAAAATGTTAAAATAAGAAAAAAATGTTTGGATAAACTATTATGGATTTAAATATAGAAGACTTAAAATGTCAAACATCTATAAATTATGATAAAATACTTTGCAATTGCAAGAATGTATCATATAGGCAGGTCTACAGTGCAATAGCAGCAGATAAACTTACAACTGTAGAAAGTGTGTCTGAAAAAACTCAGGCATGTACCGGCTGCGGAGGATGTAAAGAAAAAATAGAGCATTTATTAGAATATGTTAAAAAAAATGAATATGCTCCTTTAAACTTTTAAGCTTTATATTTTTTATCTGCTTCTTCTATTAATCTATTAAATTTTTCTTTAATTAGAGATGTTCTTTTTCTCTGCCACATTAAATATATTGCTATACTATAACATATTAGAGAAATTATCATCATAAACAAAAAAGCTATAAAATATGAAAAGTTTGAAGCTAAATATCCAACTATAAAAGGTATTACTAAAGCAGCAGCACCTGTTAAACCTTCGTTTATGGCAACATTTGAGCTATCTCTCTCTTGATCGGCTAAAGCATAATATAGCCCAAAGAAATATCCAAATCCGCTTACAAATCCTAAAAATGTAAATGATATCAAAAATACCCAAAAGTTATTAGAAATTAAAAGTAAAGTTAAAGCAATAGGAGTAAGCAATCCAACAATAGTGAATACTCTCTTTTTTTCTAATATTCTAAAATAGAATGCAGAAAAAAGTGCCCCAAAGGCCATAACTCCAGATAACATTCCAACCAAAAATGTAGCACTTCCTTTTGAAAGTCCAACTTCTTTCATTCCATAATCTAAGAACATAAATCTTAATGTATGAAGAACTAAAGCTCCTACAAATATAATAAGCCAGCCTATATAAACCTTATATCTTGGAGCTCTCATAAAAGCCTCTTCCCATTTACGTCTAGGTTTAAAATGTAAATGTCTTGATAAATAAAATAATATAAACATCAAAACACTCATAACTATTACAATAAAAAATCCAATTCTAGAATTAAAGTTATAAACAATACCAGTAACTATAGGTCCCACAGATAAACCCAAAGTCCAAGAGAATATAAAAAGTCCGCTGCTTATTCTCACAGGCAAATCTTTTGATACATTATCTAATAATGATTGAAAACATACAAAAAATATAGTAGTGTTTGAACCATATAAAAAAGAATATAAAAGAGATAATTCATTATTTAAATATATTATAGAAAGCATGCTCAATATTGCCTGCACACAAGATTGAATATATAGTAATCTAGGATATATTCTTTTTGGTATTTTAAACTTTGAAAAAGTGCTGGCAGAAACCATCATACCCATGCCATAAAATACTGCTAAAAGAGAAATAAAAAAGGCATTAGCTCCCATTTCCGATGCATTAATAACTAAAACTGTTGAAAATATACTGGAACATAAATAAAGTAAAAAAGGCATTGAATAAACCAATAATATCATTTTATTTTTACCTCGATAAAATAATATAATAATATATATTTTATTTTTAAAAAAGATATAGCAAATAAAATTTTTATTTAAATAACTATGATTTTTTTATAAAAATACATGTTCATTTAAATATTATATTATTTTAATAACATATAATTAGAAATATTTTTTATTATCAATATTAATTATTTAAAATTAAATATATAATTAATAATCTTAATATATTATAAAAAATTATTTTGTAAAAGGCTTAATTTATGGAAATTAGGGTATTAAAATATTTTTTAACAACCATAAGAGAGGGCAACATTACTAAAGCAGCAAAATATCTTAATCTCACTCAGCCTAATTTATCTAGACAAATAAATATGCTTGAAAGAGATATAGGTCATAAACTTTTTGAAAGAAAACATAATAATATAATTCTCACTCCTGAAGGTATTTTATTAAAAAAGAGAGCTGAAGAAATAATAAATATGGTAGATAAAACAAGAGCCGAGTTTAATTTTACTGATAAGGTCATAGCGGGTGATATATTTATTGGTGCAGGGGAGACTTGGGCTATGAGTTTGGTTGCTTCTGTGATGAAAGATGTGCAGAAAGATTATCCGCATATAAAATACAATATTTACAGCGGCAATTTTCAAGACATTACAGAAAAACTTGATAAGGGGTTACTTGATTTTGGATTATTAATTGACCCTGCTGATTTATCTAAATATGATTATTTAAAAATGCCTGTAAAAGATACTTGGGGATTAGCTATGAGAAAAGATTCTCCTCTTTCAAATAAAAAAAATATAACAAAAAAGGATTTATTAAATATTCCATTAATAATTTCGAGGCAGGTAATAGAAACAGAAATAGAGGACAATGATTTTTCAAGATGGTTTTCTGACACTTTTAACAATCTTAATATAACAGCAACCTATAACCTAATTTACAATGCATTAATTATGGTAGGTGAAGGTATGGGGTATGCTTTATGTTTAGATAAGTTAATAGATAATATGGAGCATCAAAATATTTGTTTTTTACCTTTAAAGCCGAAATTAGAATCTGGAATTAATATAGTTTGGAAGAAGAATCAGGAGTTTTCAATGGCATCAAAGATATTTCTTCATGTACTTAAAAATAAATTTACTTCATAACGCATGGTAAAAAACTACAAAATATAAGTGCATTTCTATTTTTTATATAGTCCTAAAATTAAAACTGTTAAAACGTGCGGTGTACAATACAGCGAATTTAAAAAACGCTTGGGTGGGTGCTTTAAATTATAATTAAATAAAAAATATAAAATAATTTCTAATGCAAAATAAAATTATAAAATCTAGAGGGTGGGGAGAGAAAATGAAATTTTTAAAATTTATTTACACTTGGGGGTTTTTATGTTAATAGACTGAAATTATTTCAAATTGTCTTTGAAGAATTGTGATAATTTTTCAAAAGGAATTTTCTCCATATTGTCATATAAATCAACATGGTCAGCATCTTCTACTATTACTAATTCTTTTGGCTCTAACGCTTCTTTATAAACATCTTCAGAGTAGTATCTTGAATGAGCATTTTCTCCAGCTACCAAAAGTATAGGAGTAGGAGAAACATCTTTAATATTAGCCATTAAAGGAAAGTTCCAAAATGATATAGGCATTGTTGCTGTCCAAGAAGTAACAAAATTTATAGCTCTAGGATGATAAGCTCTTTTAGCATAATAGTTGTAGAATGCAGCAAATACAGGGTCAGCATTTTCTGGAAGTTCTTTTGGTACAACCATTGCAGAAGCTTGTATATTATTATTAGCATCAAAAGTAGGTTCATGATTTCCTAAAGCATAAGTATTGTTTTCTGCATCTTTCCAACGCTGCTCGCTTAAATATTCTCTTATTATTCTTCTTTGCTCAGGTGTGTAATAATCTTGATGACCTCTGCTCATATCTCTTGACATATCATACATTGAAAGAGTTGCTACAGCTTTTATTCTAGTATCAGTTCCAGCAGCAGTAATAGCCATACCAGAAAGTCCACAAATACCTATTGCACCAATACGGTTTCTATCTACATAATCAAGCAAACCTAAATAATCTACAGCAGCACTATAATCTTCAGTAAATATATCAGGTGAAGAAGTATTTCTTACATCGCCTCCGCTCTCACCTGTAAAAGACGGGTCAAATGCTAAAGCAATAAAACCATAAGCAGCCATCTCTTGAGCATATAATCCTGAAGCCTGTTCTTTAACTGCTCCAAATGGTCCAGATACAACTATCGCAGGATTTTTTTGATTGGTATAATTTTCTGGTAAATATAAATCCCCTGCTATTTCTATGCCATAACGATTTTTAAATCTTACTTTTTCCATTTCTATATTTGTGTAAATTTTAAAAACTCTTGTATCCATTTCATCTCCTCCTTTAGATTGATTATTTTGGTTATTTTGTGATTGATTACAAGACATTAAAAAAGTTAATATTAAAGTTGCTGCTAATATTGTTTTTTTCATTTAACGCTCCTTAATTTTATTTATTATAAATTTTTTATAATTTTAGCAGGCACTCCTCTAACTATCACATTAGAAGGCACATCTTTATTAACCAAAGCACCAGCAGCTATTATTGAGTTATCTCCTATAGTTATGCCTCCGAGTATATTAGCCCCAGAGCCTATCCAAACATTATTACCTATAACTACTTTTGACGGATATGTTGTGCTTCTATGTTCTAAATCAAAACCATGATTTAAAGTTGATATAGTAACATTCATTCCAAGAAATACATTGTCTCCTATAGTTATTCCCCCTCTGTCTTGAAATGAGCAGCCGCAGTTAAAAAACACATTCTTTCCAATTTTTATGTTTCTTCCAAAGTCGCTGTAAAATGGCGGGAAGCATGTAAAGCTTTCATCTATATTTTCTCCTGTTAGCTTTTCAAATAATTTTCTTACCTCTTCTGGAGTGTGATAACTATTATTAATTTCCATACATGTTTTTATTGCATTTTGTGCACATTCATGCAAAAATGGTGAAAGCTCTTTATCAATGCTTGATACAGGGTTGCCGTCTTTGCAGTATTTTATAAACTCTTCAATATTCATTTAGTTACTTCCTTTATTTTAATTTATTTGCATTTTATAGAGAAAAGTAATTATATCAAATATTTATGAGTTGTCATGGAGCCATAGATATTGTACTTTTACTTGCTATAATATTTTTGATTCTTTCTTTGATTGTAATATACAATAACGAAGAAATCAATCTTTGATTGTTATAAAAATGTGTATATTCTTTTAATTTTTCTCTTAATAATTCTACAGTTATATTTTTATTTAATCGTGAATAAAATTCTCTTTCGTCTATACCGTGTACTCTTTCTACTACGCCATTGTATCTTGGTGTAGCTACAGGAATATATCTCCTCTCTAATTTATTTTTTAAGCAGTATTCATCAAAAATATTTATTTTAGGAGTATTAATACAGCGATAAGTATATTCTATACCATTGTCCGTTTGTATAGCCTGTATCTTAAAAGGTGAAGTTTTTAAGACATATTTTAAGAAAGATAAAGCACTATAAGGTGTTTTATCCTCATAGATTTGCCTCCAACTATAACGTGTAGCTAAATCTACAGCAGTGAATTGATAAACTGTTTTTCTGCCTAATTTGATATATTTAGTGTCTATTTGAACTATTTTGCCTTCTTTTTCTATCTTAGAGACAAATTTTCGTTTATCATATCGCTTCTTTTTCTTTTTTGTTTTATATCTCCAAAGATTATTTCTTTTTAGTACATTCTCTATAGCTGTAACACCTATCTTAATGCCTTCACGATTTAAATATGCTTTAATATAATGCTTACCTCGATATTCTTTAGTATAGAGTTCAATAATTAAATTAATAGCTTTTTAATTATTAAAGATATTTGGGGAAGTTTTTGGTCTAGTGCTAAAATTGGCGACAGTTCCAGTGTCTTTATATTTTTTAAGCCAAGCATAAAAAGTAGATTTGGGTATTTCTTCTATCTTTAAAAATCTTTTAATATTTTTAGTTTCTAATGCTTCATCCACTATAAATAATTTAAATTCTGTGCTATAATCTTTTTTCATAGTAGCATCCTTTTTATTTGTTTTCTGTTCAAAATATTATAACAAGGATACTGCTTTTTTTAAACTAAAAAACGTGCAATATGTATGGCTCCTAAACACAAATATTTATGAGTTATATCTTTTTATGCCTAAAAGGTATAGTTTGCTTATTTAAATAAACTATCAATTAAATACAAAAATTACTATGAAAGATTGACAAACGTATATGAAAAGTATATAA
This sequence comes from Brachyspira pilosicoli, assembly GCF_008016535.1. Taxonomy (GTDB): domain Bacteria; phylum Spirochaetota; class Brachyspiria; order Brachyspirales; family Brachyspiraceae; genus Brachyspira; species Brachyspira pilosicoli_A. Next base: position 12,810 of record NZ_SAXY01000051.1, read on the forward strand.
TTATTAACATAATATTAGCAGTATAAGGTTTAATTATGTTATTTAATCGCATCGCATCGTCTTATTTTACTATAAAACATTATTTCAATCTTTGGAAATACTTAAATATATTAATGCATTTTCTTTTGGCATTGCAAAAAAAATTATGTAAAAGGAGAATATTATGGCTAATTTTTACTGCGAATATTGCGGGGCTAAATTTTCTAATGCTTCTTCTCTATTATCTCAATCATGCTCAAGACATCCTAGTGGTTTTCATAAAGGAAAGCATAAACTTTATGAGGGAAGCGAAAAAACCAAATACCTATGTAAATACTGCGGAGCTTCATTTAATTCATTAAGTTCATTAACTTCTCAAACTTGTTCAAAGCATCCGAATGGTTTCCATAAGGGCAAACATGCACCAACATTATAATAAAATAATAGGAGTTTTTTATGTTAAATAATAATATGGTAATTAAAACAAATGTTTACTATCAAAGAATATTTTACAATAGATTAAATTCATTTATAGATAATATTAGAAATGCATCAGATAATAATATTATATCTCTAACAGAGCCTAAAAAAGTATATATAAATTTAAAAAATGGCTTAAATGATTTATTTTTAGCTATATATGATGATAATAATAAAAACTATTTAGAAAAACATAATCCATATTTGGAAGCTATATATGAGCTATTAATTTATGACTGTATAGATAAATTTGAATATTGTCATAAAAAAATTATTGATCATGTAAAGGAAACAGATATAGAAATGTATTATAAAAGTCAAGAATCATCTTTGACTGCGACTGTTTAGGAGTATGAGATATTGGACATTTTTTAGTATAAAAAAAGCAGTATCCTTGTTATAATATTTTGATATAGAAAATAAATAAAGGATACTACTATGAAAAAAGATTATAGCACAGAATTTAAATTATTTATAGTGGATGAAGCATTAGAAACTAAAAATATTAAAAGATTTTTAAAGATAGAAGAAATACCCAAATCTACTTTTTATGCTTGGCTTAAAAAATATAAAGACACTGGAACTGTCGCCAATTTTAGCACTAGACCAAAAACTTCCCCAAATATCTTTAATAACCAAAAAGCTATTAATTTAATTATTAAACTCTATACTAAAGAATATCGAGGTAAGCATTATATTAAAGCATATTTAAATCGTGAAGGCATTAAGATAGGTGTTACAGCTATAGAGAATGTACTAAAAAGAAATAATCTTTGGAGATATAAAACAAAAAAGAAAAAGAAGCGATATGATAAACGAAAATTTGTCTCTAAAATACAAAAAGAAGGCAAAATAGTTCAAATAGACACTAAATATATCAAATTAGGCAGAAAAACAGTCTATCAGTTCACTGCTGTCGATTTAGCTACTCGCTATAGTTGGAGGCAAATCTATGAGGATAAAACACCTTATAGTGCTTTATCTTTCTTAAAATATGTCTTAAAAACTTCACCTTTTAAGATACAATCTATACAGACCGATAATGGTATAGAATATACATACCGCTGTATCAATACCTCTAAAATAAATATTTTTGATGAATACTGCTTAAAAAATAAATTAGAGAGGAGATATATTCCTATAGCAACACCAAGATATAACGGCGTAGTAGAAAGAGTACACGGCATAGACGAAAGAGAATTTTATTCACGATTAAATAAAAATATCACAGTAGAATTATTGAGAGAAAAATTAAAAGAATATACACATTTTTATAACAATCAAAGATTGATTTCTTCGTTATTGTATATTACAATCAAAGAAAGAATCAAAAATATTATAGCAAGTAAAAGTACAATATCTATGGCTCCATGACACATCTTTGACTGCGACTTTATTAGAAGGGATGTCAATTAATGATTTTTGTAAGAATAATAAATTAACATTCAAAGGCTTTGCTTATTCTGCAGCAGCAGCTATTTTTGAGAACAAAAAACAAGAAAAAAATATAAATGAAATATTTGAAATGAAAAAAAAGATGGGAGATAATATTTCTGAATTAATAGAATATTATATACTTGATCAAATAGATGCAGTATTTCAACGAACATTGGTTAATATACCAATATTTGTTCAATCTATTTATGAAGATAATTTCTTTATCTTCTTTGCCAATATTGATATAATAGGTGAAGATGATTCTATAAGAGAATTAAAATATAAAGTATTTAATAATCCAAATGATTTAGAAAGTAAGTATCAACTAGCTTGCTATTATTTTGCTATAGAAAAATATTATTTATCATTAGCTTTAATTAATGAAGCTATAGAAATTGATTTCAATAATTTAGATTATTTAGAATTATCTGCTTTAAATCAATTGATTTTAGGATTATATCCTGAAACTTCTGAAACCATAGATAAAGCTTTAAGTATAGATCAAGATAATAAAAATATTTTATCAATATTATGTCGTCTTAAATTATATACAGATGAGTATGATGAAGCTTTGAAAATTTCAGATAGATTATTACAATGTGATCCAGAAAATGAAGATTATTTATTATTAAATGCAGATTGTTTATTGTCTTTAGATAAATTAAAAGATTCCCATAAAATATATCAAAAATTATTTAAAAATAGTTCTTTTGATAAAGAATCTATCAAAGCTAAAATTGATTTTATTAAAGAAAAAAGAAATCTTTCAAATAAGAATTATAAATTTACTCTATTTTTATCAATAGTATTTCCATCATTTCAAAGATTTTATACAGGTAGAGTAAAATTAGGTTTTTTATATATAATAATATTAATTGCTTCATTTGTTATGAATAAAATTTATATATTTGGTATTTTTTATCTATTAGATATCTGTTTATTGCTTTTGGGTAAATTTAAAGATAAAAATGGAAAATATGTAAGTCAATATTAAATAAGGTTATTTTTAATTTATGATAAATAAAAAAATTGATAATAAAAAAATAGGAGATTTTTATGAGTAATTATAATGATAATTCTAACCAACCAGCACAATCTGGAATAGGACCTTGTATACCTTTAATATTAGCAATAATATACACTGTTTCTCCAGTAGATTTAGTACCTGATGTACTTCCCGTTGTAGGGTGGTTTGAAGATGCATTATTTTTAGTTGTAGGAGGTCTTAATGGGGTACAAAATGGACTTCTTGATGCCAATAGTTCATTAAGAGGGATAGTAAAATTCTTAAAATGGGGACTTTTAATATTAGGTGGAATAGGAATATTAATAGTAGTTCTTTTAGTTGTTTTAGTTTTCAAAGCAGTTGCAAATTAATAAAAAGGATATTAATATGTCATACGAAGAAATTAATAATCAATTAAGATCAGTTAATGAAAAAACAGAATTAATAGTATCATCTTCTAATAATTCAGATGGTATTATAGGGGCTATAGGTTCTATCTTTATCAATTTAAAAGAAATTGACAAAGAAATGTTATTAATAGACAGACAGTTTCAATATGTTATGAAAAAAGCAGATATTGATTTTAAAAAATTTAAATATAGTTTTGAATTAACTTCAGCTATGCTGCTTAATATTTCCAATCATTTAAATGTTTTTACACAGCAGATATTAAATATTCCTACAAATACACTTAATGAATTTGAAATACATCATAGAACAGAATTGCTTCATATGGTAAATAATTTGAGTATGAGAATTTCAGAAATGTTAATTAGTTTACTTAAATAAAAGGATAAATTATGTCTAATAATTTAATAAATGATGAAGAGTTTATGCAGATAAAAAAGGAACTTGATGAAATACTTAGAGAAATAGATAGATTAGCATCGCCTTGGATAGATTTGGGAAATGCAGTTGCTGGTATTGGTTTAATATCTGCTTTTATGATAAATCCATTAGTAGGTCTTGGAGCAGCGGCAGCAGGCTGGTTATTCAGTAACGCCAAAAAAGAAGAAGCATTAGAAAATAAGAGACAAGTATTTTATGAGGCTTTACCTAGATTAAAAAAATCAGCTAGAGTTAAAATACCTGCTATAGAACATACTATAAACATTCTTGATAATAATATTAGTTTCATCGAAAACACTATGCTGAACGATGCTAAATTAATAGTAACAGAAAACAATGCCCAGAACAAAGAATATCTCATTAATGGTTTGGCTTCTTCTTTTAAAGCATACTGCAGATTTACTTATATGCAGGAATTATATGAATATGCATTAGACACATATAATGCTTGGCTTAATGAAGAATATTCAGCAGGTTATCAATGTCCTAATATAAATGATTCAAATAGAGAATCTGCAAAAGTATTATATGAAAATTCTGATTTTTCTACTATTATATCTGAAAATCCTTCAATAGGCTCATTATTAATATTAGATAACAATAATGATGATGATATTAGATTTTTATCACAAACTGTATCTGAAGAAGTTTATATAGACTATATTTTTGATGACATTTTATTTGTTAACAGAGAAAATGAAAAATTAATACATACGAGATTATTATCTGACTATGATAGTCATAGAAGTTATAAAGTAGAAATGAGCTTATCTAATCATTATGATAAAATGCCTATGGTTTTATTTTTGACTCCTATTGTATCATTTATAGCTTTAATAATAGCAGGGTGGGGAGAAAAGGATGTAGGTTTTTTCAAATATCTATTTATTTTAATTTCATGCTCGGCATTGATAACAGGAATAATTGCAGCTATTTGGGTTGTTTTATATTATTTTTTATTTAATATTAGATATAGATTTTATAAATCTAATAAGGTTAAAGGTATAATATACTTTATTATATTAACAGTATTAGTATGTTCTATATTTTTTATATTTAACAAAGTTAGCTCCTTAAAGATATATAATCAAAATACTTATAATCAGAATAAACTTCTTGAAAAAGGAATAAATTATTATAATAATGACAATTATAAAGAAGCTATACAATGCTTAAAAAAAGCTGCGGAATTAAAACCTGATGATTATTTGAATTGGTATTGGTTAGGGCGTTCTTATAATGGTAATGGTGACTATAAAGAAGCTATACGATGCTTAAAAAAAGCTGTAGAATTAGATCCTGATAATGCTAATAATTGGGAATGGCTTGGAGATTCTTATAGTAAAAATAAGCAATTCAAAGAAGCACAAAATGCTTATGCTAAGGCTTTAGAAATTGAACCTGATAATGATTATTACAAAGAACAATTCAAATTAAATGGAGATAAGGCTAACGGAAGATAGATTTATTTTACTAAATAAAAACAAAAACTAGTTAATAATCCACTATAAATTATTAACTAGTTTAAATTTTTAATCTATTTACCTTGCACTATATTTAATAATAATTTTTATAAAAAATATAATGCACGGGAACAAAATATATTGCATATAGAAATTCCTTAATTTATTAAAGTATATAATAGTACTGTTAGGCGTTTTAATAAAAAAGCTTTTGTCTTTTTATTTTTTTATATAAAAATTTTTCACTAAATACATTTTTCTAAAAATTTGATTTTTTATCTCTTTTGTATAATACTTATTATATAACGTTTATTATATTTAAATGTTGAATGTAATAAATTATCTTAAAAATAAGGATTTGCGATGATAGAAAATTTTATACCTAATAAAAAAGTATTCGTTTTTGATACAAATGTTATACTGCATGATTTTAAATCAGTATTTTCTTTTGAAGAAACTAATATTGTTATACCTATCACAGTTTTGGAAGAGGTTGATAAGTTCAAAAAAGGAAGCGATACAATTAATTTTAATGCGAGAGAGTTTATAAGGGAGCTTGATGCTATAGTTGAAAAAAATGAAAAAACTGAAGGTGTGAAAGACATATTTAAAAAAGGTGCTTTGCTTGATAATAAGAGTAAGGTATTTGTTGATGTTAATAATGAAGAGAAAGAAGATTTTAAAAGGATATTTGCAGGAAACATACCCGACCACAAAATACTATCTTGTGCATACAATTTGAAATCTGAAAATCATAGAGTAGTTCTCATTACAAAAGATATTAATATGAGAATGAAGGCAAGAAGTTTAGGTATAGATACTCAGGATTATAACACTGATAAAATAGATAAATTATCTTCACTATTTACAGGTATAGAAAGTATATTTGGTGACAATGCACTCGTTTATATAAAAGAGCTTCAAGAGAGTAAAGAGATAGGAGTTAAAGAAGAGCATTCAATTTATCCTAATACATATTTTTGCTACAGAGTAAATGAAGAAGATGATGCAGTAATAGGTAAATATAAAGATGATACTAATACTATAGTTTATGTTGATAGTAATATTAATGCTTATGGAATAAAACCAAGAAATGAAGAGCAGGCTATGGCTTTAGATGTTTTGCTTGATAATGATATACCTTTAGTCACAATAATGGGTAAAGCTGGTACTGGTAAAACACTTTTAGCTCTTGCTGCTGCTTTAGAAAAAAGAAGAGAATATAGGCAAATACTTTTAGCCCGTCCAATTGTTGCACTTTCTAATAAAGATTTAGGTTTTTTGCCGGGAGATGTTAATAGTAAATTAGACCCTTATATGCAGCCTTTATTTGACAACCTTTCAGTAATACAGCATATTCACTCTGATGACAGTGATGAAAGTAAGAACATCAAAAAAATGCTTGAAAATGAAAAGATAGTAATTTCTCCTTTAGCATATATTAGAGGAAGAAGCTTAAATAGAATATATTTTATAGTAGATGAAGCACAGAACTTAACTCCTCATGAAATAAAAACTATTATAACAAGAGCAGGCGAAGGAACAAAAATTGTTTTCACTGGCGACATTCACCAGATAGATACTCCTTATTTGGACGAAAGAAACAATGGTCTTACTTATTTGATAGATAGAACCAAAGGAGAAGTTTTAAGCGGCACTGTAACACTTGAAAAAGGAGAGCGTTCAAAACTTGCCGAGCTTGCTGCGAACGTATTATAAAATTATTGAATGAATAAATATAAAGCATAAAGAGTAAAGCCCACCCTTTATGCTTTTTGTTTTTAATTGATATAAAATATTTTTAATTTCATAAATTATATTTTTATAAATTAGCACTTTTTGTTGTTTATTATTTTTTACAAGTTGCTGCAGGAAAAATAACAATAAAAAATTTAATTAACTTTTATAAATGCTGTCTATCATATATTTTAATTTTGTTGCTTCTATTTGTCCGGGTGCTGATGCTCTTTTAGCAGAAGCAAATGTAATTGCTGAATAAAATAATCTTGTTATAATGCCTTCTTCTCCCATTGATATCGATATTAGAGGTATATTATTTATTTCATTATGAAGCTCTAATATTGTTAATACATCTTTTTGTTTTTTTGGAGTGTAGGCTACTTTTGCTATATCAGCTTTTAATTTTATCATCTTTTTGATTCTATGAATTATTTCAAGTTTATTTGGTGTTTTACTAAAGTCATGATTAGAAAGAATAGTTTTTATATTTTCTTTTTTTGATAGTTTTATTAATTCTTTTATATCATTTTCTTTTAGAGTTAATAATTCTATATCTATAATTGAGAATAGTTTTTTATCTATTATAGTTTTATAAATATCAATCATACAGTCATAAGTATTAGGTTTTATATTGAGATTTCCTCCTTCTTTAACGCTTCTTAAAGTAAATATTATAGGTTTAGATGTGCATTTTTTTATCTCTTTAGAAATTTCTTCTATATTGTTGTCGCTGTCTTCATAAAAATCTGCACGCCATTCTATTAAATCTATTGGAAGTTTATCTATTTCTTTTATATATTTTAAAGCGTCTTTTTTATGTTTTTCTATAACAGGAATACATATTTTAGGAACGCCATCGCCAATATTAACATTTTTTACTTTAATCATAATAACTCCGCTAATATTTTTTAATTAAATATAATATTTTTTATATAATCTACAGGCATCTCTTTAGAAGTCCACATCTCAAAAGCTAATGCCCCCTGATATAAAAGCATACCCATTCCATTAATTATTTTGCAATTTTCTTTTTCTGCTATTTGTAGCAATTTGGTTTTTGCTGGGCTATATATACAATCAGCAACGATTAAATCATCTCTAAAAAATGTTTTATCTTCTATAATTGAAGCATCATCTTTCATACCAACACTTGTAGCATTAATTAATAATTTGCTATTATTTATTTGTTTTTTTAATTCTTTTTTATTATCCAAAGTGTAAAGCTCTATTTTGCAATTAGTTTTATCTTGAATATTGTCTATTATTTTTTTTTGTTCAGTCCAATTATTGTCCCTTTTAAAAACAGATATTTCTTTTACTCCGTAAAGAGCAAACTCAGTAATTATAGATATAGAAGCCCCTCCAATACCAAGTATTGTAACATCGCTATTTTTTATATTAATATTTTCTTCTTCAATGGATTTTATAAAACCTTTACCGTCTGTAGAGTGCCCTGTTAAAACTCCGTTGTCATTAACTATAGTATTTACGCTTTGAGATAGACTTGCAGATTCTGAAATATTATCTAAATACTGTATAACTTCTTTTTTATTCGGCATAGATAAATTAACGCCTCTCATATTTAACGTTTTTATAGAGAATACAGCTTCTTTCAAATTATTTTTATCTACTTCAAAAGCCAAATACACATAATCTAATGATAATTTTTCAAAAGATTTATTATGCATGATTGGGGATAAACTATGTCTGCAAGGTGAAGCAAAAAGTGCGGTTAATGTTGTTTTTGCTGTTATATTCATTTTTTAATTATCCTGTATATTCTTCTATATATTTTTTCATCAGCAATTTTATTGTATCTTTATCGGCATCGAGTGAAGCTATATCGAATGCATCAATCATTATTTTACGTTCTTCTGGTGTTAAACATTGTACAGGGTCTTTAGCTATAAATAATTTTTTATACTGTGAAGGTATTAAAGTTTCATCATCCATTAGAATCTCTTCATATAATTTTTCACCTTCTCTTATACCTGTAAATATTATAGGAATATCTTTCTCTGTAAGACCATACATCTTAAGCATATTTTTTGCCAAATCTAATATCTTTACAGGTTTACCCATATCTAAAGTAAATATAACTCCATCATTAAGTGTACAAGCTTTTATTACTAGTCTTGCTGCTTCTCTTATGGACATAAAAAATCTAACCATTTCTGGGTGTGTAACTGTTAGAGGTTTTCCTTCTCTAATCTGCCTTTCAAAAACTGGTATTACGCTTCCGCTACTTCCTAATACATTACCAAATCTTGTTATTTTAAATTTAGTGTTGTTTTGTTCATGCGAGAGTGACATTATCATTCTTTCGCATATTCTTTTACTTGCCCCCATAAGTGATGTTGGACGCACTGCTTTATCTGTTGATATAAATATAAAGTTTTTTATATTATTTTTTATTGCTAATGTAGCTATATTTTCTGTTGCTAATATATTATTTTTAATTGCCTCTTCAGGATATTCTTCCATAAATGGCAAATGCTTATGTGCTGCTGCATGAAATATTATATCCGGATTTTCTTGCTTTAAGATTTTATCTACTTTTACATAATCTCTAACATTAGATATAATATATTTAAACTTATGTTTGTTCTTTTCATTTTTTCTGTCATTCAAAGACATTATAAGACTATGTATAGCACTTTCAGAATTATCCAATGCCATTACTTTTTTTACAGGAAGTGTAACTAATTGTCTTACAAGTTCACTTCCAATAGAGCCTCCACCTCCTGTAACTAGTATTGTTTTATCTTTATAATAATCTGATATCTCTTTTTCATCGAAACCTATTTCCTCTCTTCCAAGCAAATCTGAAGGTTCTATATTTCTAATGTCTTTAATAGAAGCATTTCCTTTTATTATCTCAAAAAAGCAAGGAAGTATTTTATATTTTATTGATGTAGGATATATTATATCTAGTATTTCAAGAAGTTCTTTTTGTTTAAGTGTAGGTATTGCTATAATAATTTCTTCTATTTCTATATTATATTTTTTATATTTATTTATAATTTCTTCTATATCTTTAACTTTACCTTCAACTTTTATAGTATGATTATCAATATTAATTTCTTTTTTATTTTCATCATCATCCAAAAAACATAATATATTATATTCGTTATTTTCGTCTGATGTCAATATTTCAGAAGCAAGTGTTTCTCCTGCATTGCCAGCTCCGATAATAACAATGTTTTTTTTATTCATATACATCCCAAAATTATTTTTTAATAATTAATTATAGTATATATTTGTTATTATACAAGTTTTTTAATTTATTTACCGCACGGTGATGAAAATTTATTTATGCAATAAAAGTTGTATTCTAATTTAGATTATATTTTATGTTGATTTACCGTGCGTTGTATAAATAAATAATTTAAAAAATATAGGGCGGGTAGCTAATATTATAGAAAAAACAAAAAATGAATATGAAGCAACAATAACAGTAAATGCAAAAAACTTGAGGGCGGGGATTGCAGTTTAAATTTAAAAACTATTTTGAATCCCACCCTATATGCTTATTGCTTAAATTTAATATACAAAACTATTATTAGTTATGCTCAAATTAGTAATAGCACTGCCCGCCCAGTTTTTATTAAAAAAATTATTTATTTACCGCACGGTGAGTAATTTTTTATTTATAATATAAGTTGTATTTTAATTTAGTTTATATTTTTTGTTGATTTAACGTGCGTAGTGTTTATGCTTCATTTGATTGTTTGTAAAATATTTCAATTTAAATTGTTAGAAAACTTGACAAATAGAAGTATAAAAATATAATGAATATATTATATTAAAGGACTAAAAATGATAAAAAATATTATATCAGATATAGGAAATGTTTTATTTAAATTTGATATAGTTGATTTTCTATATAAACATACTGATAAAGTAGATGATGTAAATGAGTTTTTAGATAATACTATAAGAGATAAAAATTGGAGTTTAATGGATAAAGGAGATTTATCTTTTAATGATGCTAAAAATTATTTTTTATCTGCTTGTCCTAAATATAAATTTATTTTAAAACAAATATTTGATTCTTATTTAGGTGATGTGTTATCTATACATCATAATATAGAAATATTAAAAGAGTATAAATTGAAAGGTTATAATATATATTATTTATCTAATATGCCAATAGAAACTTTTAATGTAATAAGAAAAAAAACTGACTTTTTTGATAAAACATGTTCTGGCGGTATAATATCAGCTGATGTGAAAATTATTAAACCAACTAAAGCAATATATGAACTGTTACTTAAAAGATATAAATTAAATATAAAAGAATGTTTATTTATAGATGATAATTTGGATAATGTTATTTCTGCTCAAAAAATGGGAATAAAATCTATACATCTAAAAAATATAGATGATTTATCTTTAGAATTAAAAAATATAGAGTATGATGAAAATAATTAAAAAGTTTTTTATAAAAATTAAAAATCGCTATGGCGGTTTATATTTATTAATAGTCTCTATATTTATATTATTAGCTTTAATTGCTTCTATATATATAAGCAGTTTCGTATATGAACCAAATACTACTAATTTAGTATATGTATTTTTTATTCTTTTTTTACCATCATCAAGCATTATAGTTGGTGTGTTAATTATTATTAAATTTGTATTAGAAGCTCTTAGAAAAAAAGAAGGTTCTCATCTTAAACTTGCTATAGTATCAATAATGGCTTTTATGACTGTTATTACAAGTTTAGTTACTAGTAAGATGTCATATTATATTATAGAGTCTAATCTAAACCTATTTACAAATAAGAGTATTAATGACTCCCTTTCATACATAATAGATGTTTCTAATGATGATATAGTTAATAAACAAAATAGTATATTAAATAGTATATCAAATGTTTCTGTAAATTATTTAAATAATATAGATTTATCTGATAGTAGTAAAATTAGTAATATAATATACAGAGATAATATTTTTACTAATATAATTTTTGTTTCTAATTCATATTATGGCTATAGTACAGTTTTATTTAATTCTCAAAATTATGTTCCTCTTGATATCAATTATAGGTTTTCTTTAGATAAAATTACATTTGCAAATAGTGAGTATAATGGACTATTTTATATTAATGCTATAGTTCCATTAAGAGATGTAAATCATTATGCTATTATTTTTGACAGCATGCCTAGTAATTATATTAATGTTAGGAATAATGCTTTGAAAGCTTTTAGAATATATAATTCAATTAATATGTTTACAGGAGAGTTTTCAATAGTTTTAAAACTTTTATATATATTTATATTAGGGATATCTACATTTATATCTATTATTTTTGGTATAATATTTTCTAGTTTTATAACAAGACCTATAAGTTTGCTTCTTAATGCTACCAACTCTATTATTAATTCAGATTTTAATATAGAGATGAAATTTTCTGGTGTTCATGACCTTAGAAATCTGATTTATAGATTCAATGTTATGGCAAGGGCTTTAAAATATCATAGAGATAAAGAAAAAATAAGAGTATCATTAGAAACTTGGAAAGAAGCTGCTATTAAAGTGGCACATGAAATAAAAAATCCGCTTATGCCTATTATGATGAATGCTGAATTAATTGAAAAGAGATTAAAAAATAATATGTCTGATGATGATTTAGATAAAATAAAAAGATATGTTAATACGATTATTAAAAATTCTAATAGCATTTTATCTTTAGTAAAATCATTTTCAGAGTTTTCTTTTAATATAAAACTTTCAGATGATAAACAGTCTATCAATAGTGTTCTTGTTGAAGTTTTTGATTCTTTTAAAAATATGCAAAATGTTAAGTTTCAAGCATCATTTTCTAAAATAGACTGTTTTATTAAAATGGATAGATATAAACTAATTATTGCTTTTAGAAATTTAATAAAAAATGCTATAGAAGCTATGGATAATAATAATAAAGAATCATTAATATATTTGTCTAGCTATCATGAGGTGTTAGACGGGGAAGAATTTTTTACAGTTAGTGTTACTGATACTGGTAATGGTATAGAGAAAAAAGATTTGAAGAAGATTTTTGAGCCATATTTTACTTCTAAAGATAAAGGTACTGGTATAGGTCTTGCTATAGTGGAGAAAATTATCAATGAACATAATGGCAGAATAGATGTAGATTCTATAATAGGCGAGGGTACTACATTTTTTGTTAGATTTGAAATTTAAAATTATTATTTGGTTAAATCTTGTACTATTTTATTAATATTTGAATTATTATTAATATATTTTACATTTAATTTTTTTGCTTCTTCTTTCAAATTTTTATCTATATTTTCTGATATAAAGAATATTTTAAAATTTAATTCATTATTTACTTTTTTTAGTTCAGTGATAAACTCTATAACATTAATCCATACTAAATTAGGATTAAATATTAAAGTATCTATATTATATTTATATATTTTGCTCATAAGTTCGTATAAATTTTCGGCAGTTAATACTTTTATTGAAGAACTTTCAAGTGAAGCTTTGATTTTATTTAGGCTAATACCATCATCATCAACTAGTATAACAGTATTTTCTTTCATAAATAATCCAAAGAAATTAATAATTATTATATTTACCGAGAGAGGGAATCGAACCCTCACTGAGTCGCCCCAATCAGATTTTGAGTCTGACGTGTCTACCAATTTCACCATCTCGGCTTAAAAAACATTTATATTATATTATATAATTATCTAAAAATCAAGTATATTTTTAATGTTAAGTGTCATGGAGCCATAGATATTGTACTTTTACTTGCTATAATATTTTTGATTCTTTCTTTGATTGTAATATAACCTAACGAAGAAATCAATCTTTGATTGTTATAAAAATGTGTATATTCTTTTAATTTTTCTCTCAATAATTCTACTGTGATATTTTTATTTAATCGTGAATAAAATTCTCTTTCGTCTATGCCGTGTACTCTTTCTACTACGCCATTGTATCTTGGTGTTGCTACTGGAATATATCTTCTCTCTAATTTATTTTTTAAGCAGTATTCATCAAAAATATTGATTTTAGGAGTATTAATACAGCGATAAGTATATTCTATACCATTGTCTGTTTGTATAGCTTGTATCTTAAAAGGCGAAGTTTTTAAGACATATTTTAAGAAAGATAAAGCACTAGAAGGTGTTTTATCTTCATAGATTTCTCTCCAACTATAACGAGTAGCTAAATCTACAGCAGTGAATTGATAAACTGTTTTTCTGCCTAATTTGATATATTTAGTGTCTATTTGAACTATTTTGCCTTCTTTTTCTATCTTAGAGACAAATTTTCGTTTATCATATCGCTTCTTTTTCTTTTTTATTTTGTATCTCCAAAGATTATTTCTTTTTAGTACATTCTCTATAGCTGTAACACCTATATTAATGCCTTCACGATTTAAATATGCTTTAATATAATGCTTACCTCGATATTCTTTAGTATAGAGTTCAATAATTAAATTAATAGCTTTTTGATTATTAAAGATATTTGGAGAAGTTTTTGGCTTAGTGCTAAAATTAGCGACAGTTCCAGTGTCTTTATATTTCTTAAGCCAAGTATAAAAAGTGGATTTATTTATTCTTTCCATCTTTAAAAATCTTTTAATATTTTTAGTTTTTAATGCTTCATCCACTATAAATAATTTAAATTCTGTGCTATAATCTTTTTTCATAGTAGTATCCTTTTATTTGTTTTCTATATCAAAATATTATAACAAGGATACTGCTTTTTTTATACTAAAAAATGTCCAATATCTCACACTCCTAAACAATTTTTAATGTTAAGCGTTTATGAGTTTAAGTTATAGTATTATTAATAATGTTGATAGTATAATAAAAATAATATTTATAGAATAGTGTATATTATATTGCTTTTAGAAAGTAAAATTTTTATAGTATATGTATTTTTTAGTATAAAAATAAATAATTAAATATTATAAATAAACACTTCCCTGACGAAGCACTTTATTATTAATACAATCATATAAAGTGGAAGGCAGTTTTTTTTCTATAGTGCCGCAATTAACAATAAGATCAACTTTATCTTTATAAAGTTCTACTAATTTATTGCCGTCATATATAACACCATAACCTGTAGGATTAGCAGAAGGGGCTACTAAAGGCGGAGTCAATTGCAAAAGTTTTTCCATATAATCATCTTTTGGTATTCTAAGAGCCACAGTATCTTTTAAATATAGAAAATCTTTTTTTATCATTTTTTTTAACGGCATAATAAAAGTAAGTTCGCCCGGTATTTTTGCTTTCACTATATCAGGTATATTTCCTTCGCAGAGTATATTAATAAACTTAGAATCTTTTAAGAGTATAAGAAGCGGTTTTTCTCTTTCTCTCTCTTTTATTGAATATATTCTATTAATAGCATCAACATTAAAAGCATCAGCTAGCATTCCATAAACAGTATCAGTTGGAGATATTACAACGCCTCCATCATTTATAACTTTAGCAACTTCTTCTACAGCATATTCTATACTATCAGCATTGTTTTTATCAAGTTCAATTACCATAAAATATCCTTATTATTAATTATCTTCTAATAACAGTAGGGTGAATATATACTTTGGCAAATCCTCTTCTTTTAGCATTATGTAAAGCAAGAAGCGAAGGGGAAATTTCTTTATCAAGATTATCAAAATGATAGTTAGCTTTGTAAGCAGTATATGCTATTCCAGCAGATACAGTATATTTTATAACTATTTCATTATACATTATTTCATTTTTATTAACTAATTCTTTTATTTGCTCTATTTTATCTTCATAAAGTCTTATATCCATTCTCTTAAATGCCACCATAAATAAATTAGTATCATATCTAGCTATAATATCTTCTTCTCTAGAAGCATTAATTAATACTTTAGAAAATTGTAATATTATTTCTTCTCCAGCCATTATACCAAATTCTTCTATTATGTTTTCTATACCATCTATAGAAAAAGAAGCTAATATTATAGTTTCCTCATGCCTTACAGTTTCTGCTAATAATCTTTTAAATTGAATTAAAAATTCATTTTTATTAGAAAAACCTGTTTCTAAGTCAATATTTAATACTTCTTCATATTTCTTTTGTGATTCTTTATAAGACTGATAATTTTTATTTGAAGTTTCAGTCATATTATTTAGAGCACTTTGCAGATAATCTATTTGTTTAAGAGTTTTTTGATGTTCTATATACATTTTCTTTTGTTTCATGGCATTATGTACATTAACTATAAATTCCATTTCATCAAAAGGGGTAAATACAAGCCCATCAATGTCTAATGATATAGCCTCTTCTATAAACTCTATTTTTTTATATGGTGTGCTTAATAATATTACAGGTATTCCTTTAGTATTTTCTTGATTTTTAAAAGTATCTAAAAGCTGAAGCCCTTGAGAATCACCTATATCTGCATCTATTATTATTAAGTCGAGAGATGTTTCATTTGATATATTAATAGCTTGTGAACGTGATTTTGTTGATATTGGGTTGTAATGTCTTTCTTTTAAGATATCAACTATTTTTTCTAATAGTTCTGCTCTATGTTCTATGACTAAAATGTTTTCATTCATAAATAATACTTTACTAATTTTATATATAATATGTTTCAATATCGTAAATAAAACAAAATATATTAAATAAAAATATTCAAATTGTATGATTAAAATATAGTGTGTAATTTTATAAAAATTTATATGTGTCATGGAGCCATAGATATTGTACTTTTACTTGCTATAATATTTTTGATTCTTTCTTTGATTGTAATATAACCTAACGAAGAAATCAATCTTTGATTGTTATAAAAATGTGTATATTCTTTTAATTTTTCTCTCAATAATTCTACTGTGATATTTTTATTTAATCGTGAATAAAATTCTCTTTCGTCTATGCCGTGTACTCTTTCTACTACGCCGTTATATCTTGGTGTTGCTACAGGAATATATCTTCTCTCTAATTTATTTTTCAAGCAGTATTCATCAAAAATATTGATTTTAGAGGTATTGATACAACGGTATGTATATTCCATACCATTATCGGTCTGTATAGCCTGTATCCTAAAAGGTGAAGTTTTTAAGACATATTTTAAGAAAGATAAAGCACTATAAGGTGTTTTATCTTCATAGATTTGCCTCCAACTATAACGAGTAGCTAAATCTACAGCAGTGAATTGATAAACAGTTTTTCTGCCTAATTTGATATATTTAGTGTCTATTTGAACTATTTTGCCTTCTTTTTGTATTTTAGAGACAAATTTACGCTTATCATATCGCTTCTTTTTCTTTTTTATTTTGTATCTCCAAAGATTATTTCTTTTTAGTACATTCTCTATAGCTGTAACCCCTATCTTAATTCCTTTACGATTTAAATATGCTTTAATATAATGCTTACCTCGATATTCTTTAGTATAGAGTTCAATAATTAAATTAATAGCTTCTTGATTATTAAAGATATTTGGAGAAGTTTTCGGTCTAGTGCTAAAATTAGCGACAGTTTCAGTGTCTTTATATTTTTTAAGCCAAGCATAAAAAGTAGATTTGGGTATTTCTTCTATCTTTAGAAATCTTTTAATATTTTTAGTTTTTAATGCTTCATCCACTATAAATAATTTAAATTCTGTGCTATAATCTTTTTTCATAGTAGTATCCTTTATTTATTTTCTATATCAAAATATTATAACAAGGATACTGCTTTTTTTATACTAAAAAATGTCCAATATCTCACACTCCTAAACAATAAAAATTTATATGAATATTGATTTTTTTAATAATTATCCGATAATAAAATAGATTTTAAATAAATAAGTAGATAAAAATTAGTTGTAAATGAGAGTTTTTATATTATTATCTTTATTATTTTTTATAGGCTGTCAAAGTGCCGTTATTATATCGAGTAATTCTGATAATGAAAATTTAAATAATAAAAATAATACAGATGCTATAAATAATGGACAGTTTATATATGTTACAAATGATGTAATAACTAATACTAATAATTTTGAAAATAATGTTTTTTATGTACAAAATACTAAAAGAGGAAAACTTTTAATATTAAAAGAACCCATATTTTTTGATTCTAACAGCAGTGTTGTGAATACAAACATATATGCATCAACTTTAGATTATTTATCTTTAGTATTAAAATCTACAAATATTCTTAGTATATATATAGAAGGGCATATTGATTCTAGTGAAATTAGATATATGAATAAAAATACTGTATATAATCTAAGCCCTACAAATAATATATTATATTTATATGATAGAAATAATGAAGCTGATTTATCATATTTGCGTTCATTGGCGGTAGCAGATTCATTAACAGATAATGATAAAAAATTAAAAATAATAGGGCTTCAAAATTTAATAGACTATGGTACAAAAGAACAAAATAGAAGAGTTGAATTTGTTATAATAGAAAACTCTAATGATATGTATATGTATACCAACTATATATTTAATTTATATTAAACTTTTTTATAATTAGCTTTGAAATTCTCATCAAAATAATAAATCATATCTTCATCTTCTTTATGTGAATCATACCAAACCTGAGCGAAGTAAGGATTTTTCTTAGCTAAAATATCAAAGTTCCAAGTATAGTCTGGCATACATTCTTCGCACCAATGACCTGCTTTTATAATAGTAAATGGTGAAGCTTCAAATTCATGACCTTCAGCACAAGCCCATTTTAGCTTTGTGTGTAAATCTCCTTTAGTCATACTGGTGCTTAAAAGTTTACCGCCTCTAAACTCTGCTGCTTTCTTTAAATCCTCTAAATCTATTTCACTGTCTTTTTTGTTTTCATCATAACCATGATTAAGTAGCTTAGCATTTTTTATATCAAGTAAAGCCTTATAATCTATGTAATTTCCTTCAGAGTCTTTATTTTCAAAAATCAGATTAAAATCTTCCCATTTTTTAGGCAGATTATCAAAATTTTCTAAACTTCCAAAATATGCAATTATTTTACCGTCTTCATTATTTTTACGCCAATATGTTGGTGAATTAGGGTGCGGCAAAAGTCTTTGTATAGCAAAAAATGATATTAAAGCAGGCGGCACAATCTTACCTAATGCATAATACCAATGAGTTTTTCCTATCTCATCCCAATAATCTATAACTGACTCTTTTTGATATGAGAATAATTCTTCTAATTTGTTTCCGTCATAATACCAAAGCCCGTGAAAATTTCTTATGGCATTCCAATTAGGCTTCATATATTTTTTTGTAGAGCCTCCAATGAGTTTAAATCCGTCATTGAATGTATCATAACCAATGAGTCTATTTTCTGCCTTGCTTCCCAAATTAAAACAACCCTTCCAAAAATACTCATCTAAATTACCTTTAATATCTTCTTCTATGATTCTTTTCATTAAAAGTCCGCTATATCTTGCAGTAACCCATTCAAGCGGTGCATTATAGCAAGTATGGAACATTAGTCCGTCACTCATATTATCTGTAAGCATTCTATTATGAAGCATAGCTGTTTGTCTTATTATAGCTCTATTTTCTAATGATGAATTAAGTACATATCTTTCTCCTTTCAATTTTGAAAAAGAATAAACGTCATAAGCACTTATAAGTAATGGGTCGCCAACTCTTCCCCAAGGGTGTTTTTCATTTCTATTTCCATAAAGAGCAACTGTTGATATATGAACTAATTTAGGACGATTGTTTTTAGGAATTGCTTCTAGTATATCAACAATATTTTTAGCTCCTACAAAGTTAGTTAAATATGCTAGTTTTGGGTATTTGTCAGAATTTGGAGGAATAACCGCTGCAAGATTAAGTACATAATGAGAGTCTTTTATTAATTTTTCGCAGTCTTCTTTTTTGTGTAAATATCCTGTAACTATTTCTACTCTTTTACCATACTGTTTTTTGAATTTATTGCCTGCTTTCTTGCTTTCTTTTCTTACTAATACTTTTACAACTTCAATATCTTCTATCTCCATTAATTGTCTTAATGTTTCAAGACCCATATTGCCAGTTGCTCCTGTTAAAGCAATTACATATTTCATTTTATTATCCTTTTATTTCATTAAAATTATACAAACATTTATAGACACTTTTCATTTTATGTAGAATTATATACGAAAAACTATTTTTTGTAAATAACTTGTAAAAAGATATATGAAAAAATGATTTTTTATAAAGAAGATTAAAAAATATTTGAATTTTATTTAAAACCCCGCCCTTTAAAATTTAAAGCCTTTATTTCAATTAAAAATTTTTTATATTAAAAGCAAAATCAGAAAAAGCACACCCACCCAATCTTTTTTAAATTTATAATGAACACACCGCACGGTAAATGCATTATAATATATTAGACTTGTTTCAAAAGTCATTTTTTAACTGATAATTATATATTGATGCTAATATAAAAAATCTTGTATTTAACTTTTGTAAATGATTTCGATATCGAGTAGAAAGTATTTTATATCGTTTGAGAACT
>NZ_SAXY01000052.1 GCF_008016535.1 Brachyspira pilosicoli
AAAGAGTACACGGCATAGACGAAAGAGAATTTTATTCACGATTAAATAAAAATATCACAGTAGAATTATTGAGAGAAAAATTAAAAGAATATACACATTTTTATAACAATCAAAGATTGATTTCTTCGCTAGGTTATATTACAATCAAAGAAAGAATCAAAAATATTATAGCAAGTAAAAGTACAATATCTATGGCTCCATGACATTATATATAATTTATTTTAAATAAAAACTCAAAAATTTTCAGTGTATATTTAGTTTCTCTTCAACATATTCTTTTTTTATTTTGATAGACTTTTTATCAGAAGGCAAATCATACATTGAATCAAGCATTACCTTTTCAAATAAAGCCCTTAATCCTCTCGCTCCTGTATGCTCTTCCATTGCCTTTTTTACTATCACTTTTAAAGCATCGTCATCAAAACTCAAATCAACATTATCATATTCAAATAATTTTTTATATTGTTTAATGAGTGAGTTTTTAGGCTCTTTTAATATTCTAATTAAATCATCTTCTTTAAGCTCTTGTAAAGTAGCGACAACAGGAAGTCTTCCTATAAGCTCTGGTATAAGTCCAAACTTTACTAAATCCTCAGTTGCAATATGATTCATTATCTCATCATATTCCAAGTTTTCCATAGAATTAACTTCAGCAGCAAAACCAAGCCCCTTTTTTGAAGTACGTTCTGCAATGGATTTTTCTATGTCTATAAAAGCTCCACCACATATAAAAAGTATATTAGAAGTATTTATATCTATATTATTTTGATGTGGATGCTTTCTTCCGCCATAAGGAGGAACACTTGATATTGTTCCCTCTATTATTTTTAATAAAGCCTGCTGAACACCTTCTCCAGAAACATCTCTTGTAATAGAACGAGATTCACTTTTACGAGATATTTTGTCTATTTCATCTATATATATTATTCCTTTTTCTGCTAATTTTACATCTCCATCAGCATTTTGTATAAGGCGAAGAAGTATATTCTCAACATCATCACCCACATATCCAGCTTCTGTAACAGTAGTAGCATCAGCAATAGCAAAAGGCACATTCAAAGCCTTAGCCAAAGTGCGTGCAAGTAAAGTTTTTCCACTTCCTGTAGGTCCTATCAAAAGTACATTAGATTTCTCTATTTCAACATCATTATTAGTGCTGTCTTGCATTATTCTCTTATAATGATTATACACAGCAACAGATAATATCTTTTTGGCATAATCCTGACCTATAACATACTGGTCAAGTAAAGCTTTAATCTCTTTTGGAGGTAGTATTTTTATATCATATTTTTTATTATTAGTTTTTTGACTGCTATGAGCATTAAAATAATCGTTTGCTATAGCAGAACAATCAGAGCATAAATACCCCTCATTTCCTTCTATATACCTGCTTAATTCCTTTAATTCTCTTCCGCATAAAGCACATGCTTCTTTATTAGTTTTTTTAGACATATATGTTCCAACTTTATTCTTTAATATTATATAAAATTTTAATCAAGTTAATACATTCTATACTAAAATAAAACTATTTCAATAGAAATTATTAATTTTATTGTCATGGAGCCATAGATATTGTACTTTTACTTGCTATAATATTTTTGATTCTTTCTTTGATTGTAATATACAATAAAGAAGAAATCAATCTTTGATTGTTATAAAAATGTGTATATTCTTTTAATT
>NZ_SAXY01000053.1 GCF_008016535.1 Brachyspira pilosicoli
AGTACATGGCATAGACGAAAGAGAATTTTATTCACGATTAAATAAAAATATCACAGTAGAATTATTGAGAGAAAAATTAAAAGAATATACACATTTTTATAACAATCAAAGATTGATTTCTTCGTTATTGTATATTACAATCAAAGAAAGAATCAAAAATATTATAGCAAGTAAAAGTACAATATCTATGGCTCCATGACACATTCTATACTTGATTTAAGTATATTACAATAAAATAGAAAATATGAAATAATATTAATAAAATATTATTGATTTTTTAATAAAAATGTTATATCGTAATATTATATTTTATATAGTAAAAGAATATAGATTATGAAAAAAAATATTCCAATGATAATTATTAGCTCAGCAATTGTAGGTGCTGGTGCTTCTTATTTAATTTTTAAACAAATACAAAAATCTTACTTTTATATTAAAAGTTATGATAAAAAATTTGAGATGAAGTTCTCTAATAAATGGCATCTTTCAAAAGAGAAAAATGAACTTAATGAAAACTCAAATCTTGAATTAATTAATAATAAAGATTCACTTTGTCTTATAATGTTCTCAAAAAATAAAAACGAACTTAATAATATAACTTTAGAAGAATATAATCAAAATACGGTAAATGGTATAAGAGAAAATAATATAATATTAAGCAGCAAAAAAAATATTATAGCTAAAAAGAGTGTTTATACTACAGAATTTTATTCTAATTATAAAGATGTTAATGTGCATTACACTATATATGTACTTGAAACTAATAATTATTATCATCAGTTTATGGCAGCTTCTATGAACAGTAAAAATTACTATAATAAAATAAAAAATATATTATCTAGTTTAAAAGAAATATAATTATTATGAAAGGTAAATTAAAATATTTATTTGTATTATTGTTTTTATTTACTATTAGTTTATTTTCAGAGCAGCGTATATTTTTATCGTCAAATTTAACTGGCGATGATTTGAGAAAAGAAATTATTAAATGGGTGAAGAATAATTCTCTAAATGAACAAAATTATGAAATATTAGATAATGGTTTTATATATTTTTTTTATGTGTCTAATATAGATGATAAAAATAAATTTCTATGTTTTGATATTACTTTTAATTTGCAATATGATAAGTTTATAGTTGATTTCTCTAATCCTAAAACATTTGATAAAGAAAAAAATGAAATAAAAGACTTAAAATTTAGTACAATAAGTAAATTAACAAAAACCGGCTGGTTCAAATCCTACAATGAAGAGATAGATAAAATTGTAAAAGAGCTTGAAACTATAATAGGTTAATATTATAGTTTTATATTATAAAAACAATATTTAATTATCTTTTTATATAATAATATAAATAATTAAAATTCTATAAATATACTTTATTCTAATATAATATACTTTTAAATATTAAAATAAAGCTTATATATAATATAAATATATGAAACTATAGGTTTAAATATAGTTGATTTTTCCTTGATTTTTTGCTTTTTTAGTATATAATGGCTCTAGATATTTTTTAAATTAATAGAATAAATTACTAGAATAAATTACTAGAATAAACTAAAGGCTTATTTAAAAAGAATTATGTATAAAGTAAATAGTTATGTTGTTTACCCTATGTACGGAATATGCAAGGTTGTTGGCATATCTGATAATAAAGTTAATTCTTCTGTTGTGGAATGCTATATACTTGAATGTGAAGGTGAAAACATCACATTAAAAGTTCCTATTAATAGAGTTAAAGAATATCGTATACGTAAAATAATATCTAAAGCAGAAGCTGAAAATTTTTTAAACATGTTACAAACTAAACCTCATGATATAGAAAATAATTGGAAGATTCGATATCAAGAAAATGAAGAAAAATTAAGAAGCGGCGAAATTAAAGATACTATAGAAGTTGCAAGAAGTTTATTTACTAGAAATAAATTAAAAGAGCTTTCTGCAAGCGAAAAACGTTTATATGAAAAAGCATACATGTTTATAGTAAATGAAATTAGCATAGCATTAAAAAAAGATAAAGATCAAATTGAAGATATAGTATCAAATGCTCTAGAAAAATCAGCAAAAAAATTTAAAACTAAACCTGCTGAAAAAGAGCTTATTAAACCAACTAAAAATACTGCTAAGCCTGCCAAAAAAAAGAAAAAAGAAGAGTGAAATATTTATTAATTTATTCTATTTGTAACTAATAAAAAAATATAAAAAATAACTTGAGCTCTTTTTAGTTTTTAAGGAGAAACTGTTATGTGGAGAATAATTTATTTTGCTTGTTCTATTTTAGCACTTATATTTGATTATATTTATAATAAACTTTTTAATATAAATACTATTATATTTTTTGTTGTTAGTTCTATTCTTATGATATTGCTTGATTTATTTTTTATAAGAAAAAGGTCTTCAAAAACAACTTTGGTAATTTTCGTATCATTTTTTCTCACTATAATAACTGTAATACTTACTTTAAATGTTATAAATATTATAGGAATCAATTTATCGTTAAATAAAAAACTTATAATACTATTTATTGAAGGATATTTAACTTTTGCTATAATATCATCACTTATACCAAATATATCAAATATATTAAAACTAACAAAAACAGATAAAATAAAAACAGCTAAAATATTAGATACTTCTGTTATAGTAGATGGTAGAGTATATGACATAGCAGAGAAAAAATTTTTTGATGGGCTTTTAATACTTCCAGAGTTTGTAATAAAAGAGATACAATTTTTAAGTGATTCTAGAGATCAGCAAAAAAGAATAAGAGGAAGAAGGGCTTTAGAAATACTCAATAAAATGAAATCTTCAAAAAATATATTACTTTCTGTAACAGATGTAGATTTCCCAAACATCAAGGAAGTGGATTTAAAACTTATAGAGCTTGCCAAAAAAATGGATGCTAAAGTGATTACTAATGACTTTAACTTGATGAAGGTAGCTTCTATTCATGGTGTTGATATATTAAATATTAACGATTTAGCTAATTGTTTACAAGTTGTGGTGCTTCCGGGAGAAACTATAAAGATAGATTTAATAAGAGAAGGTAAAGATAAACAGGCATTAGGTTATTTAGAAGATGGTACTATGATAGTTGTAGATAATGCTAAACATTTAATAGGGAAAAGTGTGGATATAGAAATAGATAATGTGCTTCCTAAAGAGGCTGGAAGGGTGATATTTGCTTCTTTGGTGACTAAGCCTCAAAATAATCAGCAAAACAATAAGAAAAAACAAAACAGAGAGCATAAATAAAACTTTTACAATTAATAATATATTTTTATTAAACTTAAATATTTAAAATAATTATTTTAAACTTTTTTCTAATAACTTACATATATTATTAATTAGTATATCTTTATTTATATTCTTATCTTCTTTTATCCAATGATATATTATAGAAACAAGCCCGCCTGATATAAACTCTTGTATTACTATATTCTCCTCATCTTTTAACCATTCATTTAAGTATCCTAATAAAATCTTATGAAGAAGCGATATAAATAAAAGAGTATTGTTATAATTAACTAATGAAGTATTAAAATATTGTTTATTATTGTCAAAATAGTTTATTATTTTTTCTATTATTTTTCTGTAATTCTTTTTAAAATTATAAATTAAATTATCGTCCCTCAATTCTTTTATAATATCTTCTTTTATATCTTCTATGATGCTATTTAAAAGTTCTTCTTTATTATTGTAGTGGTCATAAAATGTAACCCTATTAATCATAGATTTTTCGCATATTTCTGTAACAGTGATATTATTAAAGGAATGTGTTTTAAAAAGTTCGAGTAAAGATTGTTTTAATAATTTTTGAGTTTTTATAATTCTCAAATCTTTTTTATTTTCTTCTGTCATATTTAGATTATACTGAAACAATTATATTTTGTCAAAATTTAGTTTTAATGTTTTTTGTTATTTGTGGGGACTAGCCCCCACACCCCCACTTCTTTTTGCGGCGGGAAAAAGTTGAATAAAATAAAAATATCCATAAAAATATAGTTGTTATGTATATTTTAATTAATAAGCACCAAAATTTTTAAGTATTCTTATAGTGTCTGTATATTTAAAAATTCGAGTATCCTTTTTATTAGTAGGCACATGCATCAAAGCCGTTTTACCTTCTCTATCTCTAGCATTAATTAAAGCACCATACTCAATAAGAGTTTTTACAGCTTCAGCTTTGCCTAGTTTACTAGCATGCATTAAAGCTGTTACTCCTTCATGATCTCTAGCATTAATTAAAGCACCATATTTAATAAGAGTTTCTACAACTTCAGCTTTGCCTCGTTCACTAGCAGACATTAAAGCTGTGCGGCCAAATTTATTAGTATAATTAACATCTGCACCTGCATCTATAAGCAATTTTAAAGTTTTAATATCGTCAGAAAAATAAGCAGCATAAGATAAAGGTGTAAAGAACTCAGTTTTTATATTAATTTTTATACCATTATCTATTAATAATTTTACTATTTCTGAATTACAGATAGTATCTCGAAGTAATGCATTTCCCACTCTATTTGTAATATTTACATCAGTACCTGCATCTATAAGCATTTTAGCTATATATGTATTTGTAGTATACATTAAAGCAGTATGCAAACTTCCATCTGCATTTGTGATTACTAAATCAGCACCTTTATCAATTAAAAGTTTAACTATTTCTTCATTTCCACCATTTTTACTAGCATACATTAAAGGAGTATAATTTTCGTAAAAATTTGCATTTTTGGCGTTAATATCTGCACCTGAATTTATTAGTTCTTTAGCCATTTCTGTATAGTTGCTTGAAATAGATACCATTAAAGGCGTTTCACCATATTCATTTGTAATATTAATATTGATATCTTTATTTTTTATATAATATAAAACTTTCTCAGTATTACCTTCATAAAGATAAGTAAAAAAATTTTCTTCATCTGAAGTTAATATTACACTTATTATTCCCAATATTATCATAAATAAGAAAAGTCCAACAAAATATAAAAGCAGTCTTTTAAATAGTAATTTAAGTTTTTCTTTCATCATTTACTCCTAAATTATTTATTTTTTTATTTATTAAAAGATTCATCTAAAACTTTTTTGAATTCTTTTAAAACTTTATCATTTTCATAAAAAGATTTTGGTAAATTTAATTTATTAATAAAAGAATATGCTTTTTGACTAAAATAAAGAGCAGTATTTCCTATTCCCTCTTTTAGTTCAGTATCATAATTTCCTTCGCTATAATGTCTAGCTAAAAGCAGAGTAGCAAAATAATAACAATAAATCTGATACTTAGCTTTTGTTAAATAATCAACTTCAGTATAATAGCATAGTTCAGCATAGTAAACTGCATCTTTAAAATTCCTCAAAAGTGCATGACTTTCCATTTTTGAATGTAATTCTTCTGTACTAGATGTTCTTAATGCTTGAGATATTTCATAACTATCTATATCTTTAAATAATGCATTCAAAGATAAAAAAATTACATCTTCTCTAAAAGCATTGTAATTTTCATCCCATTTTTTACTTGATTTTTCTACAGTATTGGCAGTCATAGATTTATCTGATGCATCCGTATTATCATCACTATCCAAAGCACTAAGTATTATTCCTGATATTATCATAATTAAAAAAAATCCACCAAAAAATAAAAGCAGTCTTTTAAATAGTAATTTAAGTTTTTCTTTCATCATTTACTCCTATATATTATCTAATGTTATAAAATTTTATATTTATTTAGATGATATCTAATCATAAAAAATATAATAGCCTCATAATATATCTTTATTAAAAATAAAGATTAAATCGAATAATGATTGATAATAAAATAATTTCTGCAATGACAATAAATTTATTTGCTTTTTATTATTATAAAAATTGTTATGAAAAGTATAAGAAATTAATGTGTTTTTAAGACTGTAGACTGTAGACTGTTTAGATAAAAGTTTAAATATAACATGTAATTCAGTATAATATATTTTTTTTATATGTCAACAAAAATATGAAAAAATAATGTTTAGGAGTATGAGATATTGGACATTTTTTAGTATAAAAAAAGCAGTATCCTTGTTATAATATTTTGAACATAAAACAAATAAAAAGGATGCTACTATGAAAAAAGATTATAGCACAGAATTTAAATTATTTATAGTGGATGAAGCATTAAAAACTAAAAATATTAAAAGATTTTTAAAGATGGAAAGAATAAATAAATCCACTTTTTATACTTGGCTTAAGAAATATAAAGACACTGGAACTGTCGCTAATTTTAGTACTAAGCCAAAAACTTCTCCAAATATCTTTAATAATCAAGAAGCTATTAATTTAATTATTAAACTCTATACTGAAGAGTATAGGGGAAAACATTATATTAAAGCATATTTAAATCGTAAAGGCATTAAGATAGGTGTTACAGCTATAGAGAATGTACTAAAAAGAAATAATCTTTGGAGATATAAAACAAAAAAGAAAAAGAAGCGATATGATAAACGTAAATTTGTCTCTAAAATACAAAAAGAAGGCAAAATAGTTCAAATAGACACTAAATATATCAAATTAGGCAGAAAAACAGTCTATCAGTTCACTGCTGTCGATTTAGCTACTCGCTATAGTTGGAGAGAAATCTATGAGGATAAAACACCTTATAGTGCTTTATCTTTCTTAAAATATGTCTTAAAAACTTCACCTTTTAAGATACAGGCTATACAAACGGACAATGGTATAGAATATACTTATCGCTGTATTAATACTCCTAAAATAAATATTTTTGATGAATACTGCTTAAAAAATAAATTAGAGAGGAGATATATTCCTGTAGCTACACCAAGATACAATGGCGTAGTAGAAAGAGTACACGGCATAGACGAAAGAGAATTTTATAATTTTTGTACTAAAGAATTAACCTTAAAGAAAGCAAATAAAAACATACAAAAATATAATCATTTTTTCAATTATAAACGAATACATTCTGCTTTAAATTATGATACACCTATGCTATACTTTTATAAATTAAGGAATTCCTAACTGCAATATGTTTGGCACCTGTGCAATTTTATACTTGATGTTTAGGAGTGTGAGATATTGGACATTTTTTAGTATAAAAAAAGCAGTATACTTGTTATAATATTTTGATATAGAAAATAAATAAAGGATACTACTATAAAAAGAGATTATAGCACAGAATTTAAATTATTTATAGTGGATGAAGCATTAAAAACTAAAAATATTAAAAGATTTCTAAAGATAGAAGAAATACCCAAATCTACTTTTTATGCTTGGCTTAAGAAATATAAAGACACTGGAACTGTCGCTAATTTTAGTACTAAGCCGAAAACTTCTCCAAACATCTTTAATAATCAAGAAGCTATTAATTTAATTATTGAACTTTATACTAAAGAATATCGAGGTAAGCATTATATTAAAGCATATTTAAATCGTAAAGGCTGAAGGTATACCAGAAGATGAAATAAAAAAAATTGCCAAAACTGCTATATGTAAAATTAACATAGCTTCTGATGGTTGGATTACTGCTTTAGCTTATACAAGAAAAATATTAGCAGAAAATCCTAAAGCTATAGACCCTAGAGTATATACATTACCTATTAGAAAAGAACTTCACAAACTATACTCACATAAGATAGAACTTTTAGGAAGTAAAAATAGAATATAAAGGTTTATAAAAATGAAAAATAAAGAATATTACATATCTATAGAAATAGGCGGCACAAATTTAAGATATTCTATTATAGATAATGAATTAAATATTATTTATTTTAACAAAATAAAAACAAAAGATTTTTCTGATGCATATGATAAAATTGAATACTTATCAAAAAATATAATAGATGATATTATGTCAAAATACAAAATAAAGGCTATTGCTTTTTCTCTAGCCTCTTTACTAGATAAGACAAGAAGAATAGCTCAGTCTTCTCCTATGATAAATAATTTTGAGAATGTAGAACTTGCAGACATTTTTGAAAAAAAATATAATATAGATGTGTTTCTTCAAAAAGATGTTAATTCTCTTTTATTGTATGATATTAACAAAAATCATTTAGATAAAAATGGGATAATAGTAGGTATATATTTAGGCACAGGACTTGGTAATGCAATTGCTGTAGATGGAAAAATACATTATGGATTTAGCGGAGGTTCAGCAGAACTTGGACATATACCTGCTTTAGGATGTTATAATAAATGTGATTGTGGAAAAACTGGATGCATAGAAACTTTAGTATCTGGCAGAAAATTAGAACAAATAGCAAATAATCATAATATAAAAGATATATCATCAATATTTAATTATTTTGATGATATTGAAGAATTAAAAGATTTTGTAAGATATTTTGCTATTGCAGTAGCAACTGAAATAAGCATTTTAGATCCAAATGCTGTTATTATAGGTGGTGGTGTTCCTGTTATGAAAAACTTCCCTTTGGATTTTTTTGAAAATGAAGTTAAAAATAATTTGAGAGCTCCAAATCCTAGAAATGATATAAATATTATATATTCTGATAACGATATTAATGCAGGAGTAATAGGAAGTATTATATCTGTTTTAGGATTATAAAATAATTATTGTAAAAATATTTAAAATTTTATATACTAAAAAAACTAATTAAATTTAATATAAAAAGAGATATTTATGGAAATAATAGACAATACAAGCAGAGTACAATTATACTATCAACTTTATGACATTCTTTTAAATAAAATAAAATCAGGTGATTACAAACCTAATGACTTATTTCCAACAGAGAATGAATTAATAGAAAAATATAAAGTGAGTAGAATTACTGTTAGAAAAGCTATGGATATGCTATCACAAGAAGGTTTAATATCTAAGAAAAGAGGTATTGGTACATTTGTAAAAGCACAGAAAATAGAAAATAACCTAGCATCTATAATTGATTTTAACGATAATATGAAAAATAAAGGATATAGTCATTCTACTAAAGTTATAACTAATAAAATTGTAGAATGCAATAATAATATATCAGAAGCTCTATCTATACCAAACAATACAAAACTTATAAATATAGAAAGACTTAGACTTATGCAAAATGAACCTATATGTTTAGAGTCAGCAAATCTTATATATGACAGATGCCCTGAAGTATTGAATAGAGATTTTAATAACGAATCTTTAAGAACTTTTATAAAAGATAATTATAAAATCATATGGAAACATGCTAAACAAAAAATAACAGCTATAAATACTGATAAAAGAATATCGAATATTTTAAATATAAAAAAAGGAGACCCTATTTTATATATAGAAAGGGTAAGTTATTGTACAGACAATATTCCTTTAGAGTATTTAGAAGCATATTATAGAGCTGATATGTATTACTTTACTGTTGATTTAGAATATTAAAATTAGGCTTTTATAATAATTAATAATAAAATATTACAATAAAAAAATAGTATAATTATAAAACTAAATACAAATTTTAGTTTTATAATTATATATATTTAAATAATTAATCGTTTCTGTTAAACTCTAAATCTTTTAATTCTCTTAATTTTGGTAAATCATCTAAACTGTTTATACCAAAATGCATTAAGAATTTATCTGTTGTTCCATAAGTTTGTCTTTTGTCAAGATAATCTTTTCTGCCTTTCCAAGCTATAAAACCATCTTCCATAAGCATTCTAAGATGATAAGAACTATCACTTTGTCTTATATCATCAATTTCTGCTTTTGTAAGAGGCTGCTTATATGCTATAATAGAAAGTGTTTGAAGCATAGCTTTTGATATTTTCTTTTTACGTTTTCTGTCATATATTGCAGATAAAGTACCAAATGTAGAAGGTATTATAGTCATCATCACACTATCACCTATTTCTAATATCTCTATTGCACTTCCTACGCTTTTGTATCTATTATTAATATTTTCTATATAATTTCTTATATCAGTATTTTCACATTTAAAAAGATTTCTTAATCTAGATATAGAAACCGTACCCTCTACATATATAACAGCTTCTAATACCCTCTCAAGTTCTTCCTTATTCTCTAATACATTTTCATCTATTGTAAAATTACTTTCTGCTTTTACCTCATTATTATTAGCTTCAATAGTATCTTGATTAGATAATTCCTCTAAACTCATTTAAGAAAATCCTTTTTCATTTTTGATTTGTCGCTATTATAACATATAAATTCTTTTTTTCAATCTAAAATAATTCTAAAAAATAATATGCTCTTATAGCATTAATATAAACTACTTGAAAAAGAATATCTTTATTGTATTATAATGTATAATAAATAATGTATAAGGACATCGTAAAATGTTAAATAATCTAGTAAACTCTCCTATTAAAGAAATTCAAAATAATAAAAATATTGATGTAATTTCTAATATAAAATCATATAATAATAATTATTATACAATATTTAATGAAGATTGCAGAAAAGCTATAAAAAAAATACCAAATAATTATATAGATTTTATAGTAACAGATCCACCTTACTTTATTGATGGAATGGATAATAATTGGAATGATAGTAAATTAAATAAAAGAACTAAATATTCTAAAATAATAGGCGGAATACCTGCTGGAATGAAATTTGATAGAAAACAAGGAGAGCAATTACAGCAATTTTTAGAACCTTTAGCTAATGAATTTTTTAGAATATTAAAGCCTGGTGGATTTTGTGTTATATTTTCACAAGGAAGACTTTATCACAGAATGGCTATGTCTTTAGATATTGTTGGTTTTGAAATTAGAGATTTAATGATTTGGAAGTATGAAGGTCAGGCAAAAGCTTTTTCACAAGATCATTTTATTAAAAGGGATAAAAATAAAACTTTAGAAGAAAAAGAAAAATTAATTAATGAACTTAAAGGATTTAAAACACCGCAATTAAAGCCACAATTAGAACCTATGGTTTTGGCTCAAAAACCTAGAGAAGGAACTTTTGTAGAAAATTGGGAAAAATATGGCGTTGGATTAATGAATACCAATGAAACTTTAGATGGAAAATTTCCAGGTACAGTAATGGAAGTTTCTAAAAAAGTTCGTAATAATGAGACGAATGAAAAATTAGAACATATGACTATAAAACCAGTGATTCTAATATCACATTTAATAAAATTATTCACTAAAAAAAATCAGATAGTTTTAGACCCATTTTTAGGAAGCGGTTCTCATGGTGTTGCAGCAATTATGAATAACCGCAATTTTATTGGTTTTGAAATAGAAGAAAAATATTTTAATATTGCTAAAAAAAGATTAGAAAAATTAGAAAAAGAACCATCATTTTTTTAATATATTTTTTAATATTTCAAATAATTTCTCTTTCATTTCTGTAGACGAAGATTCTATAAATTTACAAACAACCCTAAATCCATCTTCTGTATTGGCAACAGCACTAACTCTTCCTGTCTTATCATATATCCAACGATTTCTGTCAGCTCTATTACAAATTTGACATTGAGGTATTATATTGCCTTCTTCTAATGGTAATGCTGGATTCATATGACCTTTTTGTAGTTTTACTACTACTCCTTTTCTAAATAAATGTTCTTCACCTTCTTTTGAACCGCAAACTGCACAGCAATAATTATAATGTTTTTTTATTTCTTCCCAATCGCCAATAAATCCTTCTCTTCTATCTGAAGAAAAAGCTGTATATGGAGTCTTAAGATCAATTAGTTTATATGAACCAGCTGGTATATATTCTTTACTGTCTCCTCTAGTTCCTGATAATATGTTCCAGCCGCTTTGCATAGATAAATGTCTTGCTTGCTGCACATCATTTGTATCTGGATAAAATTGTTTAATAAATAATGTTAATTCTGATTTTGATATTATTTTTGTATTTGGATAATCTTTAGCGAGCCTAATTAAAACTAAAGCATCTTTTGTATAATTATTTTTAATTTTTAATTTTGGTAATTTTACACCTTTATCAGCCAAATATTTTTCATAATGATAAACTATCATATTCCAAATTTTTAATATTTCTTCATCATTCATAATATATTTTAATTCCTTTAAAACATAATATGAATTATATTCGGATTATTAATAAATATTTAAAGTGAATAAAAATATGCTTATATATGTCTTTTGTATAAATCATAAAAATATCTTAAAGACTCAATAATATCTCCATTCTCACACATCTCTCTATAAACTTTTTCATTAACAATTTTTGCCTCGCTAACCTCATTTTCTTGTAAAATTAAATCATTTATATTAACATCTCTTTTAAACAAGTAAGAATCAATTATAGTATTAGAAAAATCAAGAATAAACGAAGTAAGAAATATAGCTTCATCAATTTCAAAAGATAGTCCAATCTCTTCTTTTAACTCCCTAATAGCTCCCTCAACACTGCTCTCACCAGCAACTATAGAACCCTCAGTGCATTCCCACATATTAGGACATATCTTTTTACTGCTATGCCTCTTAGTTAATATCACCTCATCATTACTATTAACCACCCAAGCATGTATCACTATATGATAATCATTTTTATCTAAAGGCATACCTCTTTCATGCAGTTTATTCTTTTTATTCTTATTTATATCATATACGTCCCAAATCTCAGCCATAATATTTTTTATTATTATCACTCCCTATTGATATACGATGATATTATATTTCTAAAAGAGTTTATATGATGCTTAATATCATATATATCTCTAATACTTAATATTTTATGCAAAACATACATAGGATTAAAAGATAAATTATAAAAATATTCCACATACTGAAAAATATCATCAACTTCCAATTTCAGCACACTGCTACGCATATCATATTCAAACCAATTATCTGTTTTAATATAATTATTCTCCTTGCAATAATTAAAAATATTAGTACCGGGATATGGAACAAAGATTGAAGTATTCATTTTATTTATATAGCCATTAATCATTAAATATTTTATTACATCAAAAGTAGATATAATATCTTCTTCGCTCTCCCAAGGATAGCCAATCTTAACCATCATATCTATAAATAATCCAGCCTTCCTTGCCATTTTTATAGATTCAATAACAGAATCTATATTTATATGCGAAGGAAAAAGTTTTTCTAATGTTTTAGTATTAGCAGAAGGAAAAGTTACAATTAATGTTTTAACCCCAGCCCTTTTCATCATTTTATAATAATGATAATCCAAATCAGTAAAATATATATGACAATCAATATAAACTTTTTTATTTAATTTTCTCTCTATCATAGTTTGACAAAACAATGAAAGCCACTCTCCTGTAGGAAAAGAAACCGTAACATCAACAAACTCTCTTATACCGTATCTTTTATATAAATATTCTATCTCATCAACAACATTAATAGGATTTCTTAATCTAACATTATTAAATAATATATTGGAAGATGCACAATTATAATTTCCAAAAACAGCCCCCCTTCCAGACATAATAAATGTAGCTGGAGTTTTTTTATAATATTCATTTTCTTTAGAATATAATTTCCAGTTAGTGAGATTTCTATCTATAAATGGAAGCCTATCTAAAGGATAATCAAGTTTACATTTACCAGTATTTCTAATATTTCCTTGAGAAGTTCTATAATATATACCCTCTTTTAATTTTTCACCGTTATTAATATGATTTACAATGCTTAAAAGTAATATATCATAATCTCCGCCTGCAATAACAAAATCTACTTCAGACTTATCAAAACTCTCTTCAGGCAATGCTGTAACATGGTCGCCTGCTAAAACTATATAAACATTTTTATATTTATCTTTAATAGCATTAATAGTATCCCAAGTATAATTTATTGTGGCAGTAGTAGCTTCAAAAAATATTAATTGCGGATTTATTTTGTCTATTTGTATAAGCCAATCTATTATATCCATCTTTCTTGCAATAGTGTCTATAAAAAAAACATCATAGCCATTATTTTTTAATAAAGTGGCAGCATAAGCTAAAAGCATTGGGTAATTAGCACTAAAATTTCTTACCCATTGAAATTGCCTATTTAAAGACATTAATGGAAAACCTTTATTATATTCAAAAGGAGGATATGTTATACATACTCTGTCAATTTTTTCTTTTTTCATTGCTTATATATTTTTTTATTTTACTTTTTTGGATATTTTTTTAGGAGATTTAGAAGATTTCTTTTTAATTATTTTTTTCTCATAAACATATTTTTCTAATTCATACTGATCATCAAATATTACATCATACCACTCTTCATATCTCTCACATTTAGGCGGGCTGTGTTTAGTGCATATATCATGCCTATTCTCATAATTTGTACATAAATAAGTTTTTTTATCTAAATACCTGCACTCGCTTCTTATCATATGATACCAAGTATCCTGATATATAAATATAAATGAATGCTTAAAATAAAGATACCATTTCAAAGTTTTTAATTCTTCTTCATTTTTAGGCTTAGATATTTCCATCACCAAATCATGACAGCATAAAGAATTACAATCAGCACATAATTTATCTGTAACTTTCTCTTTTCTATCTTTAAAAATTTTATCAGAAGGTATTACTTTCATTTTGATATATCGCCCTATAAAAAAATACTCGTTCAATTATACTAAAGTGATTAGGTTTTGTCAATTTGATATTTTTGTTATTATAGCGGATTGTACAACCGCTCCACTTCTTTTGGCGACCGAAGGAAGTGCCTGTGGGTATGACCCAAAGAAGCAAAATAACTGCAATTTTTTAGCTTGAAATGTTTGTATTATCTTATAGTTTATAAATATCCAAAACGTACAAAGCTAAAACACTTGCACTTTTTGGTTCTTTGACGAAGTCCGCAGAGCGTAAGCTGCGGGAAAAAGTTGATAGAAAATTATTATTTTAAATACTAAAAATTTTTAAGTTTTGTATTTTAGTTATTTGCAGGGCTTTGCCCCGCACCCCAGTTCTTTTATTGGTATAAAAGAACCAAAAGAACTGTATTTTTTTAGCTTGAAATGTTTGTATTATTTTATAGTTTATACATATTCCTAAGATATTAGCTATAGTATTTATACTTTTTTGCGGCGGGAAAAAGTTGATAGAAAATTATTATTTCAATATATACTAAAAATTTTTAACTCTTTCAAACTTATTGATGTTTTTATAAAAAAATATATAATACATTCTATACGAAATATATTAGGAGAACTAAAATGAAATTAAAAATATTTATAATTTCTTTTATATTTATTTTTTCAAATACGCTTTTTCCTGCTTTTGAATTAGGTTTTGCTGGAAAATTTGGATTTGCCGACAGTTTTACTGATTTAACAGGCGGGGTTTTTGAGCCAAGAATAGATTTAAATTTACAATTAGGTTATAACTTTCCTATAAATAAATCTTCTTTTAGGAGTATGAGTTTATTATTTGATACGGGAATAGATGCTCGAATGATATCTTTAAAAAATGATAATTATAAAATAAATCAATTAGAGGCAGGCGGAATAACAACTGGTTTGGCATTAAAATTTATATTTACTCCTGTTTTAAATTCAAAAATAGATTTAGTTTTCGGTTTATCTTCAGGTGTTAAATTTATACCTATAATAGATGATTTAAATATAAAACCAAATAAAGTTCCGATATCTCCATACGTTAATTTATTTTTAGAAAATAGAATTTATAATGTTAATGAAACTTTGGCTATTGTATATGGTGTTAATATTTTTTATGAATATATGATATTTGATAAAAGCGATATAAATAACTTATTTGGAGGCTATAATATAAATCAGCATCATTCAATAGGAACTATGCTTTCTATAGGTATTCATTTTGGAAAGCGTTAAAGTTTATAATAATTAGTATAGAATACGGGGCTTATGATGAATGAATATATTTATCATAAGCCTTATTTTTTATTAATTCATACTAAAGATTTTCAAGTTTATAAAAATTTAGTTTTTATATTTTTATTTGTGGTGGCGTTGCCCCCTGCGAAGCGTGCCCGTAGGGTACACACCCCCAGTTCTTTTATTGGTATAAAAGAACCAAAAGAACTGCATTTTTTTAGCTTAAAATGTTGGTATTATTTTATAGTTTATACATATTCCAAACATATAAAGCTATAGTACTTGCTTATATTAAAAATCAATCTTTAGAATAATTCTCCATAAACTTAATCAGCTCTTTTAAACAATTTGTATACTTCACTATATCCTCATCTTTTAATGAAGCAAGCATATCTGTATCAAGCTTTTCAAGTTTTTCTAATATAGGCTCGGCAAACTTAATACCCTTCTTAGTGAGACTAATAATTTTGTTTCTTTTATCTTTAGCATTAATTTTTCTTGTAATATATCCTTTTTTCTCAAGCCCATTAAGAAGAGAGCAGCTTGTTTGCTTTGGTATGCACAATTTCTCTGTAACCATATTCTGAGGGCATTCTTTATTATAATAAATTAGCCCTAATGTAAACAAAGTTAAATCTGTTATTCCGTACTGTTTTGCCCATATATGATAAAATCTATTAGTTTCATACCAATGGTCGTATATAATGTCTATATGCTTCTTTAACTCTTCTTCTTTCATTTAATAGCCTATTATTTTAGAAAAAACTTATTAATATAGTCAACAACAAAAATTGTGAGCACTATAAGAGGAAGTATATAACTAACATAAAATCTAGACCATTTAGGGAATTTCAAACCCTTACCAGTATCAGCTTCTTTAAGAAAATTATTCCAACCCCAACCAAGCTCTCTAGTACAGAATATTAATATAATTATACCGCCCAAAGGAAGGAAGTTATTAGAAACCAAAAAGTCTAAACCGTCTATTATGCTAGTTCCTTCACCTAAAGGTTTAATAAATGATAATACATTAGAACCCAAAGCACCCGGTAAACTCAATATAAATATAGATATAGAAACAACTATTGTAGTTTTTTTGCGATTCCATTTAGTTTCAGACATAGTGAAAGCTATAATATTTTCAAATACAGCAATAATAGTAGTTAAAGCAGCAATAGATAAGAACAAGAAGAATAATGCTCCCCATAATCTGCCCAAAACCATAGAATTAAATATATTAGGCAAAGTAAGAAATACTAAACCAGCACCTTGACCTGGATTTACACCAAAAGAGAAAGTTGTAGGGAATATTACAAGACCAGATAATAATGCTATTAAAGTATCTAATATAACAACCATTATAGATTCGCCTGTTAATGAATAATTTTTATCTATATAGCTTCCAAATATAGTCATAGCACCAATACCTAAACTTAAAGTAAAGAAAGCCTGACCTATAGCAGCATAAGCTACTTTAGAAAAGCCAGCAATTCCGTCACCAAACATATTTGCAAAATTTGGAAGCAAGTAGAATTTAAGTCCCTCTTTAGCATTAGGCAAAGTAACAGCTCTCACTATAAGAATAAGAAGTACAAAGAAAAGTAAAGTCATCATAATCTTACTTATCTTCTCAACGCCATTTTCAAGCCCCTTAAAACAAACTATACTAGCAATGATAACAGCAACAAACATCCAAAATATTAATGTTTTAGGAGAAGCAAGCATATTACCAAAAAATGCCTGAACCTGCTCAGGAGTTAATCCTTCCATATAACCCATAGCCATAGAATAACAGAAATATAAACACCAGCCAGCTATAGTAGTATAAAACATTAAAAGTAAAACACAGCCAAAAATCTGCACATAACCAATTATATGCCATTTATGACCTTTTTTTTCCAAGTTTCTGTAAGAACCAGCCAAATCTCTTCCGCCAGCTCGTCCAACAGTAAACTCCATTATAAGTATTGGAAGACCTAATATAACTAATGATATTAAATATAAAACAACAAAAGCAGCTCCGCCGTATTGACCTGTAATATATGGAAATCTCCACACATTACCCAACCCTATAGCACAACCTGCTGATACTAATAAAAATCCTAATCTGCTTGAAAGCTTTTCTCTCTTCTCATTCATAAATAATCACCTATACACTATTTCTTATATTTCTATTTATAATAATAACAAATATAAAAATTGTCAAGAATAAATTTATTTAATATTGTTTTTAAGAATTATTTGAAGTAATAAAAATATTTCGTTTAATAGTTTTAAAAAATTTAGTCTATATATTCTTTAGTGCTGTCATCTACATGTATTTTATTTTTGTCATAGATTATAGGAGCAATCTTTTCAAATAGTATAAATAGCGGTGAAGAAAGTATCACTGTGAGAGGAAGTCCAACAAACAACTCTGAACGCATAAGCACAGCAACACTTGATAAATCTGAATATATAGCCATTACAAAAAATAAAGCAATAATCTTTATTAAATATCCAACTAAAGTAACAAATATACCAGCAACAATCTGCTTAATAAATATTCTGCTGTTAAAGAAACCAACAACCAAACCAATATTAAGAAATATTATAGCATAAGAACCAAATGTAGAGTTAGAAACAATGTCTTGCATAATTCCTATTAAAAAGCCATATATAATTCCCTCAAAAGAACCATATCTAAATGATAAAAATACTAAAAATATAAGAAGCAAATCAGGCTTAGCACCCAATGTTATTCTAATCAAATCATAAGCAGGCATTAGGTTACTTATAAGACGACACTATGATAGTTGTAGATAATGCTAAACATTTAATAGGCAAAACTGTTGATATAGAAATAGATAACGTATTTCCTAAAGAGGCAGGCAGGGTAATATTTGCTTCTTTGGTGAGTAAACAAAATAATAATCAGCAAAATAATAAGAAAAAACAAAACCGAGAATATAAATAAAAATTAAATTTATAAAATAAATTATAGAAATATACTTACTTCCATTCCTATTTTGTTTTCCATTTTTTTATAGGAATATAATTGTCTTGATCTCAAATACTCATATTTAAATGCAAAAATTATTCTATAAATTTCAAACCCAACACCAACAGATATATGAGGATAAAATTTACTATAACTATCAATTATTGTATAACCATCTCCTTTCTTTTTTCTGCTTACTGTATTTATTTCATCATAATTTGCCGCCACATATATGCCTGTTATAAAACTTATTTCACCCCATATAGGAAGTCTAAAATCCGTACCAAAATACACATTAAAAAGATTAACAAAATTTGATTTTTTAAATCCTGTAATAGCAAAAGCAGTTCCTCCATAAAATGTAAACCAACCCCAATTATAATGTGCAGAAAAATGCATCTGTTCAAACCCAACATCTCTAAACTCTTCATTATTTTTATCATAAAGTTCACTATCACCCAATATATCTCCGCTTATATGAGAACAAGTATGCCTTAATGGAGTAAATCTAATCCTCAATTTATTTTTATAAATATAATCAAAATATGCCTCAACTTGCATATGAGTTGCGTACATTAAACTAATACCATAATATCTATCATAACCTGTAGGATAAGCTGATAAAAAGAATTGAGTTAAATAACCAATTCCTATTCTAAATCTATGATCATTATGGTACTCAAATGCTATAGGAGCTGCTTCTGTAGCAAGTGTAGGCTGATGAAATATTAGTACAGAATCAAAATCATAATTCCCTTTATCATACATTTCTTTTATATTTAAAATATCTCCAAACCAATACTTACTATTATATACATTAGGATCAAGCCAACCATATAGATATTTATCAGTTTCAAATTCTCTAAATGGATTATATTGCCATTTTACTTTTTTCTCTTCTCTATATTCAATCATTTTATTTTCTAATGAATCATTATTTTCTAAATACTGGCTATATAATTCTACGTTATATATATATATATATATATATTATAAATAAAAATACTATAATTTTATTCATAAAAATCTCCAAGTATATAATTTTTCACTATATATGAAATTATAATATTAAATAAAATTTAAAATATCTCAATCTATATATCCTTTAGTGCTATCATCTACATGTATTTTGTTTTTATCATACACTATAGGAGCAATCTTTTCAAATAGTATAAATAATGGTGAAGAAACTATTACAGTGAGAGGAAGTCCTACAAACAACTCTGAACGCATGAGTACAGCAACACTTGATAAATCTGCATATATTGCCATTACAAAAAATAAAGCAATAATCTTTATTAAATACCCAACTAAAGTAACAAATATTCCAGCTGCAATTTGTTTAATAAATATTCTGCTGTTAAAGAAACCAACAACCAAACCAATATTAAGAAATATTATAGCATAAGAACCAAATGTAGAGTTAGAAACAATATCCTGCATAATTCCTATTAAAAAGCCATATATAATTCCCTCAAAAGAACCATATCTAAATGATAAAAATACTAAAAATATAAGAAGCAAATCAGGCTTAGCACCCAATGTTATTCTAATCAAATCATAAGCAGGAGAAGATTGTATTATTAAAAGTAATAGTGAACTTATTATAACGGTTATTGCTCTTTTCATCTATTTGTAACTTCACCCTCTTCATATTCTTCATTAGCAAGCATAATAATTTCTCTGTCTGGAATCTTTTTTATCACATATACATTCTCTAAAGTTGAAAAATCAACTATAGGCTCAATGTATAAATCGTGAAAGAGTCCGTAATTTTTCTTCTCAACTTTAAATACACTTCCAACTAATATTCCACTAGGAAAAACTCCGCCCATTCCGCTAGTATAAACTTTTTCTCCCTCTTCAACATCAATCTGCAAATCAATATATTGTAAATGTGTTTGAGTAGAACGAGGATTCTGACCGCTCATAATACCAGTAGCCTTAGAACTCTCAAGCATAACAGATATCTGCGACCTTTCATCTATAAGAGATAAAACTCTGCTATTGTATTTTCTCACTTCTACAACCTTACCAACAAGCCCCTTGTATCCGCTTTTATATGATATTACAGGCATGCCCACAACAATACCATGAGCCCTTCCTTTGTTAATCACTATAGTATTGTAGAAGTTTTGAGGGTCTTTTGAAACTATCTCAGCATATTCTAATGGGTATTCATCGGTTGGAGCTTCATTTAATAATGCTCTTAACCTTGAGTTCTCCTGACGAAGCTGTTCATATTCTAAAGCTGTGCCGTTTAATTCTGCTATTCTATCTCTAAGCACTTGAAGCTGACTTTGTAATGTAAATATATCTGTAATGCTTGTATAAAGATAAACAAAAGCCTTTGATATATTCTGCGTAGCATTCTGTACAGGATAAACACCGAGTGCATATATAGAACGCAAATCAAAAACAAAATTACTCCTATTAAGCACCATAAATATTGACGCTACAAGACTTAACGTAATATAAAGTATAAGTAATTTGTGTTTTAATATATTATTCACTTTTTAAGAAAATCTTCTATAGTTTTTTAAATTTCTAGTTTCTTCTATAAACTTACCGCATCCAATAGCCACACAAGTAAGAGGACTCTCTGCAAGTATAACAGGAACACCTGTCTCTATGGATATTAAATCTGTAAAACCCGGAAGCAAAGAAGTACCGCCGCTCATAACAATACCTCTCTCAACAATATCAGCAGCTATCTCTGGAGGGGTCTGATTAAGTACATATTTTACAGCTTCCAATATCTCAAGTAATATATCGGATATAGCATCTTTTACTTCAGCACTGTTTATAGTTAAAGTTTTAGGAAGACCAGATACGGAATCGCGTCCTCTTATGTCCATAGTCTTAGATATATCACCCTTATAAGCATGCCCAATATTAATCTTAATCTCTTCAGCAGTTTTTTCACCAATATATAAG
This sequence comes from Brachyspira pilosicoli, assembly GCF_008016535.1. Lineage (GTDB taxonomy): Bacteria > Spirochaetota > Brachyspiria > Brachyspirales > Brachyspiraceae > Brachyspira > Brachyspira pilosicoli_A. Next base: position 21,674 of record NZ_SAXY01000053.1, read on the forward strand.
TTGTGAGTTCTTTGCATATATTTTATTATAGCATCATCAAGCTCATCGCCTCCCACACGTATAGAAGCACTGCGAACCATACTTCCAAGTGAAAGTACAGCAACCTCAGTAGTACCTCCCCCTATCTCTATAATCATATTTCCATGAGGCTCATTAATAGGCATATCCGCCCCAATTGCAGCAGCCCTCGCTTGCTCTATCAAAAATATAGTTCTAGCCCCCGCCTGCTCACAGCTCTCACGTACAGCACGTCTCTCAACTTCTGTAATACCTGTAGGAATACCTATAGCAATTCTAGGCTTTACTAAAGTCTTTTTATTATGAACTTTATTAATAAAATATCTTATCATCTTTTCAACAGTTTCAAAATCTGCAATAACTCCGTCTCTCATAGGTCTTATAGCAGCTATAGAATTCGGTACCTTACCCAACATTCTTTTAGCCTCATTACCAACAGCTATAACATTACCCGTACTTTTCTCTATAGCAACCACAGAAGGTTCTGCCAAAACAATCCCCTCTCCCTTAACATAAACTAAAGTGTTTGCAGTACCTAAATCTATTCCCATATCACTTGAGAACATATTATACAACCAATTAAACATATATACTATAATCTCCTTAATGCGTCCCTAGCGGGTTTATAGTTATTATCTATTTTTAATGCTTCTCTAAACATAGCAATTGCTTCACTAACTCGCTTTGTTCTTCTAAATAATTCCCCTATACTATAATATAAATCAGGATTTTTGTCATCTAATAATAATGCTTTTTTGTAAAAAAATTCACTTTCTTTATAAAGCCCCTGCCTATAATATAAATCCCCAAGCTTAGAATAGGATTTAGCCTCAAGCTTATAATCATTGTTAAACTTGCCGTCTATATAAGAAAGTATTTGTATTGCTTTAGTATAATTTTTATTTCCTTCATAAGCAACAGCAAGCTCATAATATAATTCTAAGTTCAAAAACTCTTTATTATTCTCTGTATCCCTTTTTATAGCATATTCTAAATTATCTATCGCCTCTTTATAATATCCAATCTTATAACATATCTTAGCAAGCTCTATCACTGTAGATACTCTATTATCGCCATTTTTTATAGCTTCTAAATAAGAATTATAAGAATCAATATAATAAGAACTTCCAAGCCTCTGAAATCCATAAGCTAATCTCTGATATATTATATATTTATTCTTTATAAACTTTGATGTTAATAACATCTGCTTGGCATATTTAGTAATATTCTCGCTTGCTGTTGTAATAATATCTTTATCTGTAGTTATTAAAAGAATATTATAATATAAATCAATACCTGCCATTAATATATTTTTATTTAAAGGCTTTTTGCTGTAAAGATCTTTAAATATAAAAGAAGCATTATCATAATCTTCTAAAGCTATATAATCATAAATATATCTAATTCTCTTTCTTTCTATATAGTTTGAAATAAATAAATAAGATAATACAGCTATTATAATAATACCTGCTAAAGCTACAATAATGATTTTTGCATTAATCTTTCTTTCAACATCATATAAATAAGGCATATTATAATATTATTGATTATTATCTGAAGAGTTATATAAATTAAGTATAGTTTCTTTAGGGTTAGTTTTAGGCTCAGGCGATACTATACAAACTCCTTCAAGTATAACACCGTTTTGTATAATAAGTTCAGGCGTGCGAATCTCTCCAAGAACTCTGCTTGTAGGCATAAGCATCACTCTATTTTTTGCCTCAATATTTCCTATTACTATACCCTCTATAATAGCTGAATTAGTTTTTATATTAGATTTTAACTTTCCGCTATTTCCTACAGTAAGGCTATCAACCTCAAGATTGTCACCTTCGTAACAACCATCTATTCTTAAACTGCCGTTAAGTGTAAACTCACCTCTAAAATATGAACCTTCACCTATTATAGAATTTGATTCTGATATTTCATTCTTTCTAAACATTAAAATACCTCCTCACTTTTAGTATATACAATCGAATCATCTATATTATTAAATTTAAATTTTGTATCAAGTCCAAATAAAGACTCACTATGCCCTATAAATAAAAATCCATGTTTATTTAATATATCATAAAATCTATTAACAGTCAATTTAACAGATTCATTATCAAAATATATAAGCACATTCCTACAAAAAACTATGTCCATATTTAAATATCTATTATTAGGAATGATAAGATTATGATATTCAAAACTAACCATATCTTTTATATCATCTTTTACTTTATATTTTCCATTAGGCATCTCATCAAAATATTTAGTTAAATATTCATTGCTTATATTTGAAACCTTATCTTTATCATAAATGCCTTTTTTTGCCACATCTAAAGATTGAATAGAAATATCCGTAGCATATATCTTTACATTACTTCTATATATATTTGGTGTTTCCATACAAGTCATTGCTATGGAATACGCTTCTTCTCCTGTAGAACAGCCAGAACTCCATATGCGTATAGGCTCTGAATATCTTTTATTGCTTAATACTATAGGCAAAACTTTATTTTTTAATAAATTGAAATTACTCTCTGTTCTAAAGAATTTAGTAAGATTTGTAGTGATATTATCTAAAAATAATTTTAATTCTTGTCTATTTGTAGAAATAAGATGAAAATAATCTCCTACATCAAAAATATTTCTTTCTTTCATAGAAGACTCTATTCTAGATTCTAATATTACCTGATTAATAAGATTAAAACGTATCCCGCTTTTATTATATATAAACTCCTTGAATAAATATAAATATTCTTCACTTAAACTATTATTACTCAAATTAATGATACCGTATTTTTAAATCATTTCTTATCTAGAACCATTTTTATACGCTCTAGAACTTTTTTTCTATCCAAAGGTTTAGTAATATAATTTTTAGCACCAGCAAGGAGTGCCTTTTTAACCATATCTTCTTTACCTAAAGCACTAACCATAACAACTTTCGCATTTTTATCAAACTCTATTATTTTTGTAAGAGCTGTAATACCATCCATTTTAGGCATAGTAATATCCATAGTAACCAAATCCGGTTTTAATTCTTTATACATCATTACGCCTTCTTCGCCGTTTTCTGCTGTACCTACTACTGTATACTGTTCTGATACCAATATCTGCTGCAATTGTTTTACCACAAATGCCGAATCATCTACTAATAAAACTCTAAAAGATTTACCAAATTCATTTATGCCATCTGCTGCTTTTTTATTTATATCAGACATATTATATTACTCCTTAAAACTCTAAAAAATATTATCGTATTAGAAATTATTATAATTTAGTGTAAATTTATAAAATTCTACTAGTATGTATTTGTATATATTTTATCAAAATAATAATTTTTTGCAAGTAAAGATTTACATTTACATTATTATTTTGATAAAATATTAATAACTTTATTAAAAAATATCATACATATGTATAAAAAATAATGCTAAAAATACTTATATATACTTTCTTGTACTTTTTATATTTAATTTTTTATAAGAAAACAAAATATATAAACCTTTATATAACAAAAAACAAATTAATATTCACAATAAATATATTAAGCATAAAAATACTTAAATGACTTTAGCTCTTTATAAAAATAATAATTAGCTAGTATTTTTATTAACTTTAAATTAATTTAATTTGCTATTTTTTTACTAATAAAATATAATGCTTAAACTATCTATCTTAAAAAATATATTATAATAATTAGAGGGTTTATTTATGGACGTTAATGATTTAAGAAAAGGCGATGCTATTATATTAGACGGCGAAACTTACTTAGTAATAGACGCTCACTTTCACAGAGCTCAGCAGAGAAAAGCAAATGTTAGAACTAAATTAAAAAATATGATTAAAGGCAATATGGTTGAAAAAACTTTTGCTTCTACTGAAACTGTTGAAGAGGCTGATATTGCATACAAAAAAGCTCAGTATTTATATAATGAAGGAAATGAGTATATATTCATGATACTTGATAATTATGAACAAGTACATGTTAACGAAGATATACTTGGAGATAATAAATACTATCTCTTAGATAACAGTGAAGTTGATTTACAATATATAAATGATGAAGTTACCGCTGTGAGATTCCCTATACATGTGATTTTAGAAGTTACATATACAGAGCCAGGTTTTAAGGGAGATACTACAGGAAGTACTTTAAAGCCTGCTAAATTAGAAACTGGCATAGAAGTTAATGTTCCTCTTTTCATAAACATTGGAGATAAAATTAAAGTAGATACTAGAGATGATAGCTACGTTGAACGTGTAAATAAATAATATGCTTTATATAGCTTCTATTATATTAGCTTTATTCTTATTCATAATCATTTTTACTGTAAAAGTAAACATATTAATATATATAGCCGTAGCCTTATTTATAATTCATATAATACTTACAAAATCTTTATATAAAACTATAAAAAGGCTATTGCATCTTATACCATATTTTTTAGCTGTATTTATTATTCAAGGGTTAAACTCAAGAGGAGAATATTATAATATATTAGGCATCTACATAGATAAAGTAGGGGCTAATTTTACAATAATATATTTTATTAGAATATTAAGTTTATTATATTTCTTATCTATATTTTTTATTATTATAAAGAAAATTAAAATACCTAATGGAATAATCTTTGATGAAATGATAAGAATTAATATATTTATGAATATAGTAAAAAAATCATTTTTTTTAGAGTTTAATAAAATAAAAGATAAAAATAAAACCTTCAAAGAAAAAATAAATTTAGTAAAAAAATTACTAGAAAATGTGTATAAAGACTCTTTTAAGCTATACCCATACGATAGATTTATCAATAATTACAGAAAATCTCAAAATATAAAAACTTACTGATATCCAAATAAAAATTGAGTACATTTACTGCATAAATAATTCTTAATCAAAACAGCTATAACAATAGTGTCTTCTCTGTTTTCAGTCATAAATATGCCGTTAGCACTTTTATAATATTTATATTTTAATATTTTATTTCTGCCGTCTTTCAATTCCACATTAATAAAAATATAGTTCTCTTTAAAATTATTGTTTACCATATTCTTATATTTAGGCTTTATTCTAATATGCAAACTAGATATAGAGTGCACATTAATAGTTATTGTATTATCATTGATGTTAAAATAGGCTTCAAATATATGATAATAATCTGTATCGCCTTCAATGCATCTTGGAGGTACTATTGCATATATCATATAAAAATTCCTTATATGTAATATTGTTTTAATAATTATTATTTTATATTTTTATAAAATTATGTGAACAATATATAGTTCATGTTTTATATAATTTCATATTAAAAACACTAAAAGTTTGAAAACAAATTATTTATAATATATACTAGAATAATAATTAAGCACTTAAAGCATATTAAAAAAAGAGAATAAAATGTCAAATAATAATAATCAACATCAAAAGCCATTAATGGAAGAGCTTTATAAAGAAGAATTAGAAATATTAAAAAGCAAAGATAAAAATCTAAAGCCAAAAAATTGGGAATTATCCCCTCAAGCTGTGAGAGATTTTATACTAGGCAAAGAGTTTGAAGACGGAAGCGTTATTAAAAAAAAGTTTTACGGAGACGATGCTTTAGTTGAAAGGGCAATAATTACATTAGCAGGCAACAGAGGTTTAATGCTTGTAGGAGAGCCAGGAACTGCAAAAACAATGCTTAGTGAACTTTTATCTGCAGCTATAAGCGGAAACAGCACAATCACAATACAGGGAACTGCTGGAACTAACGAAGATAATATAAAATATTCTTGGAACTATGCTTTACTTTTTGCAAAAGGTCCTGTTGATGAAGCATTAATACCTTCTCCCATTTATACAGGTATGAGCGGCGGATTTATAACAAGATTTGAAGAGATTACAAGATGCCCTATTGAAATACAGGACTCTTTAATAAGCATATTAAGCGATAAAATAATGAATATACCAGAGCAAAACAAAGTATTATTTGCAAATGCTGGTTTTAATATAATAGCTACAGCAAACACAAGAGATAAGGGTATTAATGAGATGAGCAGTGCATTAAAGAGAAGATTTAATTTTGAAACTGTTGATCCTATAAAGGATATAAAATTAGAATCTGAAATAATAACTAATCAATGCGAGAGTTTATTTGAACTTGCCAACATTGATATGAATATAGATTATGATGTAGTTAATGTACTTGCCACTACTTTTAATGAACTTAGAAACGGAATAAGCGAAGATAATACAAAACTTCAGGAGCTTAATTCTATAATGAGTACGGCTGAGGCAGTGTCAGTATATTATCAGTCGGCACTTCATTCCTATTATTATGCCGATGGAAATATCAATATGTCTACAGTAGTAGAAAATCTTATTGGAAGCGTTGCAAAAGAAAACAAAGATGATATATCAAAACTTAGGCACTATTTTAATAATGCTGTAAAAATAAAGGCGCAAAAACTCGGCCGCAGATGGCAGGAATATTATGAGAGCAGAAATATTATAAAATAATTGAGTTTATATATAAAACTATATTCTAATCTTTTATTTTAGGCTTTTAGATGATGATTACACTATAATAGAAAATATAGCAAAAAAAAATAATACTACAGTAAATAAATATATTCAAAATTTAGTTATAAAAAAAATAAAAGAAAATATTATATAAAAAAGTCAATATTTGATTTCAAGAATAATATTTTTTATTCTTTTTGTATAAGAACACGTGACCATTGAGCTTTTTTATTTATTAATGGAATATATTGTTTTTCATTTAATATTTTATATCCTTTTTCTAATATTCCGTTTAATATAGGTCTTGCAGATACAGCAAAAGGCATATCATAATTATTTGGGATAAAATTATTATCAACTATTAATATTCCGTTATCATCATATTTTTTATATTTCTCTGGTATCTCTTCTAATGGAACAATTTTAAAATTTTTAGCTTTTGGTCTATTTATAACTTTTATATTCGTAAACCAATGCCCTGCGGCTCTTGTAAGTTCTCTTTTTGGAGTGAGATACCAGTCTATACTATTATATCCAGACCAGACTTTTTTATTTATAAAATATGGAAGATAAGCCGTATTTAAAACATTAACAATATTAGAAATAATCAAAAACTTTTTGCCGCTCCCTATAACTATATTCCAATAGTCTATAGCCCTTGAAAAAGGCGGATTAGTACAAACTATATCTGCTTCTTCTTTTAATATTTTTAATGATAAATCATCATCAAAAGAGCCTGTATATCCTTTAGGTGTTTCTATAATTTCATTAACTCCGTCTTTAGTAAATATATATCCTTTAGCTCCTGCATTAAACAAATCCATCTGACCGCTGTAATGCGTACATATTAATTTTTTTAATTTTAACCGCATAAAATTTTTAATAAAATAAAGAGCAAAAGCAGATGTATCTTTTTCTGTTCTGCTTTCGCCTACGGCATCATCGCAGTTGCAAAATACGCACTTATTTTCCCAAATATCTATTGGGTACATTTCTACTTCTTTTCCTACATCTTCATAACGAGTGTAAAACTCATCATTATCTATGCGTTTAGCCTTTGTCATAATGTTTTCACGAGTTAATCCTCTTTCTTTGAGTGTTGGGGTTGTTTTCTTTACTATTTTTACAACTGTCTTTTTTTCTGCAGGCTTTATATATATTTCTTTTACAAATAAATCATGCGATTTAATAAAATCTATATACATATCAAACAAAGCATTATTATAAAAATAAATCTCTTTGCTTTTCTGTTCTCTTAAATGAGGAAACTGATTTTTTATGTCATTTTCTACTTGACGCATATTTTTTACTTCGCATGTGAAAATATAAGAATAAATATTGTCTTTTGATTTTCCTGTAGTATTATTATATTCTTTTAATCTTCTTTCAAGATTGTCTGTAATACCAATTTTACATTTTGTTTGTTCTAAAGATGATTGTACTATATAAACATATTCTTTTTTGCTTGCCATAAAATTATCCTGCAATATGAATAAATATATTCTAATAAAATATATATTAAATTTCAAGTTAAAATTAAATTACTATATTTATAAAACTGACAATATATTTCCCTGATTTTTAATATAGCGAATATTCACTATACACAAAAAATAATATTTAATTTAAACAATAAACATACTTTTTCCGAGAATTAATGCAGTAAAATTAATTTTTATTATGATGAGTAAATATGGCTATAATAGAGTTTAAATTACCAACAAAAATAAAATTCGGCATTGATTCTATAGAATGTCTTCATGACACCATCAAGCAATATGGCGGAAGAGTTGTTATTGTAACAGATGGTAACTCTTTTAATCAGATAGGTGTCATAGATAGAATAGTAAGTAAATTAGAAGATAATTTAATGAATGTTATGGTTTATTCTAAAGTTAATTCAAACTCTAATAGTGATGAATCAGATATTATAGCCAATTTAGTAAGATACAGCAAAGCAGAATGCATAGTTGCTATAGGAGGGTTCAAAGTTCAAAATATAGCTAAAGGGGCTTCGGTTGTAGTTACTAACAGCGGGGAAGCTTCAGATTATGTATCTGGTCAAAGTGTATATCATAAACCATTTCCATTAATATCAGTACCAACAATACTTGGTTCTTTATCAGAGATTACTACTGGAATGTATTTGGTAGATAAATATGATGGAATATGCAAAGAATCTACAGATAACAATATATATGTAAGCGACTCTATAATAGACCCTTCATTATACACAACAGTGCCTGTAAAATATTCTATAAGCAGTGCTTTAAGTGTATTTGCTATGGCTTTTGATTTGTATATGAGCACTACTTTAAATGAAATTAATGCTCCTATTATTAAAAATGCTATGAGTATGAGTATAAAGGGACTAGGCAAACTTATATTAGACAGCTCAAATGTGGATAATATATCAAATATAGCTATGGCTAATATGATGTGTGCTATGGCTGGATCTAATGCTGCTCTTGGCACTTCAAGGGCTTTATCTATTGCAATAAATAATATGTATTCTGTTAATAAATCAATTATTGCCTCAATGCTTCTTCCGCATATTATGGAATATTATATACCTGTTGTGCCTGATAAATACACTATACTTGCAGATTTTATTAATGGAGTTGACCCTGAAATGACTCCTTTTGAAATAGCAAGCCAAAGCGGTGAATATATTAAAAAACTTCTTCATGACTTAAATCTTCCTAGAAGACTTAATGAAATAAATATAGACAGAAGTAAATTTAATAATGTTGCAGATATAGCTTTAACATATAGCGGTATGGACAAACTTCCTAAAGCTATGACTCATGATGCTATTACTACAATACTAGATCAAGCTTATTAAAAATCAAATAATAGAAATTTTAATCATCGCTCTTTGGTGAATATTTATGCGGGTGTTTATGAAGATAGTCTATTAATTTTTTATTGGGCTTATAATTATTTACAGAAGGAAGCGTTTTATAATTTAAAAGCGTAGTATTATATTTTTCAGCATATTTATTGTACGCCAAACATAATAAATATTCCAAATTAACAGTATCAAGCAAATTATAATGTATGAGAGAATCTATTGCTGTTTCATCTTTAGTGTCTAAATAATAATTCCAAAGCAAAACGGCTGTATAACCATTCACACCAAGCATATCATCGCCCCTATCAATGCCAACATCCTGCTCTATTTTTTTTAATCCGCCGGTATATCCTAAATCCTTTAACACAAAACGTAAATCTATCTGAGCACATTTTATTTTTGTATTAAAGTATCTCTCCAAAAACGGTATATCAAAACAAGAGCCATTAAAGGTAACAACTATAGAATAATTTTTTATATAATCTAAAAAATCTCTTTCATTTCTGCCATGAACAAATACCTGCATATCCTTTCCGTCATAACACCCTATCACTGTAACATAAGACTTTGCAGGCTTCATACCTGTAGTTTCTATATCTAAAAAAACAATCTTATCCATAAACATAGGATAAAGCCTATAAAGTATTTGATTAGGAAACTTCTTTAAAAAATAATCATAATTTTTTGATTTCAAATTATATATAGATTTTGGAAGTTCATCTTTTAAAGCTTCTCTTATAGAATTAGGCATTGCATAATAATTAATATTTTTTAATGCACTTTGCCAATCTCTCAAACCCTCTTCCCAAAGTAGGGCTTCTTTTTTAGGACCTATACCGCTTATATGCTGATATGTCTTTGTAATCAAATCTATATTATTTTCTTTTCCATTTAACGCCATTTGGTGTATCCATTATCTCTATTCCCATACTATTAAGCTCATCTCTTATCTCATCGGCTCTTTTATAATTCTTCTCTTTTTTTGCTAAAGTACGTTCTTCTATGAGTTTATTTATTTTCTCTTCATCTTCGCTTTCTATTTCTTTTTCGCCTTTCATATTAAAACAGTTTATTATATTATTTACTCTCTCTATAAATTTTATTATAGCATCTCTTGAACTAACATTAATAGAATCAAAAGAAATATTTATACTCTTTATAAAACTAAAAAATACTCCCAAAGCCTCAGAAACATTCAAATCATCATAAATAGATTCAAAGAAATTTTTATTAGCCTCTTCAAGTTCTTTCATTACAGCACTGTCATCAGCATCAGTTTTAACAACATCTTTAAGTCTAAATATAAGGTCATTAACTCTGTCTATTGCACTTTGAGATTGATTGATTCCTTCTATAGTAAAGTTTAATTGCTTTCTATAATGAGAGTTCATAAGTGAATATCTTATAGCCTCAGCAGATAAACCTTTATTAAGCAAATCTCTAAGAGTATAAAAATTACCTTTAGACTTTGACATCTTCTCACCATCAACAATTAAATGCTCGCAGTGAAGCCAATAGTTAACAAACTTCTCATTAAAAGCAGCCTCATTTTGTGCTATTTCATTTTCATGATGAGGGAATTTATTATCAACTCCTCCAGTATGTATATCAAAATGCTTGCCTAAATATTTGCAGCTCATAGCAGAACATTCTATATGCCATCCCGGTCTGCCCTTTCCAAAAGGTGAATCCCAATAAACATCCCCATCTTCTTCTGTATATGCCTTCCAAAGTACAAAGTCGCTTGCATTTTCTTTATCATATTCATCGCTTGAAACTCTTCCTGAAGCACCCTCTTTTAATTCCTGCTTATCAAGATTAGCTAATTCACCATACTCTGGAAATGTGCTTATCTTAAAATATATAGAACCGTCTGCCTCATAAGTATGACCATTTTTTTCTAGAAGTTTTATTATATCTATCATCTCTTTTATATGTTCTGTAGCAGAAGGGTTTACTGTTGCGGGCTTTATTCTTAAAGTTTTTATATCTTCAAAAAATGCATCTTTATATTTTTTTGTGTATTCATTCAATGATATATGATTCTCTTTTGAATTTTTTATAGTTTTATCATCAACATCCGTTAAGTTCATTACTAGTTTTACATTGTATCCGTAATCTTCCAAAACTCTTCTCACCAAATCACTGAATATATAAGCCCTAAAATTACCAATATGTGCATAATTATAAACAGTAGGTCCGCAAGAATACATTCCTACTTCTTTTTCATTCATAGGTTTAAACTCTTCTTTTTGCCTAGTTAATGAATTATAAAACTTAATCATAAAACTATTTCCTTAATAATAATTACATTCAATAAAATATTTTTAACATTTTACTTAAAAGAGTCTATTTGTCAAGGTTTTTAAAAGTTATTTTTGTTTAGGAGTATGAGATATTGGACATTTTTTAGTATAAAAAAAGCAGTATCCTTGTTATAATATTTTGATATAGAAAATAAATAAAGGATACTACTATGAAAAAAGATTATAGCACAGAATTTAAATTATTTATAGTGGATGAAGCATTAAAAACTAAAAATATTAAAAGATTTTTAAAGATAGAAAAAATAAATAAATCCACTTTTTATACTTGGCTTAAAAAATATAAAAATAATGGAACAGTTGCTAATTTTAGTACTAAGCCAAAAACTTCTCCAAACATCTTTAATAATCAAGAAGCTATTAATTTAATTATTGAACTCTATACTAAAGAATATCGAGGTAAGCATTATATTAAAGCATATTTAAATCGTAAAGGCATTAAGATAGGGGTTACAGCTATAGAGAATGTACTAAAAAGAAATAATCTTTGGAGATACAAAATAAAAAAGAAAAAGAAGCGATATGATAAACGAAAATTTGTCTCTAAAATACAAAAAGAAGGCAAAATAGTTCAAATAGACACTAAATATATCAAATTAGGCAGAAAAAGAGTTTATCAATTTACTGCTGTCGATTTAGCTACTCGCTATAGTTGGAGGCAAATCTATGAGGATAAAACACCTTCTAGTGCTTTATCTTTCTTAAAATATGTCTTAAAAACTTCACCTTTTAAGATACAGGCTATACAAACTGCGACCGAAGGAAGTGCCTGTGGCAACAATGGTATGGAATATACTTATCGCTGTATTAATACCTCTAAAATCAATATTTTTGATGAATACTGCTTAAAAAATAAATTAGAGAGAAGATATATTCCTAATAGCATCGCCTTGAATACCGTTACTTCGTCCTTCTTCCGATAATAAACCAAATGTTAACAACTGATAGTCTTCAAATAGATTATTAAAATATATTAAAGAACATTTTTTATGTATATTAGCATGAGAGAAAATCAAGTCAAGGCAAAAACTTTAATATATTTTATTTTATTCTATAAAGATAGCCTTATAAAAATGTAATTACTATTACTTATTGTGTAATTAATTTAGTAAAGTTATTTGCAGGAGTTTTGCGATTTATTTGTTGTGGTTATCACCATCAATTACAATTCCCTGACGGTTGTTAATTGGGCATAGATTCAAATCCGAAAACTCAGTCATTATTTTCTCGGTAACTTTCTTAAATGGTGCTGTAAGATAATGCGGAAGAACATAGAAATCAATCAAATCAAGCCCTGCATCATCTTCTTGTGAGTAGTCCTCTGGCTTTTCATACATTTGCTCGATATATTGGATGCTTGGAGCACATATAATTGCGCCTGCCGACTCGCCGATCATCAATTTTCCATTTGCCAATTCCTTTTTCAGCAGCCCATCAGTTCCCGTTTTACGGAGCTGGTCCATAAGAAAGAAAGAATTTCCGCCGGTAAAATATATCACATCTGCTTCTTCAAAAACAGACTGTATCGTTGAATAAGCCTCCGTTGAAATATCAATTTCAGTTACGATTGCTCCCAACTTTTTGAATAATTTTCGAGCCGAGCCGACATAACCGGTGTAGCCTTCACGCAGTGAAGCTGTTGGAATAAATGCGACTTTCTTATTTTCAATTTCTTCCTTTATCAGACTTCCTACACTTGAAAAGTGCGAACATAAAAATAGTTTCATCAATATTCTCCTTTATAAATTGCGATTTGTTGCTCAATTTCGTATTCAAATTATAACATAAAACTTGTAGGGCTGTCCTAGATAACTAAAAAAGCTCCTTTCTTGCTAAATTATATATAATTTCCAACTGTTTTTCAACTTTTGGATTATTAAATCTAAATTGACACTCTTTAATAAATAAGTGAAAATGTTCTTTTGGTATTCCATTAAATTTACGAAGATGTCTCTTTGCTTGATTCCAAAAGTTCTCTATACCATTAATATGGTTCTTTTCTTCAGCAAACTTTTCACTATGATTAATTCTAAAGTGTTTAAATTCAGAGACATCTAATACATCATAACTATGATAATAATCTGAATAAACTATACTATCTGGCTGTACTTTTTGCCTAATAATAGGCATTAATTTTAGTATTATTTATTATTTTTATATATACTTTTCCGCCTCTTTTTAATAAACCAAACACTGGTATTTTATATGCAAGCTCCTCTTCCTCTTTTTCCTTTTCTTTTGCCTCCAAAATAACTTTACGAAGTACACCCTTGCGGTGCCATCTGCTTCTATTTCTCCATTAAAAACTTCTTCTTCTTTTTCTTTCTCATATTCAAATATTAATTCTCTTAATCTTAAAAAATAATACGAAGCTGCAGTCTTATTAACCTTAACTAAAACTGAAGCTGTCCTTGCTGCAGTTCCTGCTGCAAAATGTTCTATTAATTTTAATTGTTTATTAATTTACTGCGTTTCATACTTAAATTTTAACAAATTTTAGTTATCTAGGACAGCCCCAATAAAAATATCACAGTAGAATTATTGAGATAAAAATTAAAAGAATATACACATTTTTATAACAATCAAAGATTGATTTCTTCGTTATTGTATATTACAATCAAAGAAAGAATCAAAAATATTATAGCAAGTAAAAGTACAATATCTATGGCTCCATG
>NZ_SAXY01000054.1 GCF_008016535.1 Brachyspira pilosicoli
TAGGCAGAAAAACAGTTTATCAATTCACTGCTGTAGATTTAGCTACACGCTATAGTTGGAGGCAAATCTATGAGGATAAAACACCTTATAGTGCTTTATCTTTCTTAAAATATGTCTTAAAAACTTCGCCTTTTAAGATACAGGCTATACAAACGGACAATGGTATAGAATATACTTATCGCTGTATTAATACTCCTAAAATAAATATTTTTGATGAATACTGCTTAAAAAATAAATTAGAGAGGAGATATATTCCTATAGCAACACCAAGATACAATGGCGTAGTAGAAAGAGTACACGGCATAGACGAAAGAGAATTTTATTCACGATTAAATAAAAATATCACAGTAGAATTATTGAGAGAAAAATTAAAAGAATATACACATTTTTATAACAATCAAAGATTGATTTCTTCGTTAGGTTATATTACAATCAAAGAAAGAATCAAAAATATTATAGCAAGTAAAAGTACAATATCTATGGCTCCATGACACTCCTATTAATTTATATATCGTATAATTTACATATATTTTAATCTAAATAATATATTTAAAAATTTTTATTTTATTATATTATAGAACCAATATGAATGATGAGTTGTTTCAAAAATTAAAAGAATTAGAAAGATATTGCAAAGAAGACTTTCTTATATCACTTACAAATAAAGGCATATACAACAGGGCTTTAAAAGATTTTGAAAAGATTAAAGATATTATAAACATAAAATTAGATGATAATAATATAAAAATCTCTTTTGAAGATGTAGAAGTAATATTTAAAAACAATGAAATAAAATACTCAGTATGTTCCTGTCCATCAAAAACTATTTGTAAGCATGTAATAATAGCAATTCTATATATAAAAGATTATCTCTCTAAAATAGATTATAACTCTCAAGAAGAAGAGAGCTTTAATAAAAATAATTTTAATTACATAATAGATACTTCGGTAGATGAATTAAAAAAACTTTCAAGCAAAAAAAACTTTGAATATGCATTAGATATTATTAAAAATGCTTCGGAAACAAACATAAAAGAAGATAACATATTAGAAATAAAATTAAAAGAAGCTGTAATTTATTTTGAAAAAAACAGCAGTATAGAAAAATCAATCTGCTCTATTTGTAAGGATAATAATTTATGTTATCATAAAATAGCAGCCATATTAAAATACAAAGAGTTTTATAATAATCTTGAAGAGATAAAAGAAGAATATAAAGAAATAGATTATAATTTAATTTCATTTTCAAAAATGTTTGTAGAAGATATTTTTAAAAAAGGAATATATTCCTGCAATGAAAATGATTTTGACAAGGCAGAATATATTGCAACACAATTATTAATAAAAGATATACCATCACTTTCAAAACTTTTTAGAAGTGCAGCTAATGGCATTGATGCTATGATTAATAAAAAGGCTTATTTTAATAAATTATTAATGTTTAATACTCTTGCCAAAATTTATAATTTAATAAGATATATAGAGACTTCAGATAATGAAACATTAAATGAACTAATAGGAGAGAAGAGAAGCAAATATGTGGAAAATAGATATTCAGAGTTTATTGGAATAGGTGCTTATCCATTTGTTCTTTCAAGCGGTTATATGGGCTCTACTTCTTATGTTTATAATTTAAATAATAAAGAAATATATTCTATATCAAATATAATGCCTACTTTTTATGAAAGCAATAATAATTTTAGTATTTATGATAATATAAAATTAAATTATACCAAAAAAAATATTAATAATTTATCAATAGAAGATTTATCAAAAAATAAAAGCAGTATTGAAAATTTTAGAACCAATAATGACAATAAAATCTCATTAAACAAAAATACTAATTTTCAATTAAAAGAGAGAGTGAATTTTAAGTTTATTGATTCTATAAAAAAAGATTTAGAGAATATTTTTATTGAAAGCTATGAGATAATAAAAAATATAAGTTTTGATTATGATTATTTTTTTAAGAGAGAAAATTACAAAATAATTATAACAGAGTTTGAAAGAATTGAAAATATAAATTTTGATAAGATTAATCAGATATTTTATTTTGATATATTAAACATCAAAAAAGAAACTTTAACGCTTAGTATAAAATATAATAATATAAATAAGCATGGAGTAAAGTTTATAAAAGATTATAAGAATTCAAAGATTGACAAAGATAAATTTATAGTGCTGAAAAAGAGCAATTTTGCAACAAAGCCAATTAGTATAATAAATATTAATGCAGTTATAAACATATATTTTTAATTTTGTATTTCGGGGGCTAGCCCCCGCACCCCCAGTTCTTTTATTGGTATAAAAGAACCTTATATCCTTCGGATACGCTTCGCGAAAAACTGCATTTTTTTAGCTAATTTTTAGGCATTATGCAATATTTAATATATGCTGCTGCATATAAAAATATAATATTTGCACTTTTCTCCTGCTTCTTTAATATAAGGTGTTGACATAAAATTATAGATTTGCTATAATTTTCTATATGATTAAGAGTAAATTATTTAGTATTTCATCAATGAGCTTAACTCTCACAGCTCACAGCTCACAGCTCACAGCTCACAGCTCACAGCTCACAGCTCACAGCTCACAGCTCACAGCTCACAGCATAATTCTCTAAAAAAATATTATCAATTATTAAATACACTTTTATATTTTGTATTGCAATCTTTTGCTAGTTTAATCAATTCTATTAAAACAATTATTCACACTAAAGCAATTTTGTTTGCTTTTTCAAGTTTTGCAATTAAGCATTAGCAATAATGTTTAAATACACAAATTATTAAAAAGGAGTTCAACATGAACAAAAAGATTTTATCAATATTTGTAATGATAATGGCTTTATCATTATTCGGCGTAAGTTGTAGTAATGAAGATTCTACAGGAACAGGAGGAAACAACTCAGGCACAGGTGGCGGATCAGGTACACCTACACCGCCAACAAAAGAAGAAGTAGTTAAGTTTCAAGGAACATGGTCGGGAGACCCAGCTAACGCAACTAAAGTAAGCGGTGATGCTAGTATGCCACCAACATATGGATCAGTTTTTACAATTAATGCAGACGGCAGTATCACAGATGGAGTTACTCAGCAAACAATAGCTTTAGATAAAATTAATAAAGTATCTGATAATGTATTTGAATTTACTTCTGAAGTTACACAAGATGGAGCAAAATCGACTTTAAAACATAAAGTTGATTTTACAGATAATAATGCTCCTAAAGATACTTTAGTATGTACTATGGAATATCAAGGGCAATCAGCTTCAGCTACTTATGAAATAACATTAACAGAGATAATAATAGAATAAGAATAATATATTAATAAAAGCCTGTCTTAATATTTATTAGGGCGGGCTTTTTATTAGACTTATTTCAGAAGAGCTTAATAAAATTAGTTATATAATTTTCAGTATAATTTTAGTATATAAAATTGCAGTCCTTTTGCTTCTTTGGGGCACTACCATACCTAAAGGTACTTCCTATGGTCGCAGGTACTTCCTACTGTCGCCAAAAGAAGTGGGGTGATACCCTTACGGGCACGCTTCGCAGGGGGCTAGTCCCCACAAATAAAAAACTTAAATAAAACAGAAAATTGTGTAATAAAATATAATTATCTAAGTATATCTCAATAATATGAGTTTAGTATCAAATATCTGTCTTTGCCTTTAGCATTAACATCTGGGTTATAAACTACATAAACATTGTTGCCAAGCTCAACATATCTAAGAAGTTTGTCATCAGAGAAAAAATCTCCATGCACATATATTGCAGAACCCGGAGACATTGGGAAGTTAGCAGATGCTGTTATCACTTTTGGTTTTGTGTTTATTATTCCTTTATATCCGTATAAACCGCTTGTTTCATTTCTATAATTAGCCTCAAGCCATGCAGCATATAGTTCGCTCCAATCTTTAAACTGCTTTATGTTTTTATTTGCAGCGTATAAAATTGCTTTGTAAGTGTGTTTGTATTCTTCTGGAGCGTTTGCTATGTCTTTATATATTTCAAAGCCGTTTTTTGAATGTATAGCTAGCCAATACATAAAAAGCGAAACAGTTGCATATTTATGCACAGTGTATCCGCTAGACCAATTAACAAAATAATCTCCTTTTGTTATAAGATACATAGAATCACTGTTATAGTATTGAAGACGATTTTCTGGCAAGTATCCCCTGTATGCTATTACTGCCGCTTCTGATAATGCCTCGTCCACCCACACATCAAAATCTGTTTTTTTGCTTTCTCTCAAATTGCTGTAATGAATTATATGCTGAAGCTCATGAATTATTGTGTTTAATACAGAATCCACATTATCCCATCCGTTTATATAATCTAAAAATATTATGTTTTTATTTTCGTTTTCTATTTCGCTGTAATTGCCTTCAAATATAGAGTAGCCCTGCATATATGGTTTAGCTCCTGTGTGTCCGCCGTTTATGTCCATTATAAGAAGTATTAATTTTGTTTTTATCTCGCCGTATAAATATTTTTCTAATTCATAAGCTTTCATTGTTTGTGATAATATTTCTTTTAATATTTTTTCATCTACTGTTAGTCCATTTTCTAAGTACACATCTATGATTGAAGTTGAATATATATTTTTTGCTTTTATTTTTTCTTTTGAATAATTATTATTAATATATCTTACTGCATTAAATGTTTTTTCTTTATAATCAGCTTTATATATTTCGTAGGTTTTATTTTGATTTAATATGCTATTGATGTTTGCATTTAGTATTAATGTGTTTAATGATATTAAGATTAATACAAAGATTTTTTTCATCATAACAACACCTCGTATTTTTAACAAGTATTAAAAGTTCTGTTATAATTCTCGGCAAATAAAGTTTTTATCAAAGCATATAAAATGGATTTCTTTCTAATACTAAATTAATGAGTATTGATATTATTTTAATTTATTGTTTGTATAAATTTTTTATTCAACTTTTTCCCGTAGCAAAAAGTTGCAAAAAGTACAAATACTACAACTTTATATTTTACAATATATCTTCGATGTAATATAACATCTAAAATTTAACGTACACCTAAAGGTAGATTTCATAAAAATGCAGTTCTTTTGGTTCTTTTATACCAATAAAAGAACTGGGGGAATGGGGGCAAAGCCCCCATAAATAATAAAAAAATAAAAATTAATTTCTGATAAATCAATATAAAATTACATATAAGAGTTATAGCTTAGCCATATACTAAAATAATTAATTATAAAACAAAAATGCTTTACAAAAATTATTATTATATTATTATGATGTATATAAAATAAGCTTGTACAAGGAGATTTATTTATGGAATATAAACAAATAGTTAACGAAGATTATATAGCTAAAGAAGAAAACCCAATCAAACAAAGCGATATATATAAATTGGCAGAAGAGTTTGCAAGTAGCAGCAATAATAAAAAATCAGAAAATAATTATGCAATGCTTATAGTTGATGCTCAGAGAGATTTTGTAGACACAGAAAAAGGTGCATTGCCTGTACGCGGAGCTAAACAGGATATTGCAAAGATAACTAAATTCATTTTTGAAAATATAAACTCAATTTCAGCAATATACACCACAATAGACACTCATAGATATGATGCTATATTTCACCCTTGTTTATGGAAAGATAAAGAAGGTAATGATGTTAAACCTTTTACAGAAATTACAATAGACAAAATAGAAAATAAAGAAGTAATACCTGTTTTTGAAGATATTCAAATTGATTATGTAAGAACATTAAAATCACAAGGCAGTCAAAACTTAATAGTTTGGCCTTATCATTGTATATATGCTACAGACGGCTGGCTTATAGAAAAACAATTATCTAATATGCTTCTTTTTTATGAGAGAGCAAAAAATACTTCAGTTAATAGAATAGTTAAAGGCACAGATAAATTTAGCGAAATGTATGGAGCTATAAAACAAGAAGTTGTAAGTAAGTATACTTCTAAAAATTCTCATACTTGGATTTATACAATGAAAGATTATGATAAAATATATATATGCGGAGAGGCAAAAGATTATTGTGTTTATGAGACTGTTAAGCAATTATGTGAAGAGTATGACAGCAGTGTTAGAAGTAAGCTTTATGTGATGATGAATTGCTGCAGTTCAATAGGCGATGAAATAAAATGCAATTTGAAATATAAAGAGTTACAAAAGAAATACGGCATAAACTTGATAGAGATATAATTTTGTTTTAAATTTAGCAGGGCTTCGCCCCGCACCCCAGTTCTTTTATTGGTATAAAAGAACCAAAACAACTGCATTTTTTGCTAAAATCAATACTTTATAATGTATTTAATATTCCATATAATAATTTAGTATATATATTTTTTAATTCTCATTGATAAGTTTAAAATAGATTTATTGTTTGCTAATTAAAAATTATAAATATTTCTCTATTTCTGTGAATGCAACGCCTGCTTTCTCTTTAACATAAATATCAACTATTGAATTTGTAAAATTAGAAGGCTCTGGATTAATCTCCATAATTACAGCACCAGACCTCTTTGCTATATGAGGAATTTGGGCAGCAGGCATAACCTCTCCGCCTGTGCCTATGATGATAAATAAATCACATTTTTGAGCATCCTCTATAGAGCTTTGAAAATCGTAAGTGGGTAAAGCCTCTCCAAAAAATACAAAATTTGGCTTTAATATGGCATTACAATTCTCACAAGTAGGAGGGTCCATTGATAATATTTTTTTATCTATTTTATATTTGTTATGACATTTCATACATACAGCATATTGTGCCGTGCCGTGAAGTTCATATACAATTTTGCTTCCTGCCTCTTGATGAAGATTATCTATATTTTGAGTGATTACAGAACGCATTATGCCTTTTTTTTCTAATTCTGCTAATACCAAATGAGCTTTATTAGGCTTAACGTTGTCTATAGGCTCATAGAATACTTTTTTTAATGAATGCCATGCTTCTTTAGGGTGTCTTGTAAAATATGAAATTTCAGCAAATTGACTTCCATGTTTTTCCCAAAGCCCATTCTCTCCCCTAAAAGGAGGTACTCCGCTTTCTACACTTATGCCAGCACCTGTGAATGCTACGGCATATTTTGATGTTTTTATTTTGTCTGCTATTTCTTTATAATCTATCATACTTATTATTATATAATAAAAAGATATTATTTCCACAATAAATTTTTAATAAATTTTAATATTTACTAAAAAAATAAAAAAATTGTATATTTATATTTTACTTTTTGTTTATATTTTATATACTTAAAGATACATATAATAATATATTATACCAAAATAAAATATATAAAAATGATATTATTGTATTATTAAATAATCACATAAATAATCATAAATCATTGACAGTAATATTTTTATGATATAATATAATAAGTATATGTAATAAAAAACACTGTAGAGGTATTTAAAATGATTAGTAGAACACAAATAATGCGATTATTAAAATATAAAAATGCATTAAGAAGAATGAAGAGTTTTGGTTTTATCAAAGCATATTCCAATAACTTAGGTGATGCTATAGGAATAACCTCTGTTCAAGTGAGAAAAGATTTTTCATTGTTTAACATATCAGGCAATAAAAAAGGCGGTTATAATATTGATGATTTGCTTGAGCAGATAGATAATGTATTAGGCAAACAAATATCGCATAATATAATATTAATAGGTTATGGGAAAATAGGTAAAGCTTTGGTTAATTATAGAGGCTTTGAAAATGAGTCTATAAAAATAATAGCAGCTTTTGACCATAACCCAGAAAAGATAGACAGAGATGCTCCTACTCCAATACTTCCTATAGATGAGTTAAAAGATTTTATTATTAATAACAAAATAGAGATAGCAATATTAACAGTTCCAGATTTGGAAGCACAGAGAATGTTTGATGTAATATGCAATGCTGGTATTAAGGGTGTATTAAACTTCGCTCCTATAAAATTATTAGAAAGACCAGATTGTATTATTAATAATGTTAATATAGCAGATGAAATAGAGTCATTATTCTATTTTATTAATGATGTTAAATTACCTTCTTCTAAGAAATCTAAAGAAAAGAAATAAGCTTTTTTAGGTTATGGAACAACAAAATAATATAAATAATCAAGATGAAGATATAAAAAAAGATAATGATAAAGAGCTGCATAAAAAAAGGCTTAAAAGAAAAAGATTAAAAAAAATTTTAAAGCGTAGAAGAAAGAGAAAAAGAATAGCATATATCAATAATCTTCCTTTAATAAAACTATTATCCAAAATAGATGACAAATTATTTTTAAAGATTTTTAAAGATAATAGAAAAGGCTCTTTTAAGAGTTTTATGAAGTTTATGAGCAGGCTTGGTGATGGTTATGTGTGGCCTGTGATTTATCTTATATTTTATATGTTTAGGATAGAGTATGCTTTAATATATTTTTCTCGGGCTTTAACATCGGCTATTATATGTATATTTGTTTTTTTATACACAAAGAGTTTTTTCAGCCGCATTCGTCCGTATAAAAAGCATGGAAAAATACCTATAATGTATCCTCCAGATAAGCATTCTTTTCCATCTGGGCATACTATGGTAGCTTTTGCAATATCTTTTTCTATGGGCAGTTATAGTTTATATTCGTTTTTTTTGT
The DNA here is from genome assembly GCF_008016535.1 of Brachyspira pilosicoli. GTDB lineage: Bacteria > Spirochaetota > Brachyspiria > Brachyspirales > Brachyspiraceae > Brachyspira > Brachyspira pilosicoli_A. The sequence goes on from NZ_SAXY01000054.1 coordinate 8,619, forward strand.
TTTATAGTATTGCTTTTTTAATAGCATTCAGCAGAGTTTATGTTGGGCTTCATTATCCTTTTGATGTTATATCTGGAATAATATCTGGTACTATTATAGGGGCATGTACTAATTTACTTTTTTATTATATAACAGGTCTTCCTATGATTGGGCATCTTTGATATAATATAGGGCATGAAAATATTTTTTATATTCTTATTAATAACTACTATAACATTCGCACAAAACTCTGTAATGGTATTTCAAAATAATAGCGATTATATGCATAAAGCTCTCTATGATTTAGTTACTAAAAATATTTTTCTTTATTCTGATTTTAAGATTATAGATACAAAAGAAAATAATAATTACAGTCAAGTGAAATCTAAAATAAAAGAATTAACTCTTAAAAACAATTCAGACATTTCTATTTTATATAATATAAAAAATTTTAGAGATGGATTTTTGCTTGATTATATCATTTATAATAATTCTAATAGATGGTATGAGAATCAATATTATTTTAGAGAAACTAATATGTTTAATGCTGTCAATAAAGTTTTAGATGATTTTTATAAAATGAATAATGTTAATATTTCTAGGGATAATTATATAAAAGAAGATGAGTATATTTCTCTTATTGGATATTATTCAGATATTATATCTAATGAAAATATTTATAATTTGTTTTATAGTTTTCATAAGGATAATATTTATTTTAATATGGATTATTTGGAATATTTATTTGCTAATAATGAAAAAGCTAATGATTTAATTTCTAATATATTAAAAAATATTAATAAAAAGAATCATTATTATTTTTATGTTCTTGGAATAAAGTATTATAATAGTTATAAAATAAATGTTATATATGATGATATAGAAAAGAGTATTTTAAATTATGAGGAGGCTATAAAATTAAAGCCTAATTCTTATTTGTATAATGAAAAATTAGCTAAGGCTTATTTGCTTAAAAACGATTATGATAATGCTTTGAAATATTATGAGAATGCAATTGCTTTGAATGATAATAACACTGATTTAATAAAAGAAGTTTTAAATATATTAAACAGAGATTTTAACAAAAATGCAAACAAAATAATAGAATATCTTAATCAAATAATTAGCATAGATAATAATGATGATGAGGCAATAGAGGAACTTGCTAAACTTTATGAATCTATTGGGGACTATGAGAATGCCTATCTTTATTATAATAAGTTAATTGATGCAATAAACTATCATTTATATATTATAAACAATGAGAAGCCTAATGCTTCACTTTATGATAAATATACTGCTAAAAAGAATAAGACTGAAGCAAAAATAAAGTCTATAGAAAATAAAATGAAATGATTTTATACGCTTTGTGAAAAATGCAAGTTTTTTAAACTAATATGTTATGAATACATATAAAACTTAATACGATATTATATTTTGATTTAATAAATGCAGTTGTTTTGCTTCTTTTATATCAATAAAAGAAGTGGGGTGCGGGGCAAAGCCCTGCAAATAATTAAAAAATATATTCTTTACAAAACTTAAAATTTTTAATTAATATAATGAATGGGGATTTATGAAAAATAAAACTAAATTAGCAATATTTTTAATGATACTTTCTGCTTTATCTTTTAGCTTGATGCAGATGAGCGTAAAAATTTCTGGTAAAAGCATTCCTGTAATGCAGCAGGTTTTCTCACGCAACTTAATAATAATGATAATCAGTATAATTGTGTTATTAAAAAATAAAGAAAGTTTTTTGCCAAACAAAGAAAGCATTATACCTTTAATATTAAGGTCTTTATTTGGTTTTTTTGGAGTGGTGGCATCATTCTATGCTTTTAATAATATGATTTTAGCAGATGCTTCTATACTTCAAAATACTTCTCCTTTTTGGGCAACATTTTTTGCATTTCTCATAATAAAAGAAAAGATTTTTAAAGTTCAATGGCTCGCACTAATAATAGCTATAATTGGTGCGATGTTTGTTATTAAGCCTTCTTTTAATTCTAATATATTTCCTTCTTTAGTAGCATTATCCGGAGCAATGTTTGCAGGATTGGCATACACTATGATAGGTTATCTTAAAGGAAAAGAAAGAAACTCTATTATAATACTTTATTTTTCTTTGATATCTACTGCTTTTTCTTTAATTTTTACTAAGAGCTTTGTAATGCCTAGTTTGCATGAGTTTTTTATGCTTATTCTAATAGGAGTATTTGCTGGCTTTGGTCAATTCTTTTTAACAGTATCCTATAAAGAAGCTCCTGTTTCTACTGTGAGCATATTCAATTATACAGGTCTTATATTTTCTTATTTGATAAGCGTTTTATTTTTCAATGAGTTAATAGATGCTTATTCTGTTATAGGAATGTTTCTAACAATTTCAGCTGCTTTGATTGTGTATTTTTACAAGTTAAAGTTTAAGTAAGGTTCTTAAAAATTGTATAAAATGTAGCGTAATATAGTTTACATTATATTTACAATATAATATTTTTTGTAAAATTAATTTATGCTTCTTTACAAAACAATTAAAATATACTATAATTATAATATAAGGTTAAATAATTCATTAAATACATAAAAAAAGGAGATTATTTATGAGAAGTTTAATAATTTTGGCTATGAGTTTTGTTGTTGGATTAAAGGCTTATGGTTTTGATTTAATAGAAGATACTTTTGACTTTATATTTGATGATTTGGCTAAGGTGATTGGTATAATAGTGATAATAGCTGTTATATTTTATTTTGTAAAGAAGCATTCAAGAAAATCTAATTAATTTTCGTATTTGGAGACATAATGAAGAAAATAATTATATTTATAATATCATATAATTTTGTTTATGGTTTCGATTTAATAGAAGATACGTTTGAGTTTATATTTGAAGATCTTGCTCAAATATTAGGTATTATAGCTATGATACTTGCGGCTATGTATTTTATTAAGAAAATTCTAAGAGAAGATTCAAGCAGTTCAAAGAGATTTTCTTACCATAGAGATGAAGATGAGGAAGAAGATAATAGAAATGATATAGTAAAAAGAGATGGTGCTAGAGTTTATGATATTAAAAGAAATAAAGATGATTAAAAAAAATTAATTAAATAATTAAATATAATTAAAAAAGGAGAATATTATATGAAATATGTAATAATATCTTTAGTATCAATATTTTTTATATTTTTAATTGCTAGTATGTTTTTTATGTTTAGAGGAAATGCAGGATATTTAAATTATTATTTGTTAGATAATTTAGATGATATAGTAGAGGGTGTATTTGAGCTTATTGTTTTAGGTATTTTTGCTGTTATAGCTGTAGTATTTTTAAAAAAGATTTGGCATAAGCTATAATTTAAGGATTGTAAATATTTTATGCTTGCTATTTATAAATTATTTAATATACTTATATAATAATATTTTCTCGGAGTATAAAGGTGAAGTATATTAAATATTTATTAGTATTATTGGTTTTTAATTTTTCGTTGTTTGCTTTAACAGAAGCTGAGCAAAGTTTATTTGATGCTGTAAACAGAAAAGATTATCAAAATGTTTCTACAATACTAAGCAGTTCTCCAGACATTGACATTAATGCTTCTGATATGGAAGGATATACATCTTTGCATAGAGCTATTGCTAATAATGATTTAAATACCGTGATGGAACTTTTAAAAAATGAAAATATTGATATTAATTCAAAATTAGGAATAGAAGTTTCAATAGACGGATGGTATTTAGGAGGAGCTACACCTTTAATACTAGCTTCATATTTGGGATATACTGATATTGTAAATGCATTAATAGAAAAAGATGTAGATATTAAGGCAAAAGATGATGTTGATGGATGTATGGCTATACATTTAGCTGCGGCAAATGGAAAAAATGATGTTATTGAGATTCTATTAGATAGAGATGCTGCAATTATAAACGAAGTAGACAATAAAGGAAACACTCCATTACATTGGGCTTCTATGAAAGATAGAGCTGATACTGTTGCTCTTCTTATAGAAAATGGTGCTGATATAGAAGCTAAAGATGTAGATAATTGGACTCCTTTACATTATGCTGCTGCTTTTGCTTCACTTCAAACAGTTGAGGCTTTAGTAGATAATGGTGCTGATAAAAATAGCCTTACAAAAGACGGCAACATTCCTGTTAATTATGCTAAAGATGAAACTATAAAAACTTATTTATCAGGCGGAAAAATAGACAGAGAAGATAACGAAGTTACAGAAGAAGAAACTACAGAAACAGAAGAAACTACTACTGAAACTATTACAGAAGATGAATTAAATAATGAATTAGATACCACTCAAAATGGAAGCATAGTTGCTCCTGCTGCAGTAGATTTAGACCCTAAACAATTAGAACTTTTAATAGCTGTAAAAAATAATGATATTATAGCTGTTAATGCTTTATTAAAAGAAAATGTTAATCCTAATTTTGCAGATGAAGAAGGTTATTCTCCATTACATATAGCAGTATTAAATGACAATTTAGACGTAGTTAATGTTTTACTTAGCTACAAAGATATAGACACAGAGATAAAACTTCCTTATGAGGCCAGTGCTGATGATTGGTATTTGGGAGGAGCTACTCCTTTACTTGTTGCTTCATATACTGGAAATGCTGATATAGTTAATGCCTTAATAGAGGCTGGAAGCGATATAAGAGCAAAAGACGATATAGACGGTGCTACTACTATACATATAGCTTCTGCAAATGGAAACAATGAAGTTATTAATATTCTTCTAAATAAAGATAATACTTTAATAAATGAAGCAGACAGCATGAAAGATACTCCATTACATTGGGCTTCTATAAAAAATCAAACAGATACTATCTCTCTTCTTCTTGCAAATGGTGCAGATACAAAACTTACAAACTCTGACGGAAATACTGTTTTACATTATGCTGCTATGTACGGCGATGTTAATACTGTTAATGCTTTGCTTGAGGCTGATTCTTCTTTGGCAAGCGTAGAAAACAACGAAGGAATTACTCCTATTTATTATGCTATCATTTTAAGCGATAATGATATATTATCATCATTAATTACTAATGGACAAATAGATATTAACAAAAAAGATTCTTTAGGATACACTCCATTACATTATGCTGCTAATTATGGTAATATGGAAGCTGTTGTATTATTGGTTGAAGAGTTTAATGCTGATAAAACTATAGTAAACGATGATAATTTTACTGCTTCAGATATAGCTGCTAATAATTCTTATTATACTATAGTTGAATATTTAGGCGGCACTGTAAATTATAATAATCAAAATAATACAGAAAATGTTAAGCCAAGTATTGTACTTCCAGAATATAACAAGAAAAGAGATTTATCTAAAAAGTGGTGGTAAAATAATAATTATTAAATAAAAAATAAAGAGGTTTAAAAATAATTTTTAAGCCTCTTTTTTTATTGTATTTTTTATATAAATTTTATTAGATTTCTTTCAAAACTAAATTAATAAATATTTTAACGAATTTTAAAATCAAAAAGATATATAGAAAGCGGTACAAGGCTTTATTTTTATTGCAAGACAAAATACAAGCAGGACAGAAAATATTTGAGAGATATTTTTTCACACTTGTACCGCATTTCAAGCTTATTAAATTAAAAGAACTATTACATCTTATTTTCTTCTGAGTATACAACTCTTTAGAAGATAGTATTATACCTCTATCGTCTTTCATTTTCTGACCTTTAATGCTTACAAAAGTTTCTCAGGCTTTTGATTGATAGCATATTTAATTTGTCTTGCGTTAACTACTATACACAAAATAATTTTAAAGTCAAGAAAAAGATGTTAAGGAGTGTGAGATATTGGACATTTTTTAGTATAAAAAAAGCAGTATCCTTGTTATAATATTTTGAACATAAAACAAATAAAAAGGATGCTACTATGAAAAGAGATTATAGCACAGAATTTAAATTATTTATAGT
>NZ_SAXY01000055.1 GCF_008016535.1 Brachyspira pilosicoli
TATATTTATTTAATCGTGAATAAAATTCTCTCTCGTCTATGCCGTGTACTCTTTCTACTACGCCGTTATATCTTGGTGTTGCTACAGGAATATATCTTCTCTCTAATTTATTTTTTAAGCAGTATTCGTCAAAAATATTTATTTTAGGAGTATTAATACAGCGATAAGTATATTCCATACCATTGTTACCACAGGCACTTCCTTCGGTCGCTGTTTGTATAGCCTGTATCTTAAAAGGTGAAGTTTTTAAGACATATTTTAAGAAAGATAAAGCACTAGAAGGTGTTTTATCTTCATAGATTTCTCTCCAACTATAACGAGCAGCTAAATCTACAGCAGTGAATTGATAAACTGTTTTTCTGCCTAATTTGATATATTTAGTGTCTATTTGAACTATTTTGCCTTCTTTTTGTATTTTAGAGACAAATTTTCGTTTATCATATCGCTTCTTTTTCTTTTTTGTTTTATATCTCCAAAGATTATTTCTTTTTAGTACATTCTCTATAGCTGTAACACCTATCTTAATGCCTTCACGATTTAAATATGCTTTAATATAATGCTTACCTCGATATTCTTTAGTATAGAGTTTAATAATTAAATTAATAGCTTCTTGATTATTAAAGATATTTGGGGAAGTTTTTGGTCTAGTGCTAAAATTGGCGACAGTTCCAGTGTCTTTATATTTTTTAAGCCAAGCATAAAAAGTAGATTTGGGTATTTCTTCTATCTTTAAAAATCTTTTAATATTTTTAGTTTCTAATGCTTCATCCACTATAAATAATTTAAATTCTGTGCTATAATCTTTTTTCATAGTAGCATCCTTTTTATTTGTTTTCTGTTCAAAATATTATAACAAGGATACTGCTTTTTTTATACTAAAAAATGTCCAATATCTCATACTCCTAAACAACATTTTTTATAGATATATTGATTTTTTTGTACTTTATGCTATCATTAAATCGATAGAAAAAATGATTAATTTGTTAAAATTAAAATATTATTTTTTATTAGTCCACATTGTAAGTTTTCAAGTACTTTCAAATAAAATTACTTTTAATCATTTAAAATCAGTTTTTGCTTTAAAATTTATAATAAAGGAGTAATAATTATTATGGAAATATTGTTAGTTTCTCACAAAGGTATTGCTTCAGGCATGAAATCTGCAATGAAGATGATAATTGGGGAAGACTCTCAAGAGCTTAAAATATTAGAACTTACAGAAGAAGAGGGAATAGATATATTTTCTAAAAACTTAGAAGAATCTATAACAAATTGGCTTTCAGATGAAAATAAAAAAGGCATTATATTTGCTGATCTTAATGGCGGTGCTCCGTATAATCAAATTGATGGTATTTTGCAAAAGCATAATTTAAAAGACAGAGTTAAAGTTATTACCGGTATGAATCTTGCTATTATTATAGATGCCTTATATAAAGACATTGATGTAAATAATTCAGATGAAATATATGAGATTATGAAGGCAGGAAAAGAAGCAATATTATGTATGGATTTAGATTCTAATACAAGTGATAATAGATAAATTAGCTATACAAAAATTAAAATAGGGATATTGAAATGAGTATTTTTGAAGTTAAAGAAGAATTCATATTAAACGGCAAGCCCATAAAAATTTTATCTGGAGCTATTCATTATTTTAGATTTGTAAAAGAATATTGGCAAGATTGTCTTTATAATTTAAAAGCAGCAGGATTTAATACTGTTGAAACATATATACCTTGGAATATTCATGAGGTAGATGAAGGAGTTTTCGATTTTTCCGGCAATAAAGATATAGCATCTTTTATTAAGCTTGCACAGAAAATGGATTTATTAGTTATATTAAGACCTACTCCTTATATATGTGCTGAGTGGGAATTCGGCGGGCTTCCTGCATGGCTTTTAAGATATGATAATATTAAAGTTCGCACTAATACAGAATTATTTTTAAGCAAAGTTGATGCTTACTATAAAGAATTATTTAAACATATTGCAGATTTACAAATTACTAAAAATGGTACTGTAATTATGATGCAGATTGAAAATGAGTATGGTTCATTTGGCAATGACAAAGAGTATCTTAAAGCTTTAAAAAACATTATGATTAAATATGGTGCGGAAGTTCCTTTATTTACTTCTGATGGAGCTTGGGACGCTGTTTTGGAAGCTGGAACATTGGTAGATTATGGAATATTAGCTACTGTTAATTTTGGTTCTAAGGCTAAAGAAAGTTTTGATGATACAGAAAAATTCTTTGAAAGAAAAGGCATAAAAAAGCCATTAATGTGTATGGAATTTTGGGACGGTTGGTTTAATTTATGGAAAGAGCCTATAATCAAAAGAGGTGCTGATGATTTTATTATGGAAGTGAAAGAAATTTTAAAAAGAGGCAGCATCAATTTATATATGTTTATAGGAGGAACTAATTTCGGCTTTTATAATGGTACGTCTGTAACGGGTTATACTGATTTTCCTCAAATTACATCTTATGATTATGATGCCGTTCTCACGGAATGGGGAGAGCCTACAGAGAAATTTTATAAACTTCAGAAACTTATAAATGAATTATACCCGGAAATAAAAACTTTTGAGCCTAAAGACCATAAAAGAGCAGATTTCGGCGAGGCAAAACTTAAAGATAAAACTTCATTATTTTCAGTTGTAGATAAAATATCAAAATGTCAGAAAAGTGATGCCCCTATCACTATGGAAAAAGCAGGAAGCGGATATGGTTATATGCTCTATAGAACTAAAGTAAAAGGCTTTGATAATAACATGAATGTGAGAGCTGTTGGGGCTTCAGACAGAGTTCATTTTTATTTGAATGGAGAATATAAAGGCGTTAAATATCAAGATGAGCTTATAGAGCCTATTGAAATGCATTTTAATAATGGAGATAATATATTAGAATTATTGGTTGAGAATGTAGGACGTGTTAATTATGGTTATAAGCTTCAGGAATGCAGTCAAGTTAAGGGTATTCGTATAGGAGTTATGGCTGATATACATTTTGAAACAGGCTTTGAGCAATATGCTTTATCTCTTGATAATATAAAAGATGTGGATTTCAGCTCTAAATGGATAGAAAATACTCCTTCATTTTACAGATATGAATTTGAAGTTAAGGAAGCTGCAGATACTTTCCTTGATTGTTCTAAACTTGGAAAGGGTGCGGCATTTATAAATGGGTTTAATTTAGGAAGATATTGGAGTGAAGGACCTGTATGTTACTTATATATACCTGCTCCTCTTTTAAAAACGGGATTAAATGAAATTATAGTATTTGAAACAGAGAATGTATTATCTGAGAGTTTGGCACTTAAAGATAAACCTACTTATAAAGAAATAAAAAAATAATATAAGGTAAAAATTTATTATACCGATAGTTAATAGTAAGAACTTTAATTAAAACTATAATTTGCAGTGTAATATCTATGAAACATTTTTTATTTATATTTTTATTTTTTTGTTTATCTTTATATTCTCAAACAAATACAGCTACTACAAGTTTAAGAATAGATACTAATTTTTTTATGTCATCTTTTAACGGTAAATTACAGCCTGCTTGGGTTTATATAGGAGAGGCTAAAAGGGCTATAAACAATGGTGATACTTCTTATGCTCTATTTGTTATGAATAAAACTTTATTATATTATCCTGAAAACGCTGATGCTCATTATTTTTTGGGTGTGATATATGAAAGCGAAGCAGGAAGCCCTGCAGAGCAAGGCGGAATTGCTACATACCGTTTGGCTGTAGAAGAATATAAAAAATCAATACAATTTGCAAATAATTTAACTATACCTTCATATAAATATGATGCTTACTTTAATTTGCTTGACATATATGAAAAACTCATAGACCAAACTAATTATGCCAATACAGAACAAGAAATTATTAATATGGCTGAAAGAAGCTATAATAAAATGGAAAAAGGAAGAATATATTTTAAATTGGCAGAACATTATGATGCAAGAAACAGAAGAACTTCAGCAATTGATTATTATAGACAAGCATATTTAAATGGCTACAGACAAAAATTATCTTTATTTAGAATATCTATAATATATAGAAAGATGCGTAATTATGTACAAGAGAAAGAGACTCTTATGCTTGCAAGCGGATATAGTTTTCAAAATGAAGAGCCTTCTAATTTTGAAGTTGAAAAGATTATTATAAGCAGATTAGAAGAGCTTAAAAATGTAAAAATACCTAAAAAAATATATTAATAAATAGGAAATAATAATGGCTTTTTTTGATTTATCTATAGATGAACTTTATCAATATAAAGGAAGCTCCGAAGAACCAAGCGATTTTGACAGTTTTTGGCTTAACACTATAAAAGAAAATAATCATAAACCAGAGGCAAAATATAATTTAATACAAACACATTTAAAGTTTTTTGATGTGTTTGAAGTAAGTTTTTTAGGCTATAACAAGCATACTATAAACGGCTGGTACATAGCACCAAAAAATAGTGATAAATTAACTTGTGTAGTTCAATATTTAGGATATGGAAATGGAAGAGATTTTCCTATTAGTCATATAGTTTTTCCATCTGCAGGCTATAGTGTATTTGTAATGGAAACTAGGGGGCAGGGTGCTGAAGATGGTAATGGTGCTTCAACAATTGACCCTGAAGGCTACGGAGTGCATGCAGACGGATTTCTTACAAAAGGAATATTAGACAAAAACGATTATTATTATAAAAGAGTTTTTATAGATGCTCTAAAGGCAATAGAAGCTGCTAAAGAACATCCATCAACAGATAAAATTGTTATAAACGGTTCTAGTCAAGGAGGAGGAATTGTCTTAGCTGCATGTGCTTTAAGTGAGCTTTCAAACATAAAAATAGATGCTATGATAGCTGATGTGCCTTTTTTGTGTGATTATAAAAGGGCTTCCACTATTACAGATACTTTGCCTTATAATGAAATAGTGAGATACTGCAAAACAAATAGAGATAAAGAAAATATAGTTTTTAATACGCTTTCATATTTTGACGGAGCATTTTTTGCTAAGAGGGCTAAAGCAAAAGCATTATTTTCTGTTGGGCTTATGGATATATTAGTGCCTCCTTCAACAGTGTTTGCTGCCTATAATAATTATGCAGGAGAGAAGTCTATTGAAGTTTATACTTTTAACGGACACGAGGGCGGAGATAATTATCATATAGAAAAGAAGTTGGATTTTTTAAGCAGATTATAATATTTTTAAAGTATACTAAAATAAATATTTTTGGTAAATTATTTTATTGTTCTTTTCCCAGCCTTCGCTATGCGGACTTTGTCAAAGTTTTACCCTTCGCCTACGCTTCGCGAAAGTGCAAATATTTAAGTTTTATATAGTATATAAAATAATATAATATATTCTTTGTTATACTTCATAAAAATGCAGTTCTTTTGGTTCTTTTATACCAATAAAAGAACTGGGGGTGCGGGGGCTAGTCCCCGCAAATAATTTAAAAAAACTAATTTTTAATAAACTTTAAAATTTTCAATGTATATTGAAACAATAATTTTTTATCAACTTTTTCCCGTAGCAAAAAGTTGCAAAAAGTACAAGTAAAAAATGATAGTAAACCATAATAATTTATATATAATATAAATTATTAATTAGTATAATGGTATTTAACAAAATACTTAAAAATCTTTAATACATAATAAAATTGCTCAAGAATCTGGCTTCAATGTTGCTTTGAGGTTTGAGAAAAACTCTTCTTCGTCCATTGCCATATCTTCTGGAAGACCTTTTCTCATCTCTTCCAAAAATATTGACGGAGTGCATTCCACATCTCTTCCCTGCTTTTTTCTTTTCATACAGTATGTTAATGTGAGGTGCTTTTTTGCCCTTGTCATAGCTACATAGCAAAGTCTTCTCTCTTCTTCTATCTCTCTGTCCGATGAACTTTTATGATGCGGAAGTATGCCGTCTTCCATGCCGCATATATAAACATAAGGAAACTCCAACCCCTTTGCAGCATGTATACTCATAAGCATTACACCTTTCTTTTTCTCTTCTTCATTATTTTCTTCTATGCTCATTAAAAGTATTCTGTCTAAATAATTTTTTAGAGTTGCATTTTTATTTCCTTTCTCATATTCTGCTATACCATTCATTAGAGATTCAATGTTTTCTATTTTTTTGCTTCCCTGCTCTTTTGTATCGCTTGAGTTTAATACTTCATTATGATATGCGATTGTATCTAAAAACTTATTAATATTTTCGTAAAGTTTAGGTTTTTCTAATGTGTTTTTATCAACTGTAAAGACTTCATTATAATGATGAATAATATCCAAAAAATCTTTTATGCCTGTTTTTGCCTTTGGAGGTATATCATCTATATTCTCATAGTCGAGTAATGTTTGATATAATGACACTCCATTTTTTATGCTTATTTCATTTAGATTATTAATTGCAACTGCCCCTATTCCTCTTTTTGGTATATTAATAACTCTCAAAAGAGAAACTTCATCTTCTGGATTAACGAATAAGTTTAAATATGCAAGTATATCTTTAATTTCTTTTCTTTCATAAAATTGAAAAGCACCAACAACAGTATATGGAATACCTCTAAATCTCAAAGCCTCTTCAAAAATACGCGACTGAGAGTTCATTCTAAACAGTATAGCAAAGTTTTCGTAGTTTAAATTTTTGCTTATTGCAGTTTGTGTAATATTTTCTGCTATAAACTGTGCCTCATCTCTCTCATCTTCGCAAGGCATAATAACAGGAGGTATACCCTCATCATTAACAGCAACAACCTCTTTTGCCTTTCTTTGTGTATTGTTGCTTATTACAGCATGAGCCGCTTCAAGTATAGCTTTAGTGCTTCTGTAATTTTTGTTTAATGTAATTATTTTAGCTTCTGGATATTCGTTTTCAAAAGAAAGTATATTTGATACATCAGCTCCTCTAAAAGCATATATACTCTGGTCATCATCGCCTACAACGACTATGTTTTTATATTTTGAAGCTAAAAGACTTGTGAGCTTATATTGTGCTAAATTAGTATCCTGATATTCATCAACCATAATATATTTAAATCTCTCTTGATATTTGTCTAAAACATCAGGAAAATGAATATATAAATCAATAGTTAAATCAATAAGGTCATTAAAATCAACAGCATTATACCCTTTCAAATAATTCTGATAAACCTCATAAACTCTTTTAGCAATCTTCTCCAAATCATCATGAGGCACTACTTCATTTGGCTTTATTAAATTGTTTTTGTATCTGTCTATATACCAAGCAAAAAGATTTTCATCATAATTAAGAGTATTTACTTTAACTTCTCTCAAAATATTTCTTATAAGAGTTCTGCTGTCTGAAGAAGAATATATACTAAAGTTTTTTTTGTATCCAAGCTTATCTATATCTAATTTAAGCACCCTCACACAAAAAGAATGAAAAGTGCTGATTACCAATTGTTTAGGTTTTTCTTTAAGCAAACTAGCTATTCTCTCACGCATTTCATTTGCTGCTTTATTTGTAAAAGTAACAGCAAGTATATTACTAGGATCTACTCCGTTTTTTATTAAATAGGCAATTCTCTCTGTAATTACTCTAGTCTTACCGCTTCCTGCACCAGCTAATGCAAGCATAGGACCGTTAATATGCTCTACAGCTTTTTTTTGCTCTTCATTTAACATTAATGCCATAAAAAATAAAAAACCCTTTATTTATATAAGTTGGAAATTTATTATATATTATAACGAAATATATACAAGCATAGGGGTTGGGGCAAAGCCCAGCAAATAATAAAAATAAAAAAAGTTAAAAATTTCAGTATATTCTGAAATAAGTATATTTTGTTATATGATTTTTTATTCAACTTTTTCCCGCCTTCGCGGTGCGGACTTCGTCAAAGTTGCAAAAAGTGCAAACATCTTAACTCTATATGTTGGAATATGTATTAGTATAAAATAATAAATTTATTTTAATCTGAAAAAATGCAGTTCTTTTGCTTCTTTTATATCAATAAAATAACTGGGGTGCGGGGCAAAGCCACCACAAATAATAAAATTTAATAAATTTAAATCAATAAATTCAATTATGGTATTGCTATAGTTTGAGGGTCTGTTTCTTTTTTCTCCACATACCAATCTTCTTCATTGTTTGGGTCCATTTCCGCTATTTGCTCTAAACTCATGCATATATAATTGCCTTTTGCTGTTACTGCTATTGTGTCATCATTAAGAAGTATATACCCTTCTCCTTCATACATTCTGCCATTGCCGTAAGTAATTTTTCCAATTATTCTAATTTCTTCATTGATAGGTACAGGCTTTTTATATTTTGTTGTAAGCGTTGTTGTAACTCCCCATTTATCTTCACCTGTATAAGGCATCATTGCTCTTCCTATAGTTTCATCTAAAATAGCAGCAAGTATACCGCCATGCACTCTTCCGGGGTATCCTTGATGATAATCTTTAAAAGTTACCAAAGCACAAAGTGATTTATCTTCAAGTTCAAAAAACTCCGCTTTCAAACTTAAATCATTTTTAAATCCGCATACTAAACACATTCTTGAATTGTTCTGTTTATTTAATACTTTTAATTCCATAAAAATGTCCTTATCTATTAAATATAATTATAATATTATATACTAAAAACTTGATTAACAATATACCAAACTAATTAGGTTTTATCAATTTTTAATTATAAAAAAATGCTATTAATATTTAATTTTATGAACTCAATAGATTTATGAATAAATTTACAATTTCTATATAAAAAATATAATTTTGTTTAAAATATAGATACCCAAGCATTAAGCTCAGGTATCTATGATTTTAATAAAAAATAGGTTATATTATGAAGTCTAGATAATTCCAGCTATTCGTCCTGCGATTTGGTAGAATGCGAAACTAACTATCCAAGCCACAGCTAAAGTATAAACAATTAAGAAAGGTATCCAAGCCTTACCAATTTCAGAGCCTATTACAGCTATTGATGCAAAGCAAGGGAAATATAATAATACAAATAACAGCAAAGCATAAGCTACTATCGGATTAAACACTGGGTCATTTCTTAATGCTTCTATTAAAGTAGTTTCATCTTCTTCTATAGATTTTATCTGTGCTATAGTGGAAACAAATACTTCTTTAGCAGCTCCTCCTGCTATAAGAGCAATACTTATTCTCCAGTCAAAACCTAAAGGCTTCATTACAGGTTCAATGAATGTTCCCAATTTACCAGCAAAACTATGTCTTAAACCTTCAGAAGCTACAATCCTATCATATTCATCATTTAATGCTTCTTCATCATTTATATCTATATTTTCTGATATTAATACAGTTTTTGCTCTATCCATTAACTCAAGAGATTCTTTTTCTGTAGGATTGTACTGAGGGAAAGTCATTAATGCCCATATTAAAACTGAAGCAGCAAATACATAAGTACCAGCTTTTTTTATGTACATCCAACCTCTGTCAAACATATGCCTTAAAACAGTTTTTACACGGGGTACTCTGTATGGAGGTAATTCCATAACAAAAGGAGTTTCATCACCTTTGAAAAATAATTTTCTTAATATAAATGCCACAAGAAAAGCCATTATTACACCAATTATGTATATGCTAAACATTACAGTAGGAGCCATTTTTGGAGAAAAGAAAGCTGCTGTAAATAATACATAAACAGGAATTCTCGCACCGCAGCTCATAAATGTAGTTATAAGTACAGTTACAATTCTGTCTTTTTTGTTTCTCAAAGTTCTTGCAGCCATAGTAGCAGGTATAGTACAGCCGAAACCTAAAAACATAGGTATAAATGATTGCCCGTGAAGCCCAAACTTATGCATAACCTTATCCATTAAAAATGCAGCCCTAGCCATATAACCGCAGTCTTCAAGGAAAGATATACCAACAAATAGTATCAATACTAATGGGAAGAATGAAAGCACTGCACCGACACCGCCTATTACACCATCAACAACTACTGATTGTAATAAACTTCCTTCAGGTAAAAGGTTAGATACAAAAGATGATAATGCACCAATACCCATTTCAATCCAGCCTTGAGGATAAGCCCCTAGTGTAAAAGTAACTTTAAATATTAGCCACAATACCCCTAAAAATATTGGTATGCCAAGCCATTTGTTTAAAAATACTACGTCTGCTGCATCTGTGAAATTGAATGCCTGTATATCATCTCTTTTTATAACTTCTTTTAAAGCACCTCTAATATATGAGTATCTTTTATCTGCCATAATGGAGTCTGTTTTAGAGTTTTCTTTTGTCTCTAGTTTTATAATTTCTTTGTTTATTGTCTCTATTACTTCTCCGCCGTTGCTGCATTCGCGTCTTACAGAGTGTATTGCTCTTTCATCTTTCTCTAATGCCTTTATAGCAAGCCATCTCTTATGAATATCAGATATATCTCCCTGCATAGAGCTAACTATATTTTTTATAGACTCTTCAACATCTGCACCATATTCTAAAGCAGCTTCTCTATTAAGTTTATTTCCAGATTCATAAATTTTTTCTATTTTATCTAATATTAAAAGTACGCTTTCATGTTTGTTTCCATGAACTTTCATTACAGGAAGTCTAAACAACTCTTCTAATTTAGCTTCATCTATGATTATACCCTCATTTTCTGCATACTCATACATATTAAGCACACATAAAATAGGAATACCTAATTCCACTAATTGCAAAGTAAGATAAAGATTTCTCTCTAAATTTGTAGAGTCAATAACATCTATAATAAAATCGGGTTTTTCATTTAGAAGCACATCGCAAGCTACAACCTCATCTTGAGAATAAGCACTTAAACTATAAACCCCGGGTAAGTCTATCAAATCATAGGTGTATCCGTTGTATAGCATAGAGTGTTCTCTTTTTTCAACCGTTACACCGGGGTAGTTGGCAACTTTATAATTAGCACCAGTTAAAGCGTTAAATATTGTTGTTTTACCGCAGTTTGGGTTACCAGCAATTGCTACTTTTAATTTTGTGTTGTTTGAAGGAACTTTTAATTTTTTACTGATTTCTTCTTTGTCTTCTAAAAATAAATCACAGGTATTGTTTTTTTTCTCTTTTTTTACTTTGCCTGTTTTTATATCCGCCATTTTCTTAATTTCAACATCTGCCTTAGAAACTTCAATTCCATTTGCCTCAGACTTTCTTAAAGATATTTCATAGTCCATAATATGAACTTGAATAGGGTCGCCAAGAGGGGCTTTTCTCACAATCCAGCCTTTAGCACCAGCAGTGAAACCCATCTCTATGATTCTCTGCCTTATCTCCCCCTGTGTTTCCACATTATCTACAACAAAACCTTCTTCTATGTCAAATTCTGTTAGTTTCATAAATAACTCCTTTAGTTAATTTTAATAATCTAATAAAGTGTTAGTATATTCTAACACACGCAAAAAAATTGTCAATATAAGTTTGTATAAAAAGTATTAATTAAGTAAAAATTTAACGAGAAAAAAGTTTATTATATATATTGTCTTGCTCTTTTATATGAATCACAAAACCAACAGCTATTTTGTTTTCAGTAGCCTCTATTATTTTTTTAGCTCCTTCCTCTCTAAAGCCTCCGCAAAGCTCTATGCAGTCAATGCCTTCTTTTTGTAAGTTTTTGGATACCTCAATAGCTTCTTCTATATTTGATACACCAATTATTTGTGAAACTCCATTATGTATTGAAGCTTTATCTTTTTTAGAATCAAAGATTTTATCCATTATTAAATAAGCGAATTTCATTTATTATCCTAATAGAAGTTTATATAATATATTATAACATAATTAATATTTTTGCGTTATTTTTTCTTTGTAAAAGTATTAGTATTTGTATATGTAGTTTGCTTTATATAAGTAACAGTGCCATCATTTTCAAAAATGAAATAACTTGCAGGATATTTTTGAGGATCATTATAATATAGCAATTTATTTTTATCTAGTACACATAGTCTAGTTATTATAGATTCTAATGTAGGAAATTTTAAAGGGGTTAAAATTATATTGCCGTATTCATCTATTTCTAATCTTTCACCATTGCCTTGACTTTCTCTTTCATATATTCCTTTATATTTATCTTCAGGGAAATCGTATTTAGTTAGAGAATCTCCAGATCCATCTTCATATTTATAAGTTAAATATTTATTTTGATTTATTGTTGTTAATGTAATAGTAATATATTTTTTTGGGTTATTATTATATAGATATTTTATAACATTAGTTCATTCTAAAATTAAGTTTGTAATTTCATTTTTTTCCCATCTTTTTAAAGAATAGGCCATTTCATATAATTTAGTATTTTTTATTTTGTATCGGCTTATATATGTTGATACTGTTTGAATATTGATATTTGTTTGGCCATATACTCCTTCATATTCTTGCAATAATTTTTCTAAAGTATAAGTTGGAGGATTGGGCTCTTCTGGATCAGTTGGGTTTTCGTTTGTATTTGAAGGATTAGTGATATTATCTGGAGCTGTTACAGGTTTTTTACAGTTTAGAATATATAAAAGTATTAATAATATAATAATAATTTTTTTCATAAAACACCTCCTATTTGTTAGATAGTTATATTTAGATGAAATTATTTATATTATGAATTTTAGTATATAAAAAAATAATTATAAATCAATAATAAAATGATTATTTCAATAAAAATTATTGTAGATATAAATTAAATATTTCTAAATTACTCTATATAATAAATAATATAAAATATTCTAGAATAAATTTAAAAAATAAAAAAGGCTCAAGTATAAAAACTCAAGCCTCTTTTATTAAAAACAACTTTTTAGTCAATATAATGCGGAGCGGCATCAGTAATAATTTCGCATCCATCTTTAGTAACAACAATCATATCTTCTATATTGTATCCTCCTATACCTTCTATATAGCAAGGAGATTCTATACATAAAACCATATTCTCTTCTATTACTCTAGTTTCATTTTTAGATACAAAAGGAGCTTCAGCAGTTTGAGGCCCCATACTAATGCTATGTCCCATATGCCCCCTTTCATAACCAGGATATTTTTTCTTAACATATTCAAAACCTATATTAAATATCTCAGAAAAAGGAACATTTGGTTTTATATTTTCTATCATCAATGTTCTTGATTCATATAATGTGTCTTTTAATTTAAAAAGCTCTTTATCGGCATTAGGCATCACCCAAGCTCTAGACATATCAGTAGTATAAAAATCCCATTCAGCATTAACTCCGCCGTCAAATTTTATTATATCAGTATCTTTTACTATAGTGTTTCCTGATATTGCTAAGGCAGATGCATTTTCGCCTGTTAAAAAAGCAGACCATGTGCTTGGCACACATATTTTACTTTCCATAACATTGAGCCTGTAAATATCCATAAGCTCTTTTTCTGTAATACCAGGCTTAGCAAATTTACTTGTATGAAGCATAGCTAAAGCACCAACATTTGCTATTTTTTTTATAATATCAATTTCTTCTTTTGTTTTTACAGACCTTGCTTTTATAAATAAAGGACTTGAATTTTTTATTATTATATTTGGAAGCTTTTCTTTTAATAAGTTAAAATAATTAATACTTATAAAATCCAATTCCAAACCTATAGTTTTATTTTCAAGTCCATACTCTTTTATTAGATTAATTAAAATATCAAGCGAACCAGAAAAGCTTTTGAAGTTTTTTGCTCCAAGTGAACCCTCACTGCTTGTAAGTTTATCAAAAGTTTTAACTCCAACCCAAGTATCATATTGAACTACTTTGCAATTGTCCACTCTATCTTCTAAAGCCTTTTTTTCAAAGTCCATACATATAGCTACAGTTTGAATATTATCATCACTATTTACAAGAGCCATAGATACAGCAGGCATTCTTGAAACTGCATGCTGATGTGATGCTGTTCCTGTAACATAATGAAAGTTTTCTGGAGAAGATACTATTAAAGCATCAATGTTCTCCTCTCTCATAATTTTTTTTATATTTTTTTCTCTTGATTTCATTTATTTTAATCCTATTTTAATATTTAATTACATTCCATAATGTATAGGAGCATTTATACCAACAGGAAGACCTATTAACATCCATATTACTAAAAGAATAATCCAAGCTATTAAAAATGCTATAGAATAAGGAAGCATCATAGTAATAACAGTTCCTACACCGCTGTCTTTATTATATTTTTTTACGAATGCTACTATTAAAGGGAAAAAAGGCATTAAAGGAGCAATTATGTTTGTAGTGGAATCTCCTATTCTATATGCTGCCTGAGTAAGCTCTGGAGATAGACCAAGCTGCATAAACATAGGAACAAATATAGGAGCCATTATAGCCCATTTAGCAGAGTCCACAGCTATAAATATGTTGATAAATGCTGTTACTATAATAAATGAAACTATTAAAGGAATACCAACAAAACCTATTGATTTTAAGAAATTAGCACCAGTTACAGAAAGTATTATTCCAACATTTGAATAATTAAAATAATCAACAAACTGAGCAGCAAAAAATAACAACACTAAAAATCCAGATATAGTAGATATAGTTTTAACCATTAAAGCTACAACCTCTTTATCAGATTTTACAGTACCAGCACCTATACCATAAAATAATCCAGGTATTAAAAAAGCAAACATCATCATTATTATTATACCGCTCATAAAAGGAGATTGAAGTATTCCGCCAGTTTCAGGGTTTCTTAATATACCATTTTTTGGAAGTACTAATGCAAGAATAATAGCTACGTAAATTATGAATGATATTATAGCAAATAGCATTCCTCTTTTTTCATTAGCTTCAATATCAGCAACAACAGAATCTTCATCAGGCTGATATTTACCAAGTCTTGGCTCTATTATTTTATCAGTAACTATTGTGCCTATTATAGTGATGAGGAAAGTAGATACAAACATGAAATACCAGTTGCCTGTAGGCTGTACAGTATAAGAAGGGTCTAATAATCTAGCAGCTTCTGTAGAAAGTCCGGCAAATAAAGGGTCATTAGAACCTATTATTAAATTAGCATTCCAACCTCCAGAAACACCAGCAAAAGCAGCAGCAAGACCCGCAACAGGGTGTCTTCCAAAACTCATAAATATTATAGCTCCAAGCGGAACTAAAACTACATATCCTGTAGAAGAAGCTATATTTGACATTATTCCTAAAAATACTACCGAAGCTGTAACTAATTGTTTAGGAGTTACTTTTACAAGTTTTCTTAATACAGCTGACATAAATCCTGTACCGTCTGCCACTCCAACACCAAGCATTATGGCAAATACTACTCCTAATGGGAAAAAGCTTGTAAAATTGCTTATAGCAGAAGTGTAAATATGTCTTATTCCTTCTGGAGTTAAAAGACTTACAGCTTTAACTGTTTTTGTAATATATGAACTAGTTGCAGAATCAAATACTTCATATTCAACAAAAATTCCTAATTTAAAACATATATGAGATATAAATAGCATTAGTACTGCAAATACTATAAACAATGTAGTAGGGTCAGGAAGAGAGTTACCAACCTTCTCTATTTTGTCCAAGATTTTTAAAATTTTTCCTTCTTTTTTAATTTTTTCTGTTTCCATAAGAAAATCCTTTTTTATTAATATTTTTTAATTTTATTGTATTTGATTATTTTTTAGTTAAAAATTATTGAAGATTTATGTTTTTCTGGGGAAAATGATATTTGTATAAAAATATCATTAAGTGAAAAGAAGATACATTTTTTAAGCTATACATAATTATTATAACCTTATTGATATATAAAAATACTAACATTAAAGATTAATAAAGTCAATTAATAAATAATAAATTATTTAAAAAATAAAAAGGCTTAAGCATTAAAACTCAAGCCTTTTATTATTTTTAATTAATTATTTATTATTTACCAGGTGTGCTTAAAGCATCATCAACATTTGGATTAGTTTCAATACTAGCCAAATCTTTAGCATCATAATCTTTAAGAGGTATTCTATTTCTAATAGCTGCATAAACAGTAGGTACTATAACAAGCGTAAACAAAGTAGAAACACTTAATCCTCCAAGAACCGCTAAAGATAAAGGTTTATACATCTCATTACCTTCGCCGTTTGATAAAGCCATAGGAAGAAGTCCAAGTATTGTAGTAAGTGAAGTCATAAGTACAGGTCTTAATCTTCTAGGTCCGGCAATTAAAGCAGCAGCATCTCCATTAATTTTTTTCTCATGCATAAGCTGATTCATATAGTCAATAAGTACAATACCATTATTAACTACAATACCAATAAGTACTATGATCCCAATTCCGCTATATACACTTAAAGTCTGTCCTGTAATTAGAAGTAATAAAAGTGAACCAGCAAAACCAAAAGGTATAGCAAGAGCAATAACAAAAGGAGCTATATAAGATTCAAACTGACTAGCCATAATAGCATAAACTAATACTAAAGCCAATATTAAAGCTTGTATAAGTTGACCGAATGCTTCTTGCATGTCCTCATAATCACCAGAATAAACAATACTAAAACCAGCAGGTACAAATACTTTTTCATTGATAGTTTTTTGTATATCATTCATTATTTGGTTCATAGGTCTTCCATACCCTGCTGCTGTAATTGAAGTTATTCTGCTGTCATTTTTTCTTTCTATTTCTGTAGGTGCTAGTTCTTTTTTTACATCGGCAATTGCAGATACAGGCACCATTCCAGAAGCTGTAGGTATAAGCATTCTATTAACATCATCTATGTTTATTCTGTCTCTTTCATTAAGCTGTACTATAACATCAATATCAGTAACTTCAGAGTTTTTAGGAGTCATTCTTGTAGCAGTAGTACCGCCGAAACTTGTTTTTATAGAGTTAGCAACTGTATTAATGTTAAGTCCCATTTTTGAAGCTAAATCTCTATTTATAGTTACATTAAGCTCAGGACTTGAATCGCTTTTTTTCAAACGTACGTCTCTAAGACCAGGAACATCTTGTAAAGCTGCTATTATATTATTAGCCAATTCTCTAGCTCTTGTTAAATCTTCACCAACAATATCAATATCTATGCCGCTTGAAGTACTGCTTCCGCCTCCGCCCATGCTGCTTACGCTATCAACGTTAATTGTAGCAGGATATCCAGCTAATTTCTTTCTAACCATTTCAACATATTCTTCTGTCTCTACAGTTCTTCCATCAGATTTATCTATCAATTTAGCTCTTATTTGTCCTTTATTTGCATCAGAACCAGATTTAGCTTTTGATTGTATTCTGCTTAAGTCTTTTCCAATAACCTCTTCAACATCTTTTCTCATTCTATCTATAAATGAACCTGTTTGCTCTTTTCTTGTACCTATAGGCATTTGTATTCTTGCCATTAATTGACCTTCATCAGATTGAGGGAAACCTTCTTTACCTATAAATATTAATCCCACTATTATAACAGCAAATACTATACTTATTACTGGTATTAATACTCTATTTTTATGATGAACTGAGTAAGTTAATATTTTTTCGTATATATAATTAACTTTAGAGTGGAAATGCTTATCGAAAAATACTTCAAAACGATAGAAGAATTTAGATTTTTTTGTAGTTACAAGTCTTGCACCAAGCATAGGTACTATAGTTAAAGCAACAGCCAAAGAAGCTATCATAGAAACTGTAACTGTAATACATAAATCTCTAAACATCTGACCAGTTTGACCTTCTACAAATAGGAAAGGCAAGAATACTGCTATTGTTGTGAGAGTAGAAGCAGATATTGCAAGTGCTACTGTAGAAGTACCGTCTATTGCAGAAGAGTATTTACCATAACCATTATTTCGGTAATAGAATATATTTTCAAGTACAACAATAGAGTTATCTACCATCATACCAATACCAAGTACAAGTCCTGAAAGAGATATAATATTTAAAGTGGTGCCGAAGAAATACATCAAAGTAAATGTTACTATTATAGACATAGGTATTGATATTGCTATTATAAGTACAGTTCTAACATTCCATAAATATATCATAAGAATAATAACAGCAAATAAACCTCCCTGCCAAGCAGTATCAAGTACGCCTTTTATGGCATTATTAACGTTATCAGCACTGTTGAATAGTATTTCGTATTTTATATCTCCCGGTAAGTTTAAGCTGTCTAATCTTTTTTTAATAGCATCAGAAACAGCAACTGTATTAGCACCAGATTCTTTGTTTATAGAAACATTAACAGCAGGAGTACCATTAACTTTTATAACGTCTCCGTCTTCATCATAACCTTCATAAATAGTAGCTAATTCCCTAAGTCTTATAGGAGTGTTATTATCTTTTAATGCCACTACAACATTACCAATATCATCAACAGTTTTAAACTCTCCAGTAGTTCTTAAAGTATATTTATAAACACCCTCATAAGTTTCACCGCCTGATATGTTTTGGTTTTCCATAGCTAAAGTACTTACTATAGAGTTAATATCAAGACCATAAGCCTGAAGCCTATTCATATCAACATCAACTTTAATTTGGCTTTTTAGTCCTCCTCTAATCTGAGCCATAGCAACACCGCCGACCTGCTCTATAGAAGTAAGTATTTGGTTATCAACTAAATTGTATAATGCAGATAGGTTGTCAGTACCATAGAAAGATATTTCCATAACAGGGATATTATCAGTAGAAAATTTATAAACAGCAGGACTTTCAGCATCATTAGGCAAAGATTTTCTTATTCTATCTATTGCCTCTCTTATATCCGCAGTAGCAGATGCTAAATCGCTTCCCCAGTTAAACTCTATAAATACTTTTGAATCTTCTTCCTCTGA
Organism: Brachyspira pilosicoli; assembly: GCF_008016535.1. GTDB lineage: Bacteria > Spirochaetota > Brachyspiria > Brachyspirales > Brachyspiraceae > Brachyspira > Brachyspira pilosicoli_A. The sequence continues at coordinate 18,719 of NZ_SAXY01000055.1, forward strand.
AGATGAACTTACTTCTTTAATGTTGTTTACAGAAGAAACAGCAGATTCTATAAGTCTTGAAACAGATTTTTCTACCTCCTCTGGACCAGCATTATCATATGTAGTTCTAATACTAATAAAAGGCAATTCCAAGTCAGGCAAGAAGTCTACAGGAAGCCTAGATAAACTTACAATACCAAGTATAACGACTGCCACTATTCCCATAAAAACGGAAACAGGTCTTTTTACTATTAATTCAATAAAACTTCTCATAATTTAATAAACCTCTCTAAAAATACAAATAATAGTTTTTATTTACCCACTGAATAAATATCACTATCATTTGTTTGCTCAGTGTTTTTAATTACATCTTCATTATCGGCTCTATCTTTTTCTGCTGTATTTCTTATAACATTATTAGTATTTTGAATAGCTGTATTAGTTTGAACTTTTGTAACTGTGTTAGTTTGCGGTTTTACAGCAGTATTTTGAGTAGTTTTAGCGGCATTAGTATTATTTGCTAATAATGATGATGTTTTTGGTTTTGTTTGATTTGTAGTAGTTTGTTTTATAGTATCATTTTGTTTTGCTTGATTTACTTGAGTTGTTTGTTGTTTTATAGCATTAGTATTATTATCATTTGTATTAACATTTTGCGGTGTAATATATTCTAATATTGTAGGGTCATTCTCTATTCTGTTTACTAAAGAGCCGTCTTTTAAGAACTCTCTACCAAACATTACTACTTCTTCACCATCTTCAAGCCCACCGCTTAAAGCAACTTTGTCTTTGGATCTAAATAATATATCAATTTCTCTAATGTATGCTCTATATTGTTTATTAGTATTATCAGTAGCTACATTTCCTTCTAAAGGAGGATTTTGAGAATTATCTTCTTTTACAACATAAATATAGTTTTTTCCTAAATCATCAGAGAATGTAGCACTATTTGGTATTACAAAAATATTATTAGCAGAGTTTAAGAGTATTGATACATCAGAAAACATGCCCGGTAAAAATAATCTATCTTTGTTATCTATTAAAGCTTTTACCATTAAAGTACGAGTTGCAGGATTAACAGCATAATCTTTTTTTGTAATAGTAGCTTCCACTTCTTTATTTGGAGAAGAAGGAATTCTAATTAATACTTTTTGCCCTAATTCTATTCCTGCAATAGAGCGTTCTGGTACTTGTATCTCTACTTCCAATTTACTAATATCAGCAACATTCGCTATTGGTGTAGCAGCTGCTATAGAAGCACCCACTGCCATATATGTTGTAGTTACGTAACCAGAAATAGGTGTTCTTGCCGGAGCATATGCATAATTTGCACCTATTACAAATCTATCTATTAATGCTATAGTGTCGCCTTTTTTCACAAAACTGCCTTCATATTTTAAAATATTTGCAATTTTACCGGGTACATCTGATGAAATCTCTACTTCCTTTATTGCTTTAATTTCGGCAGAAAGTTCAAGATATTCCTCTAAAGACTGTCTTACTGGTGCCGCAACAAGTACACTTATAGGATTTTCTTTCTTCTTCAAATCAACTTGTTTCTTACAAGAAATGGAAAATGCAGCTATTATCAAAATTGTAGAAAGTATTAAAATAATTTTTCTATATAGTATCATAGTTGTTTTCTCCTCAAGCTCCTAAAAGCTTTAATACTTGTAATGTACTTGAAAAATATTCATATATAGCTTGTAAATATGCAAGCTGTGCATTTAAATATGTGAGTTCTGCATCGCTTAGCTCTAATGTAGATATTGTACCGCCTCTGTATTGTCTTTGTGCCATTTGTAGAGCATATGCAGCCGTTCTAGCATTTTCTGCTTGAGATTGTAATGTTAATTCATGAGATTTTGCTGTAGATATTAAATTTCTACTATTGATTTCTATATTATCTCTTAATTGTTCATAGCTTATTTCCATTTGTTCTATACTTAATTTAATCTCTTCTGCTGCTTTTGCTGTGGATGAGAATGGAAGTAAAGAATCAAGAGAATAATTTAGTGAAAATCCAACACCCCAGCTAAACTCTCCGCTTCTATCTTTATAAAACTCTTTATTATTATTCAATTTTAATTTATCTATTGTAGTAATTCCAACATTAGCATTTGCTGAAAATGTTGGCCATAAATAACTTCTTGCTACTTTTCTATTATATTCAAGCATTTCTATATTATTAGCCATATTGTTAAGCTCTATATTATTATCCATTATCAAATCTAATATCACATTTATATCTAAATTAGGCAATGTTATTTTTGTAGCATCCAATATGTTTCCTATCAATTCTACATCATCAGATACATTTGTTAAACCTATTTGTCTTATGAATGTTAATTTTAAACTTTCATAATTATTACTGAGTGCAACAAGCTGAGGTTTTGTGCTTTCATATTGTACTTTTGCATTCAAATATTCATATTCTGAAACTTGTCCGTTTCTATATTTTATATAAGACTCCCTCATTCTATTACTATAATTAAGCTGCTGCTGATAATATACTTTATAATTTTCTTGAGCTACAAATGTATTGTAAAAATTTAATTGCGTATTTATTGCAACATTTTTTCTTTCATCAAAATATGTATCTTTCATCATTTGTAAGTTTATTTCTCTAGCTTTATCAGTATTCCAGTTTCTAAACCCAGTGAAGAGTGTTTTTGATAATGTTGCTTGAGCACTCCAAGTATCAGCACTTGAATATACGCCAGTGTCTAAATTGCTATATTGATATTCTTTTGGTTCTGATATATTAAGTCCGCCGCTTACTGTTAATGAAGGTAAAAATAAATCAGAAAATGATGCATCTTTTTGAGTTTGAGCTATTCGTACATCATATTCTGCCTGTTTTAATGTTTTATCATTTTCTACTGCTAAATCTAATGCTTGTTCCAAATTTATGCTTATCTTAGAGTTTGTGTAGTTTTCATTACTTTGGGAATATAAAAAAATATTGAATATAATAGTCAACATAATAATAAAACTAATTCTCACAATACTACTCCTAATAAAGTCTACATCGTAAATTTAATAAAAATTTATTTTTTTACTTATAAATTATAAACTTCAAATAAAAAATATCAAGCTAATTTTACAATATATTTAATTAGACGAATAAATCATTAAAAAGTTCCCATTATTAAATGCTTATTATATGTAATTAAATTAATATTTATAATAGGTAAATAAAAAAATAATTATTTATATATTTCAACAAATAGAGTAAATATTTTTTACTTTATTGGTATAAAAAATATAGTTTTATCTAATTAATTTACTTTAAATTTACAAATAACATGTATTTTTTGATAAAATCATACTAAAATATCAAAAAAACTACAAAATATATATATTTTTGTAAAAAAGTAGTAAAAAAAATTTGACAAAACTCGCACCGTATACTATAATTATAATTGTAAAGATAATTTACTTAGATTCATTAAGGAGAAATTAAAATGAAAAAAATATTAAATGTTATTTTTATTATATCAATATTTTCAAGCTTGTTATTAGCACAAAATAATAATAATTCAGCAGATACTAATACAGCAAATGATATGACAATGTATAATCCTTATATGCAAACACCAGATAGTAATGTTCAATATGGATATGGTGTGCCATTATCATCTTTGCCTCAAAACACTCAAGATTTTATAGCAAAGCATTTTCAAAATGTGGAAGTAACTTACATAGAGAGAGATTGGGAGGAAATAGAGGTATATTTAGCTAATGGAACACAAATTGAATTTTTCCCTAATGGAGAATGGAAAGAGGTAAAAACTTATGGAAATATGCCTACTACAATATTGCCTGCTAATGTTTTAGCCACTGTTAATAAAACTTATCCTCAGGCTGCAATTATAAAAATAGAAAAACAATTCACTATATATGAAGTTAAACTCAATAATATGATGGAGCTTTATATTGATAATAATGGTAATTTATTAGGACAGCAATTTGATGATTGATAATTAAATAAAAAAATAAAATTAAAGGAGTAAATAATGAAAAAAATAATATGTTTATTAATAGCTTTGAGTATAATAGGTTCTTCAGCTTTATTTGCTGATTGGTATATACCTCTTAATCAAGTTCCTCAAGCAGTATTAGCTACAGCAAGAGCAACTTATCCTCAAGCACAGATTTGGGCTGTAGAAATGGAGTATTATAATGTTTATAAAGTAAAAATGAACAACATGATGGAACTTTATATAGATAAAGATGGTAATTTATTAGGTCAAGAGTTTGACGACTAATATTAAAATATAAAAAATAAAGGAGTGAAATAATGAAAAAAATAATATGTTTATTAATAGCTTTAAGTATAATAGGTTCTTCAGCTTTATTTGCCGATTGGTATGTACCTCTTAATCAAGTTCCTCAGGCCGTATTAGCAACAGCAAGAGCAACTTATCCTCAAGCAGAAATTTGGGCAGTAGAAATGGAAAATTATTATGTTTATAAAGTAAAAATGAATAATATGATGGAACTTTATATTGACAAAGCAGGTAATTTGTTGTATCAGGAGTTTGACGACTAATATTAAAATATAAAAAATAAAGGAGTGAAATAATGAAAAAAATAATATGTTTATTAATAGCTTTAAGTGTAATAGGTTCTTCAGCTTTATTTGCCGATTGGTATGTACCTCTTAATCAAGTTCCTCAGGCAGTATTAGCAACAGCAAGAGCAACTTATCCTCAAGCAGAAATTTGGGCAGTAGAAATGGAAAATTATTATGTTTATAAAGTAAAAATGAATAATATGATGGAACTTTATATTGACAAAGCAGGTAATTTGTTGTATCAGGAATTTGATGACTAATAAAAAAGACAATTGATAAAAAAATAGTTATTCCTTATTATTGTAGAAGAGGCTTAAAAATATTTTTAGGTCTCTTCTTTTATTTGTATAATAAAATCTATTTGCATAATAATATCAAAATATTCTATTGCAATAATAACAAAAAATATATATATTGTTTCTTTATTAAAAAATTATTATAAGGATTATTTATGGAAAAGTTTTTCAAATTAAAGGAAAATGGCACTAATGTAAAAAACGAAATAATAGCTGGTATTACTACATTTATGACTATGGCTTATATATTGGCTGTAAATCCTAGCATACTTAGTGCTACTGGTATGGATAAAGGGGCTGTATTTACTGCTACAGTGGTATCTTCTATAGTTGCTACTTTAATTATGGGACTATTAGCTAATTTGCCTTTTGCTTTAGCTCCGGGTATGGGGCTTAATGCTTTCTTTGCTTATACTGTTGTACTTGGTATGGGATATAGCTGGCAAACTGCTTTAACTGCTGTTTTTATTGAAGGTATTATATTTTTAGTTTTAACTATTTTCAATGTAAGAGAGGCTATCGTAAACAGTATACCTCTTAATATGAAAAGAGCTATATCTGTCGGTATAGGTTTATTTATTGCATTCATTGGTCTTCAGAACTCTAAAATTATAGTTAATAATGATGCAACATTAATTTCATTAGGAGATATTACTTCAGGCTCTCCACTTCTTGCTATAATAGGTTTATTAATAACATCTTTACTTCTTGCCTACAATGTAAAAGGAGCTATATTAATTGGTATATTATTGACAACATTAATAGGAATACCTATGGGAATCACTCAGCTTTCTCCTTATGCAAGTTTTGCTCCTCCTTCTTTAGAGACTGTTGCTTTCAAATTAGATTTTGCTAATATACTTCATCCTAATATGTTTATAGTATTATTTACTTTCCTTTTTGTGGATATGTTTGATACAGTTGGTACATTGGTTGGTGTTTGTACAAAGGCTAATATGCTTACAAAAAATGGAGAAGTTCCTCGCTGTAAACAGGCTTTATTTGCAGATGCTGTAGGTACTATATTTGGTGCTTGTATGGGTACTTCTACTGTTACTACTTATGTTGAGAGTGCTTCTGGTGTTGCTGAGGGCGGAAAAACAGGACTTACTGCTGTTGTAGTAGCTATATTATTTACTATATCATTATTCTTATCACATATTTTCTTATCAATTCCTAGTGCTGCTACTGCTCCTGCTCTTATAATAGTTGGTTTATTTATGATGACTCCTATATTAGAAATTGACCTTACAGACTATACAGAAGCTATACCTTCTTTTGTTTGTATTATATTTATGCCTTTCGCTTATAGTATTGCTGAGGGAATAACTTTTGGTATATTGGCTTTTACTTTATTGAAATTATTAACAGGAAGAACAAAAGAGATTACATTATTTACTTGGATATTGTCAGCTCTCTTATTAATAAAGATTTTAATGCCTGTTATTTCTAAATTTTTAGCATAAAAATTATAATATAAAATATTACATTAAAAAAACAAAGGTCTTGAATTAATTTCAAGGCTTTTGTTTTTTAAAAAACTTAAAAATTTTTAAGTTTCTCAATTTTGTTTTTAAATTTTATTGTTTGCGGGGACTAGCCCCCGCACCCCCACTTCTTTTGCGACCGAAGGAAGTGCCGGCGACTGAAAGAAGTACCTTTAGGTAAGGCGTGACCCAAAGAAGCAAAAAGACTGCATTTTTTAACCTGAAATACAAGTATTATTTTATACTAATACATATTCTTAAGACATTATCGATAGTACTTGCGTTTTTTGCAACTTTTTGACGAAGTCCGCACCGCGAGAGCGACAAAAAAGTTGATAAAAAATTATTATTTCAAGCCACTACGGGCGAGTAGATTATTGTAAAAAACCTTTGCTCATATTGTAATAGATTAAAAGTTTTACCACTCTCGAATAACTCTTCACGCCATATATTTGATTGTTCGCTTTTAAATAGGTGTCATTTACTTTATGGCTTATATTAGATAACTGTCCTTTGTATTGATTCCAAAAATCATAATTGTATTTTATCTCTTCTTTTGTTTTTTCATTGAGATTTGAAATAAGCATAGCATAATTTTCATCTCTGTTAAGTTCTGATAAAACATACAAAAGTGCTTCAAATGCTCCTGAATATTGTATAAACAAATCGCTATGTTTTGAGCAAGCAAGATAAGCAATAAAATTAGCTTCATCTTCGTAGGCGATTCCTATTTTGTGTGCCATTTCATGAGCTATAGTATAGGCAATAGATGTATAAGGTATAAGAATGTTAACATTTGCCTCTGAAGTAAATGGAGAATATATTCCTGTTATTTGCAGTCTTAAAAAAAGTTTTGATATTTTTATTGGTTTTGTTTTTGAATAGTGCATTTCTAAATATGGAAACTCTTCAAAGACTTTATTATATTCGCTTTCCGCCATTCTATTTAGAGCTTGATAATTTGTATTGATTGCATAGTCATATTTCATTTTTGTTTGCAAATCATTTAAATCTTTTATTAAGAGCTCTGCTAATGAATATAGTTTGTTATATGATTCTTCATCTGTGATATTGTTGTTTTCAAAGAAGTATTTTTGATAATTATTGATAAGAGGAAATCTATAATAATTTAATCCCCATACAGACATAAAAACTATATATATAATAATTGCAATGCATACTACCCCATATAAAAAGTTAAATATTAATTTTAGCTTTTCTTGTCCAAATATTATTTTTTTTATAGAGAAAACAAAGAATAAAACAATTAATATTATAAAAATAAATAAAAGTATTTCAGCAATAGAAAAACTAAAGTTTGATGTTAATCTTCCAATACTTCCAGATATAACTTTATAAGCTTTTCTTGAATAAAAATTTTCTATAAATTTTGGCGATAAAGTGAGGAGTTTTAATACTACAGCTATAAATATTATACATATTAGAAAGGTTATTTTGTTTCTCATTTTTTTATTATAACCAAAATAATTTTATTTGTAAAGCTTAAAAAAATTGAATTATATATTTCTAAAAATTATTAAAACACTCTCGCCGTAAGTTTTTATTTCATAGTTATGTTCTTTTACTTTCTCTAAAAAGCTTTTATAATATTCAAGACCCATCTCCACAAATAAATATCCATCATCATTTAATAATTTTCTTTCAAATATATTTAAAAATACTTCATAATAAATTTTTGAATGATAAGGCGGGTCAAAGAATATTATATCAAAAGTATCATTTGTCCTTTTGACATAGTCGTCAGCTGATACTCTTTTTATTTTATATTGATTCTCTTCAAATATATTTTTTGCATTTGTAAATATGGTTTTAACAGCCTCTCTGTCTATTTCTATAAAAGCAGTAAACTTAGCCCCCCTGCTTAAAGCCTCAAACCCCACAGCACCGCTTCCAGCACAAAGGTCTAAAAAAGTTTTATTATTAGCATCTATTATATTAAATAAAGCCTCTCTCACTTTTCCCTGAGTAGGTCTAAAATCTCTCTTTGGTGTAATGATTTTTTTATTTTTTTTGTATCCAGATATTATATGCAATTTTTTATCCTCATTAAAAAATCAAATATATAATACTCTAATCTGAGCAAAAGCAGCATTAACATTCAAATAAAGTATTTTATCAGAAGTACCCATAACAAAGTTCATCTCCCCAAAACTCACACTATCTCCAGTAGGTATGGAAATACTGCCAAATGCACTTGAAGCTTTTATATGTATTTGTATATTTTGATTAATTAAAACAACAGTATCAGCAAATGCACAATTAACATTAACATTTTTATTTCTGTCGATTTGTATGTCTGATAAATCTATTGTAGAGCTTTTAAAATTAATATTATAATCTTCTGTTTTTTGTTTAGGCAATTTATCTCCAACATAATAAACACCTACTATGATATATATTCCAATGAATATAATAATCATTCCTATAATCATTCTAAATATAGGAGTGTATAGTATGAAAGGCATATTTATATTAAGAGCATATCTTATTAAAATATAAAGTCCTGTGACAATTATGGTAAGAGCTATTATAATTTTTGATGCATAAAAACCCTTCCCAAGTATTATTGCTACACCCCATGCGATAATCAATATAGACACAATTATAGTAAATACAGGTACATATGCTAATGCAGGTATATATATATGAAACACATACTGAAGAAGAATATATGAGCCGATAATTAAAACTAAAATTCCTATTATAGTTCTTGAAAAAATAAATTTCATAATAAGCCTTTTAATTAATTAGTTTGTATTCAATAATATTAAACAATATTTATTAAAAATCAAGTTATTGTATTGTAATAAAATTTAATTATTAAAATTATTTAAAAAATTATGTAAAGTAAATTTTTTAAATATCGATAATTATTATATAAATTAAGGGATGGTATTTTATGTTTAACTTATATGAAGAACTTACAAAAATCGAAATAATTCTTAACAAAGAAATAGAAGTCTACAAGGTGATATTAGAAGATGAAGAGAGAAAAGTAAACTCTATCATAGATACAAGACTTCAAGATGTTCACATGTACTGCGATCATCAAAATGAAAAAATGAAAGAAGCTAATGAATTAAGAAAATTAAGAGAGAATATTACAGATTTGATAATATTAAATAAATTCCCTCATCTTTCTCAAACAGCTACTTTGTCTGATATAATAAGAAAAATACCTCTAAATAAAACAGCTAAAATATCCTCACTTCGTTTGGAGCTTGTAACTTTAATGGCTAGATTAAAACATCTAAATAAATTAGCTCCGAAATTGTTTGATGAGGCATTGGATTTTTTTACAGATATGAAAGAAGTATTAAATGAAAGTAAAAAGGTAGGATATAACAATAAAGGAAAAGAACACTTAATTAATAAAAGATTATCTATATTAATAAATAAGCAAGTGTGAAAAATATAAAATAATATAAAAAGCTTCGTTTTTAAATACGAAGCTTTTTTAAATTTATTTAAATATTTTAATTAAAAAAAATTAGTTTTTAGAACATCTATCATTTATTTCTTTAACTAAATTATCTATTTTAGCATCGTCCATACCATGTCCTCTGCATCCTTCTTCAAGGCTCTCCCAACTTGCAACATGACATCCTACGCAATGAAGACCATAGCTCATCATAATCTCTACTGAATCTGGAAATATCTGTATAATTTCCCCTATACTCATAGTTTTATTTATCATAATTTTTCCTCTCTTATAATTTTTTAGTTTCTATATAATATATATAATATGATTTTTTGTCAAAAAGTAAAATGATAATTATCTATTATCATAACAGACTATTGGGTAGTATTCATTATAGTTTTTTATATATTTTCTTAAATAATTTAAATTAAACTCGCCTGTATTTTTTAGAGTTTCTTTTTCAATACCAGCAAGTTTTTTTACCATATAATTATTTCCAAGCTTATTATAAACACGTTTAAAAGTCATAATGAAAGATAAACTATTATGATATGTAATATCCTCATCAAAAATAGAAGCCGCCTTCTCTAAACTAAAACCTTTTTTGCAAGTAAGAGCAAAATAAGCATACAATAATAAAACATAATCATGACAATTTTCGTTATGGTTGTCTACAGCATCTTTTATTAATTCTAATGCCAAAGCCTCATTTTTGTTTACACCTATTCCATTATAATAACAATGAGCCAATGCCGCTTTAGAGCAAGATGAATGATAATTATTCATTTTTGCCATTTCATTAGATTTATAATATATTTCAAAAGCTCTATCTTCATTTTTCTCTATACCTCTTCCTAATTCATATGCCCTCCCCAAAATAATATGAGAAGGCTCAAATGTGCTGTATAAATCAATAGAAGATTTAGCCATTCCTATTGCTAGTTCAGGCGATGGGGTTATAATATTTCCATAAAATAACTCTTTTGAATATATATAATAAGCAAAAAAGTCATTCATATTTATTGCCATTTCTAAATATTTAATGCCTTCATAATAATATTTTTGAGGTATGTTGTATATCATCACTTTTGCTATTTTTCTATATATTATTGCTTTGTTTAGTTCGTTGCTATTTAATGATATTTTTAAGTTCTGTATTATAGTTTCATAGTCATGAGATTTTGTTTCTATTAGAGAGAAAGCATATACATATCTTAAATGATACATATCTTCATTAGAATAATCTTTATCATTATCTAAACTATTCAATACTTCCTTTGCCGCTAATGCTGATTCTTTATAATTTTTTAATTTATAATAAGAAAATGTTTTATATATTAAGGCTCTAGTATCTTTTATTTTGTTTAAATGTTTAATAAGCTTTTTGTAGTCTTCATCTGTTTTGGCATTATAATAACAAAACTCCAATATATCATTATAAAACCATTCATTAAAATCATCATTTTTTTTTAATATATCATCAAATTCTAATTTAGCATTATCAATCTCACCAATATAAGCATATAAATTACCCCTATAATATTTATATCTCATATATTTTTTATCAAGAGAAAAATTTTTTATTATTTTATCTAATAAAAAAAATGCTTCATCGAGATGTTTTTTTTCTGTATAAGATTCACCGCTTACAATATAATCATGCAAAGCTTCAGCTTTCCCTAATAAAGCAGCCAATTTATATTTATTTTCAGTTTCAAGCAATATTTCATAATTTTTTATAGCATTCAAATAATCTTCTTTACTAAAATACCATTCAGCCCTTTCATAAATAGCATTATAATTTTTATCATTAAGCTCTATAGCTCTATTTAAAAAAAGCAAAGCATCATAATAAAACTCACTATCAACCCCCTGTTTAGCTAATGCAATAGCCTTTAAAAAATAAGCTTCATCATAAAAAGGAAAATCTTTTATAAGTTCATTAGCCTCATAATCTGACTTAATTAATATATTTAAATTATAATAGCAAAGCCCCCTTTCAAACCTCGCAACCTTAGACTCTTCAATATCAACTCTCTCAATAAAATCATCATAATACCCAATAGCCTGATGAAAATCTGAAGCATTCTCTCCATTGTTTAAATAGCTATTAGCAAGTATAATCAAAGCATCATAAGCATTTTTATCTTTTTCAAATAAAATCTGAGCATATTCTCTTTCTTTATATATATTGCCTATATCTCTATTTAAATACATTAATCCCCTATAAGCATCAATTATATTAGGGTCAATTTCTATAGAATGAAGAAGGTCGTACTCTATATTTGAATATATTAAAGAGAGATTTGCATTTGAATAATCGTATTTGTTTTTTTGTAAATCTATAAATCTAAACTTACCCCTCATATAAAAAGCTTTTGCATTATCAGGGTTTTTATATATTAATAAATTCAATTCTTCTATGGCTCTTTCATAATCACCATCATTAATATATTTATTAATATCTTCTAAAAAGTCCATAAGAATATAATTCCAGTTTTTTATAATATTAAAATTATAATATTAAACGAATTACAAATCTGTATAGCATAGTAATTAGAGGAGGTACAACCATTTGAAGTATAAGCAAAAATACTAAAGGAGATAAATCTATTACTCCTATTATAAGTTTATCTCTAAAATTTCCGAAAACTTTATCTATAACTCCGTCTGTAATTCTATAAAAGAAATTAACTATAGGATTATAATAATCTAAATGTATAGCCCCAAAAGCAGTAAGCCAGCTAATGATAATCCATATAAACCATATGAAAGAATAAAGCCTCAAAGCCTGCATTATAAGAACATATATAAAATTAATAATTTGTATTAACATAAACCCTCATTATTATTTATTTGATATTGCTTAAAGCCTCATCAATATCTTTGGCTGTATTTACTATAGTGAGAAATCTTGTAGCTTCAAATACACTTGTTAATTTACTGCTTAAAGAACAAAAATAAACCTTTCCGCCTTTTTCACCGGATACTCTTAAAGCAGAAGCTATTAACCCTAAAGCAGAAGAACATATATAATCTATATTATGAAAATCAAATACGAAATTTAATATACCAGCATCTTTTATGTAATTAAGTTTTTCTTCTAATATATCGACATTTTCAGATATAATATTTTTTTCTATATTAATAATAGCAGTTTTCCCATCTATAACAGTACTAACCATTCTTTTAACTCCTTATAAGATTTATAATTTTTTAATATTTTTATTTTTTTTAAATATATCTGAAAAATGATTTTCAAATTCATTTTTTACATCATCTAAACTAGAAATTTTGATCATATCATTTAATTTAAAATCCCATTTGTATCCTTTTCCTGTTTTCTTTTCAGCCCTATTATGCAATTTATCAAATGGTATATCATCCTTTTTTACAAATTTTATATATAAATCATTTGGAGTAACACCCAAAAACATAATACCATAATAATCTCCATATTTTTCAATACCCTCATTTTGAAATTTTTTATTTACATCAATAGAAGATGTTTTTATTTCAAATTGGAATCCATTAAATTTTAAATCCCACTCTCCTTGATCTCCATCTTTATATTCTATAACTATTCTCCTATTATAAATAGTATATAATACATTAGCAAAAAAACGTTCTCCAAAACTTCCTCTCTTATCTATTTGTAAATATCTGTACCTCATATATTTACTATTTGGATTACTCCATTCACCAAGAGCTTCATTTGATAGAATATCTAAAATTTCAATTGCTATATCATCTAATTTATTATTATTTATCATAATAACCTCTGCTTATTATTTCATCTTCAATTATATCTAGTCTTAAATTTTTTGCTGAATTAGTAGATAAAAAAGCTACATCATCCCAGTTTATTTTATTAAAAAATAAATTCATTAATTTTTTTTTATATTTATAAAAAATTATACCATATCCTCTTTTATTTGGAAGATCATCAAATTTAGTATATGCTCTCATTCCAGAAAAACAAGTAGATGGTAAATATACATCACATTTTCCTATCATATTTTTATTCCTTGTACTACTTGGAGTTCCGCCATCTGATAATGAAAAAATTTTCATTATACTTTTACATTCTTTTAATTGCTTATTAATAATTTTATCTGTATTTACTTTTACCCATATCTGAAATATAGTAGCAACATTTACTTCTTTACCATTTGGATACTCAAATGAATTAAGGGGTAATTTTTCTGTATATGCTAATTTATATCCTTTTACTCTTTTCATAGGAACACCTTTTCCACTGCTATTAAATAATGGTGGTAAAATAAAAGCAACAACATCAGCGAAGCTATAAGAATGATTTATAAATCTAAGTGCTAAATTTCCTCTTAAACCAAATGGAGGATTACCTATAACAATGTATTTATTTTTTATTTTAGGAAAAAAATCTAAATAATTAATTTTTATTATTTCATTTTTTAGTTTTCCTTTTGGCTCTAAATCTATACCAATTCTTCTATTTTTAGGTAATATTTCATAAAAACTGCAACAACCTGCACTTGGTTCTATAAAATAATAATTTTCATAATTTATATCAATTTCTTTTAAAACTTCTAAAGTTTTATTATAACAATATAAAGAAGTTTTTTTTGTAGTATAAAATTGACATTTATTTCTATAATCAGAATCAAAATTATATTTATAATTTAAAATTCTATTTAAATCTTCTAAGTAATTATTTGGGACTTTTTTATTTAAAATCCATCTTTTTATAGTACCTGTATGAACGTATAATTCTTCTGATAAATCTTTGATAGATTTTATTTCTAAAACTTCTTCAAATATAACATAAGAATTAATCAAAACTATCTCTCCTTAAATAAAACATAAAACTATTTATACCATTCAATTAATATAGGACAATGGTCGCTTCCAAGAACATCAGTTAAAATATCAGCCCTTTTAATATTATTTGATATTTCATTATTAACAAAGAAATAATCTATTCTCCAGCCTACATTCTTCTCTCTAGAACGAGTCTTCATATCCCACCAACTATAATGTCCGCCTTCTTTTACAAACATTCTAAAAGTATCAGTAAAACCGCTATTTAAAAATTTTGTTATGCATTCGCGTTCTATAGGCAAAAAACCAATGCTCTTCTCATTTTCTTTAGGTCTAGCCAAATCTATAGCCTCGTGAGCAATATTCATATCTCCGCATAATATTACATTAGTTTTTTCTTTTAATTTTATCATATGTTTAGTCATTTCATCATAAAAAGAGAGTTTATAATTAAAATGTTCTTCAGATTTACCGCCGTTAGGAAAATAAACATTAAATATAGTAAAGTCATCAAACTCTAAAGCAAGTATTCTTCCTTCTCTGTCTGTAAATTTAGAACCAAACTTATTTTTTATTTCTTTGTTTGGTTTTAATTTAGTATATATAGCAACACCGCTGTAACCTTTTTTTATTTCAGGGTCAGCAGGATTAATAAATAATTGATAGCCTTCTATGTTCCTTAAATCTTCAGGAAGCTGTTCTTCAAAAGCCTTAGTCTCTTGCAAACATATTATATCGGCATCTTCTTTTTTTATAAAATCCACTAAACCTTTTTTGTATGCTGCTCTTATACCGTTAACATTCCAAGAAATTATTTTTAATTTGCTCATATATTACCTTTAATAAATTAGTTAACATTATACTAGTAATTTTATTATTTGTCAAAATCAATAGTTTAGTTTAACTATTTGTCGATAATATAAAGTGTTTTAAGTTTAATTTTTTATTGAAAATAAGATTATTTTTTATAATTTTTAAGTGTAGTATAAAATAAAAATTATCCTTTCAAAAAAAAGTATTTTAGGTTATAATTGATAAAAAGGGATTATTGTGAATATTATATTTATTATATTTGTTATCATTATATTTTTAATATTTATTTCTATGTTTGGAATACTATTTTTTGTATCGGGTATAGGAAAAATAGTTGATATTATATCTTCTATAGTATTTAGAAACCATGAGGATTGCCCTTTTTGTAATACTAAAAATTCTATGAGGATAATAAAGACATATAACGGATATAAAAAGATATGTAATAAGTGTAAGTTTTCTATAGAAGTAGAAGATAAAGAAGAAAGGAAATAGAGACATTTGCGAGGGGAGGGAATCGAACCCTCATGCCTAGGGCGCTAGATCCTAAGTCTAGTGCGTCTGCCAGTTCCGCCACCCTCGCTTTTGTATCGTTAATTATACATTAAAAAAATATTTTTTGCAAGAAGTGTTTTATGGCTAAAATCAAAAATTTTACAAACAAAATCAAGAGTTTTTTTCAAAAAGAAATTTATTCTATTGATACATCAAATGTAAAACCTGTTTATAGATTTTTTATAAATTTATATAGAGTAATAACCTTTGCAATAACAGACTTCTTCAAAGATGACTGTACTATAAGAGCAGCTTCTCTCACCTATCTTGTTACTCTTTCTTTTATACCTGCATTAATAGTTGGTTTGTTTGTGCTTAGAATATTTAATATTTATCAGAATATATTTATTTTAATATTTGATTGGATGGAGAAAAATGCTCCTTTCTATGAACCTATGGTAAGGCAAATTTTAAATATTGCTGATAATACAGATTTAGCGAGTTTTGGTATTATAGGAGTAATATCTACTTTAGTAAGTGCTAGTTTAATACTTCATAATATTCAAAAATCGCTTATTAAAATTTGGCGTGTAAAAATTAGAACTTCTATACCGAGAGTTGCTGTAAACTATATTGCTCTTTTAATATTGATTCCTGTTTCTATTGGTATATCTTTTACTTTAATTACTTATTCTTCTATAGCTTTATATTATTTGCCTGCTATTTTAAGAATATTAATATCTTGGGTGACTCCTGTTATTGCTATGAGTTTGCTTGTATTATTTTCTTATGTATTAGTGCCGCAAACTAAGGTTAATTGGTCTAATGCTTTAATATCTTCTGTGTTTGTGGCTATTGCTATTATTACTTTATTTAGTGTATATTTTAAATTAAACATTAACGTGAAAAATTATAAACAGATATTTGACAGCGATAAATATAAAACAGAATATATTGTAAGAGAAGTAAACCTATTAAATAATAAAAATGAATTATCAGATATAAAATTAGATAGAATAAGTTATAGAATAATAGAAGATGAAGGCACGGGAATATCTGCTGCTACATATGAAAGGGAAGTAATATCTAGTAATGCTTTATTTTTTACAAACTTTGCTCCTAATATATATGAACAGGTGAGAAAATATAATTTTCAATTAGATGATATAGTAACTATTACAAGTGAGAACTCTCTTCTAACAAGTATAGAACCTGCAGAGTTATCTTCAGCAAGTGCTTTTGCTCAAATACCGGTACTTTTACTTTTACTTTATATTGTATGGATAATTATTTTATTTGGTGCAGAGTTAACTCATTCGCTTCAATATTTTAGGTCATATGGAGTGGATGTAACAAACATAAAATTATCTTTTGCAGAAAAAGAGATGATAGCTTTAGAGTTTATGCATATTATAGCTTATAGATTTATGAATAATAAAAAATGCATGTCCATGTATGATTTAGCAAGGGATTTGAGAGTGGCTCCTTCTGTATTAAACGATATAACAGATTCTTTGGAACAGGCTAAATATATAGTAAAAATAGTAGAAGGCACTACAACTTCATACACATTAGCATGCCCTCCTGAACATATAACAATTGGAAATATATTATATAAACTTAGAATGACAGGCGGTTTTAGAGCTAAACATTTTAACCGTAATGATAAATACAAAAACATTATATATCAAAATAAAGCAATATCTGCTAAAGATTATAATACAACACTTTTAGCTTTAGTTGAAAATAAAAAGAAATTTATATAAAAATGTTTTGTTAATATTTCAATTTTTATTAAAAAAATTAGTTATTTATACTATTATTATTTCATAATATAAAAATATTTTAATAAATAATAATATTCTATTTAACATAATAAAAAATAATTAAGTATTTTAGTATTATACCGAAAAAATAAGATAGTATAATATAAAAATAGGGGGAAGAATGTTTAAATACACTATAGAAAGTTCTAAAAATATTAATGGAACCGTAAAGATTTCTGGTTCTAAAAATGCATCACTTCCTCTTTTGGTAGCTTCAATACTTACAGATGAACCTGTAACACTTCATAATGTACCAGATTTGGTTGATGTGCAGGTATTAATAAATATATTAGATCCATTGGGAAAGAAAGTTGATTTTAAAAACAACACTACTGTAATAATATCACAAAACGGTAAAAGCGATGAAGCTCCATATAAACTAGTAAAAAAAATGAGAGGTTCTATTATAGTACTTGGTCCTCTTCTAGCAAAACGCAAACACTGTAAAGTTTCCTACCCCGGCGGCTGTGCTTTTGGTCCAAGACCTATAGATTTGCACCTGAAAGGAATGGAAGCATTAGGGGCTAAGATTGATATCACCGCCGGTTATATAGATGCCACTGTAAAAGACAATTTAATAGGTGCAGATATAAATTTATCTGGTAAAAATGGTCCCACTGTTTTAGGTACAGATAATGTTATGATGGCTGCTACTTTGGCTAAAGGTAAAACAATTATAAGAAATGCTGCAAGAGAGCCGGAATGTACAAACCTAGCAGAGTTTTTAAAAGCTATGGGGGCAAAAATTGAAGGAATAGGAACTTCTACCCTCACAATAGAAGGCGTTGATTATTTAAAAGGTGTAGAGTTTGAAGTAATACCAGATAGAATAGAGACAGGTACTTTTTTGGCAATGGCTGCTGCAGGCAGAGGCAAACTAAAATTAGAAAACACTAATCCAGAGCATTTAACTTATGTATTAGATTTACTCTCTTCTATAGGCTGCGATATAAAAACAACTAAATCGACAATAGAAATAGATGTATCAAATAAAGAATTAAAGCCTTTTGAAATAGAAACACTTCCATATCCTGGCTTTCCAACAGATTTGCAGGCAATATTTACAACCTTAGCATGTACAATAAAAGGTTCAAGCAAGATAAAAGAAACTATTTACCCAGACAGATTTAGTAATGTACCAGAATTAATTCGTATGGGTGCTAATATAGAATTATATGAACCTAGCATTGTTGTAAATGGAGGCGGCAAACTTTCTGGTGCTGATGTACAGGCTAGTGATTTGCGTGCCGGTGCTGCATTGGTTATTGCAGGTGCTGTGGCAGAGGGTGTTACAGACCTCCACAGAATATACCATATAGAAAGAGGCTATGAAGACTTTGTAAACAAATTAAACAAAATTAATATAAAAACAACAAAAGAAAATGATGATATATTATAAAAAAGGGGGATATATAAATGGTTAGAGGAGTTTATACAGGTGCAAGCGGAATGATAGCCGAACAATACAGACTTGATGTTGTGGCTAATAATTTGGCTAATGTTGATAAACCTGGTTTTAAAAGAGATACTGCTGCTTTCAAGGCTTTTCCAGAGATGATGGCTGCTAGAACCGAAGATGACGGAGTTGTAATATTTCCTCTTGGTTCTACAGATATAAGACCTTATGTTGGAAGACTTGGTACTGGTGTAGAAGTAAATGAAGTTTTTACAGAGTGGGAACAAGGCTCTTTAAGAGAGACTGGCAATCAGCTTGATATAGCTTTGGGTGATAAAGGATTTTTCGCCGTAGAAACACCTCATGGAGAAAGATATACAAGAAACGGAAGTTTTTTAATTGATAAAGATAATTATCTCGTTACAAAACATGGCTATAAAGTAATGGGTGAAAATGGTTATATACAAATAAAAACTAATAACTTTAATATAGACGAAGAAGGAAGA
Source organism: Brachyspira pilosicoli (assembly GCF_008016535.1). Taxonomy (GTDB): domain Bacteria; phylum Spirochaetota; class Brachyspiria; order Brachyspirales; family Brachyspiraceae; genus Brachyspira; species Brachyspira pilosicoli_A. Next base: position 38,341 of record NZ_SAXY01000055.1, read on the forward strand.
ATTAGCATTAACAGAAGATATCAAGACAACGAAGACTTTGTTCAGTTTAATGATAATGAATGGGAAGATGAAGAAATACTTGACACTCTCAAAATAGTTCGCTTTGAAAATGAAAGATATCTCAAAAAAGAAGGAGATTCATTCTGGGTAGATACAGATATCAGCGGACCTGCTTATATAGCTCAAAAAGGTGTAGACAGACCTAAAGTATTATCAAGATTTTTAGAAATGAGTAATGTAAACCCTATAAATGAAATGGTTAGAATGATAGAAGTTCAACGTGCTTATGAATTAAACTCAAAAACTATATCAACACATGATACTCTAATAGGAAGAGTAGTTAATGAGGTTGGAAGAGTGTAAATTAATATTTTGATAAAAATTGTACGATAATGTATAATAATATCTAAAATTATATAAAAGGAATGGATTATTATATGGCTGTAGAAAAACCCCAACAAAAAACTATATTCTCTCTAAAAATGCAGCTTATTTTTACATATATAATAATAAATCTGCCTATATGGTATATTATACTATACTTCTTCGTATACAGTCATAAGATTCCTTTCTACGGTATTAAAATAATAGCAACAGTTTTTTCTGTAGTATCTATATTAAAATACTTCGAGATTTGGCAAAATGGTATAAATATACAAATAGCTAGAAAAACTATAAAACTATTTACAGCTACTTCTATAATTAGTTCATTTTTAGAAATAGTATTATACAATATATTAAATAAAGATGTTTTCATATACACATCTATTATAGCTATGATTGCATGTTTATTAGTAAATGGAGCTGCTGTTTCTTTAACTCTCCTCTCATTCAAAATAGCTACACTTAAATTAGACCTAGAAGTTAATATTAATACTTTCTATATACCAATTACAACTAAAATTATATATACTATCTATTTCTTTTTCTTTTCTGTTGTGTTGATATTTTTAATCTATTCAATCAATGTAAATGAAAACTTGTACATCAATAATTACGTTAATAGTACATTAAATGAAATATTAAAAATAGATAATAATATATATTCATTAAATAATTATATAAAAAATGATTTAGATATTTATAATAGAGTTATTAATAATATTTATTCAAATAGATACACTCAAAATAGAGATATTTTAAAAACAGAAATAGAAAGTAGATTATCTTATATAAATAGAATTTCAAAAAATAATTACAAAGCAATATATATAAATATGGATAGAGAGTTTTTAGATTCAAACCTTGCCTATTCAATAAGTATAACTAAAAATAGCTATTCTAATGATAATGCTTATACAATACGAACAGCAGATAGCTTAACAACTCACCCCGTATTAGAAAATAATGCTACAAGAAGAGATTTTTTTATATCAGTAATAGCTAATGACAAAAACGATATAAATGTATCTGCACATTATCCAATAGTTTTAAACGATATTCAAATAGGATATATAATATCAGATATTAATATAAAAGATTATTACAGCAATATGATTACAAATACTTCTCTTTCAGATTTATCATATATATATTATGATTTTAATACAAAAGAGGTATTATTAACTTCAGAATCAGAAAGTATATTAGAAAATGTTAATTTGGTATTAAGAGAAAAATCTGCTAATTTAATTAAATATGTTACTGAGTTTGGCTCTCAATTAGGCAATAAATATCTTTATGTTACGCCAATACTTAATATAAGCGGAAATAGAACTATGGTTGTAATGTATTATATAAAAAATTTGAATGTTATTGCTATATATTATAGAGATCTTACTAGTATAATAAAGAGTTCTGCTATAGAAAGAGATATATCAATAATATTGTCTATAGTTATAATAATATTTTTAGTAGTTTCAGGTACTTATTTATATATTATAAGACAACTATTTAAACCTATAGATTCAGCTACAGAATCTGCTAAAGGTCTTATAGGAGGTAAAGGAGATTTAAGAAAAAGAATATATTCTAAAAATAATGATGAAATTGGAGTATTAGTATATAACTTCAACTTATTCCTTAATGTTTTAGATGATATTATAGGAAATTTAAAAACAGAAAGTAATAATGTATTTCATGAAATAAAATTAATAGATAAAGCAATAGAATCAAACGCTCAAATGGTAAATGATCAGAGTGCTAGTATTACACAAAATATAGCAAGTGTAAATAATATTATTAATTCAATAAAAAATGTTACAAACTCTTCAGAGCAGCAGAAACATGCATTTTCATCGGCTTCCATTGCTGTAGAGGAATTATTACAGACAATTTATAAAATAAGTGATAACATGGAAAAGCAAGCATCTGCGGTAGAGCAAACATCTTCTTCTATAGAAGAGATGATATCTAATATTACGAGTGTTGCAAAAAGTATTACTAAAGCACATTCCTTCTCAAAAAAATTGCTTATAGATGCTCATGATGGTGGAGATATGGTAGATGAAGTGATAGAAGCTGTTAGAGGTATTGAGGAAAGCTCTGACCAAATTAAAGAGATAGTTAACGTTATTCAAGGTATCGCTGAGCAAACAAACCTATTAGCTATGAACGCAGCTATAGAAGCGGCACATGCTGGTGAACAAGGCAGAGGTTTTTCTGTAGTTGCTGATGAAATTAGGTTACTCGCAGAGCATACAGCAGAAAATACAAAAACTATTACAAACATTATTAAAACTATTACTAAGAGAATAGATGAAACAGTTGAACTTGCTAATAACAGCGGCAAATCTCTAGAAAATATACTTGATATGTCTGAAAACACTTCAAGGGTTGTTGCTGAAATTAATACAGCAAACAGCGAGCTTGAAATAGGCGGAAGAGATATGCTTGAAACTATTAAACACTTAAATAATATTACTATGGGTGTTAAAGAAAATGTACGAGAACAGATTAATAGTGGTGATGTGGTAGACAGTCAAATTACTTTATTAGACCAAATTAATAAAGAGGTTGCTGAGATTATTCAAGCTAATAGTGTTGGAGCTACTGAAGTTGTTAGTACTATGGCTTTCTTAAATGAATTATCTGTAAAAACTGCTAAAAGTAATCATGAATTCTTTATGGTTACTAGTAAATTGAGTGAGAGTTTTAATAAATTCCAATCTATTATGTCTGGATTTATTACAAATGTTGATAATGTGGAAACTGAAAAATCTGACGATATAATATTAAATTTAGATACAGAAGAATTTAATACTGATGAGATAGAAATTAATAAAATTGGTGAATCAGAATATAAAATAGATACTGAAATACAAGAATTAGAAAAAGAATTATCAAATATTGAAGATGATATTTTTTCTAAAGATAATAAAGTTCTTGAAACATTAAAAGAAGATTTTAAAAATCCTGATATGTTTTATTAATACACAAAATATTATATTATTATTATAGCATATTTTTCTTTTTATCTGAAAATTAGTTATATTATTAACAATATTGTGATTTATAGTAATACTTATTATAGTATTAACTATAATAAACTCAAAATGTATACTGCAGCTTAAGTATGCTTAGGAGATAAAATGTACAATATAGCAGAAATAGATCTAAAAGCATTACAAAACAATATAAAGATAATTCGTTCTATGATAGGAAATACTAAATTGCTAAGCATAGTAAAGGCTAATGCTTATGGTCATGGTATTGTAGGAATGTCAGAGCAGTTAGAAAAATTAAATGTAGATGCACTTGGGGTTGCTACTGTGGAAGAGGGTGTAAAGATAAGAGAAGTTGGAATAAAAACTTCTATAATTGTTTTGTTTCAGCATTTTAGAAATGAAGCAGAATATGTTTGCAGGTACAATTTAACACCTATTATAAGCAATGATGAATGTTTAGATGATTATGATAGATTTTTGAAAAAGTATAATAAAAAGTTGAAACTGCATATTAAAGTAGATACAGGTTTAAATAGAATGGGGGCAAAACCTAAAGATGTATTAAACTTAGCAAAAAAAGTTTTATCATATAATACTTTAGAGATAGAAGGTATTAATACTCATTATGCTGCTTCAGATACGTTTGATAATATTTCGAGAGAGTTTACAGAAAATCAAATAAGAGTATTTAATGAAGTTTTGAATAATTTAAAAACAAACGGCATAAAAATAAATAATGCTCATACTGCTAATTCTGCTGCATTGCTTTATTATAAAAATGCATACTTCGATATGGTTAGAGCGGGCATAGTGCTTTATGGTTATACAGAGAAGCTGCATGATTTTGGATTTAAGCCAATACTCAATTTAAAATCTAAAATTATTTTAACTAGAAAAATAAAGAGAAATGAAACTGTTTCTTATGGCATGACTTGGAAGGCTAGCAAAGATACTAATATTGCTGTAGTACCTATAGGATATGCTGATGGAATGTCAAGAAAACTTTCTAATAATTGGGAGGTTAAAATAAATGGTAAATATTATCCTATAGTAGGAAAGATATGTATGGATATTATGATGGTAGACATAGGAAATGAAAATAATATAAAAGAAGAAGATGAGGTTTTAATATTTGGTAATGATGAGAGGCTCAATGCTAATACTATGGCAAAAAAAATAGATAGTATAAGTCATGAGGTATTGGTTCGTATAGGTGAGAGGGTGAAAAGGGTTTATAGAGATTAAAAAAATATTTTAAAAATAAAAAAAATTTAATTTTAAGGAGTACATCAAATTTAAATAAACTAGATAAAAAAGGAGATGTTTATGTTTGATATGATAGCAAAAGTGAACGGCATTATTAATGGTTTTGTATGGGGTCCAATAATGCTAACTTTGTTGGTTGGAACTGGTATATTTTTAAGCATTAGAACTGGTTTTTTACAAATTACGCAAATACCTCTATGGGTAAAACATACTTTTGGTTCTTTAGCAAAGAAGCAGGATTCTGATGATAATATTACGCCCTTTCAAGCAGTAAGTACAGCATTAGCAAGTACTGTTGGTACAGGAAATATTGCTGGAGTTACTACTGCGATAGTGGCAGGAGGACCTGGGGCTTTATTTTGGATGTGGTTTGCTGCATTTTTTGGAATGGTTACAAAATATTCTGAGGTCATATTAGCTGTTTATTATAGAATTAAAGATGATCAAGGTCGTCACCATGGCGGACCTATGTATTATATATCTAAGGGTGCTAATTTGCCTTGGCTTGGAAGTATATTTGCTGCTTTTGCTGCTTTGGCTTGTTTTGGGGCGGGAAACATGACTCAAACTAATGCTATGGCGGCTGTTGTTTATCAAAACTTTGGTGTGCCTAAAATTATTACTGGAATTGTTGTTGTTGTTTTAACTGCTATTATAATAATTGGAGGTATTAGAAGAATAGCTACTGTTACAGAGAAGCTTGTTCCTATTATGTGTGTTATATATTTAGTTGCTGGAATAATTATTTTAGCTTTAAATTTAGATAAGATTCCTCATTCTTTTCAGAGAATATTTTCTGAAGCTTTTAACTTAAAACAAGTTGGTGCTGGTTTTATGGGTTATTCTATAATGATAGCTATGAAATTTGGTTTTGCAAGAGGTGTATTTTCAAATGAGGCTGGTTTAGGTACTGCTCCTATGGCTCATGGTGCTAGTAACTCTAAAAACCCTATAGAGCAAGGTTTATGGGGAATATTTGAAGTACTTATAGATACTTTCTTTGTTTGTACTTTAACAGGTCTTATAGCTATTATGTTTTTAGAGGCTAATCAGGGTACTACATTAAATGGTGCTGAATTAATATCTGCTTCTTTTGGTGCTCATTTGGGAAGTATTGGTTCTATAATACTTACTGTATCATTAATATTATTTGCTTTCTCAACTTTCGTTGGTTGGTCGCATTATGGTGTTGTTGCTTTAGGTTATCTTACTAAAAGAAATAGGGCTGCTTCTTATACTTATAGAATTATATTTTTAATTGTTGGTATAATTGGGGCAGTAGCTCAATTAGATTTAATATGGTCTATAGCAGACACTTTAAATGGTCTTATGGCTATACCAAACTTAGTAGGACTTTTAATTTTATCTCCAAAAGTAGCTAAATTAACAAGAGATTATTTACAAGACCCTACTTCAACTATTATTAAAGATTAAAAGTAATAAATAATAAAGCACTCGCTGTAAAAAGCGAGTGTTTTTTATTTGCAGAAGAAGAGTTAAAATGTTTGCACTTTCACGAAGCGTACCCAAAGGGTAAAAACTTTGACGAAGTCCTCACTGCGACTGAAAGGAGTCCTTCAGGGCGACCGAAGGAAGTGCCTGCGAAGGCAGGAAAAGTTGAATAAAAAAATCATATAACAAAATATACTTATTCCAGAATATACTAAAAATTTTTAACTTTTTTTATTTTTATTATTTGCAGGGCTTTGCCCTTAACGAAGTAAACACCGTGCAGCACCCCAGTTCTTTTATTGGTATAAAAGAACTAAAAGAACTGCATTTTATTATAAATTTTATAATTTAATTGTATATTAAAAGGTATTCCCCCGCACGTATAAGAAGTTATAATTAAAACATGGTATTACCGTGCGGCAAGGTGGTACAGCTCGTACGCGGGAAAAAGTTGAATAAAAAATTTATTATATATTTGAAAACTTTTAAGTTCATCAATTTTTGTTTTTAAATTTTATTATATTCGGGGGCTAGCCCCCGCACCCCTACTTCTTTTATTGGTATAGCAAAAGAACTGCAATTTCAATAAAATTATTTTAGTATATTTATAATAAAAAATAAAAAAGAACTATAATACTTAAAATAACTCTTTTTTATGAATTTAATTATCTTTAATTGTTGCAAAATAGAATAAATAATTTAATATTATATTGTAAAATTATCAAAAACAGAGCATAATAAATGAAAGAATTATACAAGCTAGATAATGCCGCAAAACTTTTTGTATCTATAAAAAATAAAAAAAACATTCCAATATTTAGAGTATCAGCTGTATTAAAAGATAAAGTAAATGAAGCAATACTGCAAAATGCCCTAGACATCACAATGAAAAGGTTTCCAACATTTGCTTTGGCTATAAAAAAAGGACTATTTTGGAATTACTTTGAAGAAAATAATAGAAGGCTTTTAATTGAAGAAGAGAAGTATTACCCTTGCTATAATATAAACTATAAACTTAATAATGGTTATTTAGTTAGGGTTGTTTATTATAAATATAGAATATCTGTAGAGATTTTTCACTCTCTTGCAGATGCTTCAGCTTTAATAAGTTTTTTAAAATCCTTGCTTTATCATTATATCACATTGTTAGGAAAACAAATTAATGACCCCAATGAAGATGTATTTAAAGACAGCATACATACAACTCGCGACTATGATGACAGTTTTAAAATGCATACAAAAAATAAAAAAATATCAATGAAAGAAAAGAAAATTAAAAATGTTTATTTAATAAAAGGAAAGCAATTAAATATATATGGAAACAATGTTGTTCATGGTATTATGAATATGGAAAATATTAAAAAAGAAAGTAAAAAATATAATATTACTATCACGGCATACATTGCTTCACTTTTGGCATATTCTATATATGAAGCAAAAATAAAAAATAGATTAGACGGCAAAAATATAGTGGTATGCATTCCTGTTAATTTGAGAACAATATTTCCTTCAATATCTTTAAAAAACTTTTTTGGTGTGGTTAATATAAAAATAAAAACTAATAATGAATTAAACTTTGATGATATTATAAAAATAGTTTCTAATGAAATGAGAGAAAAACTTCAAAAAGAAAAATTAGAAAACTTTATTTACCAAAACACAAAATTAGAAAATAATATACTAACAAAATTTATTCCATTATTTATAAAAAACTTTGTGGTTAATTTGAATTTTGAATTATTTGAAGATAAATTAAAAACTCTCACATTATCAAACTTTGGAAATATCATTCTTCCAGAAGATATGAAAGAATATATTAATCATTTTGAGGCTGTGGTTTATAATACAATAAATAGCCCTTTAAATGTAGGTTTATGCAGCTTTAATGATAAACTCTCTATTACATTCAATAGAACAATTATAGAAACAGATATTATAAAACACTTCTTTCAAAATATTTCAAAAGTTACAAAGACAGAAATTTATTCTAATGATTTTGGAGTGTAGAAAAATGCCTTATTGCAATAATTGTAAATTAGAAATAAAAGCTAACAAATGCCCATTATGTTTTAGTGAAGTAGAAAATAAAAATAATATATATTACGAAGAGTATCCTTCATATAATTGGTATTATAAAAAAATAAAAAAAGTTAATGCTAAAAAGATAGTTTCTTTAGTTGCTGTAAGTGCTGTCATTATTATAATGCTTATTAATATATCAACTTCTTCAAAATATAATTGGGCTATGATATCTATAGTGTCTGTTGCATCTGCATATTTTACCTATATATGTTTTACAGCTTCAATATTTTATTTGAGGCAAAAATTATTAATAGAGTTTTTTATACTTCTTCCTTTGATGATAATAATAGATATATTCAGCGGATTTTATAAATGGTCTTTTAATTATGTGATGCCTTTTTTATCTCTTGGATTAAATGTTTCAATTCTTATAATAGCTATTATAGACCATAAATATTTTAATGAATATGTTTCTTATATAATTTCTGCTGCTTTCATATCTATGCTTATGATTGTTTTACCATTATTTAATTTTCTTTATTGGAGTAGTTTGGCTGCTTTTGGTTCGGGTATAATTGTTATTTTTAGTATGATTATACTATTTAGAAATGAGTTTATTTTATCTTTGAAAAAAATTTTTAATGTATAAAAAATATTATATGCATAAAAAAATATTATACTAAAAAATATTAGGAGTTTTTTATGAATAATAAAGTAAAGAAAATAAAAAAAACAAAAAAAAATAAAAACTTAATAAAAGAATATTTAAGCTATCCTGTAATGGCTATTAACTTTATTAAGGCAGATAAAAAAATTAAGCCAACTAAATTTAAATACGACAAAAACAAAAGACAATATATTTTATATTTTCCAGCACAATTAAAAGAAAATGAAAAGCCAAAAAAACAATTAATAGTATATATACATGGCGGAGGCTGGAGAGAGGGAAGTGCTGATTTATATAGATTTGTTGGAAGAAGATTTGCAAAAGAAGGCTTTAATGCAATACTATTAGGTTATAGATTAAGCAAAAAAGCTAAATACCCTGCTCAAACAGAAGATGTATTCAATGGTTTTAATAAAGCACTTTCTGTATTAAAAGAAAAAAATATAGACTATTCTGATATAGTTGTTGTAGGCTCATCTGCAGGTGCACATTTAGGAGCTTTACTTGTTTATAATAAAGATATGCAAAAAAAATATAATGTTGATATAAATAATTTTAAAGGGTATATATCATTAGGAGGCCCAACAGATTTAAACGTATGCACCAATGAAATTATAACTCCTATGCTCAATCAGCTTTTTGAATGGAATTATAATAGAGATTTAGCAAACCCTTATAACTATATAGATGGAAGCGAAAAAAATAAAGTGTTATGCATACACTCAGGATTAGACCCTATTTGCGATGTTCAAAACTCAATTAATTTTTCAAACAAAGTTAATAGTTTTAATGATGGCTTGGCTAAATGTATTGTATTTGAAAACAAAGAAATTTATCATAACAATTTAGTTAACGGGATATTTTTTGAGACTATGGACAGCAACAATATAATGGACGAAGTTTTTAAGTGGATTGAAACATTATAAATAATATAAAACAAGCAACAAAAATTAATTTTATCTAAGACATAGGTATTACTTTATATATATTCCAAAATATGGAGTTAAAATATTTGCACTTTTTGGTTCTTTTGACGAAGTCCGCAAAGCGAAGGCGTTAAAAAGAACAACAAAAAATTTGATATAAAACTATTATTTTAATGTCATGGAGCCATAGATATTGTACTTTTACTTGCTATAATATTTTTGATTCTTTCTTTGATTGTAATATACAATAACGAAGAAATCAATCTTTGATTGTTATAAAAATGTGTATATTCTTTTAATTTTTCTCTTAATAATTCTACTTGATATTTTTATTTAATCGTGAATAAAATTCTCTTTCGTCTATGCCGTGTACTCTTTCTACTACACCATTGTATCTTGGTGTTGCTACTGGAATATATCTTCTCTCTAATTTATTTTTTAAGCAGTATTCATCAAAAATATTTATTTTAGGAGTATTAATACAGCGATAAGTATATTCTATACCATTGTCTGTTTGTATAGCTTGTATCCTAAAAGGTGAAGTTTTCAATACATATTTTAAGAAAGATAAAGCACTATAAGGTGTTTTATCCTCATAGATCTGCCTCCAACTATAACGAGCAGATAAATCTACAGCTGTGAATTGATAAACTGTTTTTCTGCCTAATTTGATATATTTAGTGTCTATTTGAACTATTTTGCCCTCTTTTTGTATTTTAGAGACAAATTTTCGTTTATCATATCGCTTCTTTTTCTTTTTTATTTTGTATCTCCAAAGATTATTTCTTTTTAGTACATTCTCTATCGCTGTAACACCTATCTTAATGCCTTTACGATTTAAATATGCTTTAATATAATGCTTACCTCGATATTCTTTAGTATAGAGTTCAATAATTAAATTAATAGCTTTTTGATTATTAAAGATATTTGGAGAAGTTTTTGGTTTAGTGCTAAAATTAGCGACAGTTCCAGTGTCTTTATATTTCTTAAGCCAAGTATAAAAAGTGGATTTATTTATTCTTTCCATCTTTAGAAATCTTTTAATATTTTTAGTTTTTAATGCTTTATACACTATAATGTCATGGAGCCATAGATATTGTACTTTTACTTGCTATAATATTTTTGATTCTTTCTTTGATTGTAATATACAATAACGAAGAAATCAATCTTTGATTGTTATAAAAATGTGTATTTTAATCGTGAATAAAATTCTCTTTCGTCTATGCCTTGTACTCTTTCTACTACGCCATTGTATCTTGGTGTTGCTACAGGAATATATCTCCTCTCTAATTTATTTTTTAAGCAGTATTCATCAAAAATATTGATTTTAGAGGTATTGATACAGCGGTATGTATATTCCATACCATTGTTGCCACAGGCACTTCCTTCGGTCGCAGTTTGTATAGATTGTATCTTAAAAGGTGAAGTTTTTAAGACATATTTTAAGAAAGATAAAGCACTATAAGGTGTTTTATCCTCATAGATTTCTCTCCAACTATAGCGAGTAGCTAAATCTACAGCTGTGAATTGATAAACTGTTTTTCTGCCTAATTTGATATATTTAGTGTCTATTTGAACTATTTTGCCTTCTTTTTGTATTTTAGAGACAAATTTTCGTTTATCATATCGCTTCTTTTTCTTTTTTGTTTTATATCTCCAAAGATTATTTCTTTTTAGTACATTCTCTATAGCTGTAACACCTATCTTAATGCCTTTACGATTTAAATATGCTTTAATATAATGTTTTCCCCTATACTCTTCAGTATAGAGTTTAATAATTAAATTAATAGCTTCTTGATTATTAAAGATATTTGGAGAAGTTTTTGGCTTAGTACTAAAATTAGCGACAGTTCCAGTGTCTTTATATTTCTTAAGCCAAGTATAAAAAGTGGATTTATTTATTCTTTCCATCTTTAAAAATCTTTTAATATTTTTAGTTTTTAATGCTTCATCCACTATAAATAATTTAAATTCTGTGCTATAATCTTTTTTCATAGTAGTATCCTTTTATTTGTTTTTTATATCAAAATATTATAACAAGGATACTGCTTTTTTTATACTAAAAAATGTCCAATATCTCATACTCCTAAACAATACTATAAAAATACTCTATTGAAAAATATTTTTTTAGGTATATAATTTATCACAATAATTTTTTTAAATAATTTATTGGATTCTACTAAAATGAAGTTGATAAAACAATTCTCTATAATATTTTTTATTTATTCAGTATCATACATATTAAGTAAATCTCTAAAACTTCCAATACCGGGAAATGTAATAGGAATGTTTTTACTATTCTTTCTTTTAGTTTTTGGAATTATAAAAGAGAGTGATATTGATGAGGCTAGCGATATATTAATAAAAAATATGTCTTTATTATTTGTACCTGCCACTTTAGCTATAGTTGATGAATATAAATATATTAAAGATGAGATAATACCCTTTCTTATAATATGCATATTTTTTGTTGTAGTGATAATGGTAGCAACTGGTTTATCTGCACAGTTCTTTGAAAACATAGTTAATAAAAAAAGGAAAATAAAATGACAGCACTATTTCAAGACAACCCGCTAATTTCAATAGTAATAACTTTAATAGCATATATCATAGCATACTATATTTATAATAAAACAAAACTTCCAATATTAACGCCTCTTGTAACAACTGTAATACTTGTAGGTTTATCTATTTATTTTATGGGGGTACCTTATAGTGTTTATAATGAAAGCGGGGGAAAATTTATTAATGCATTAGTTGGGCCTGCTACTGTTGTGTTAGCTCTTCCAATATATAGAAACCTTCCAATATTAAAAGCGAATTTACTAGTAATACTTTTAAGCATTGCAATAGGAAGTGCCATTGGAATAGTTGGAATATATTTCACTGCAAAAATTATGGGCGTATCAAAAAATATACTTTTATCACTTCTTCCAAAATCAATAACTACGGCAATAGCTGTTGATGTGGCAGATAGTATTGGTGCTGTAAAATCTATCACTGTGCTTGCTGTTATAGTGTCTGGGGTTGTGGGTGCTATAATTGCCCCTATAGTTTGTAAAATATTTAGAATAAAATCGCCTTTAGCTATAGGTATTGCAATAGGTACTGCATCGCATGCTGTTGGCACTAGTAAGGCTATAGAAATGGGAGAGACTGAAGGAGCTATGTCTGGTCTTGCTATAGGTATAGCTGGAGCTTTAACGGTTGTATTGCTTCTTATACTATATAAATTGCTTGTTACTATATGGTAAAAATTTTTAAGTTTGTTAAAAATATTTTTTAAGTTTTTTATTTGTGGTGGCTTTGCCCTATGCGAAGCGTACCCGTAGTGGTACACGTCCCCACTTCTTTTGCGACCGAAGGAAGTGCCGGCGACTGAAAGGAGTACCTTTAGGTAAGGCGTGACACAAAGAAGAAAAAGGACTGAATTTTTATGATAAATTTTATAATTTAATCGTATATTAAAAGGCAATCCCCCGCACGACTAAAAAGTTATAATTAAAGCATAGCATTACCGTGCGGAAAGGTGGTACAGCTCGTACGCGGGAAAAAGTTGAATAAAACAAGAACATAAATTAGTTATAATTAATTATTATTATACTTCGTATGCAAATAAAGCAAGTTTGAAAGAAGCATTGTTGTCGTTAAACTTCCAACGCCATTAGGTACAGGTGTTATCATAGATGCAATATTAACTGCCTCATCAAACTTTACATCTCCCTTAATAGAACCATCTTCAAGCACATTGATTCCTATATCTATAACAACAGCATTTTCTTTTATATATTCAGCGTCAATAAACTCTGCCTTTCCAATAGACACGCATAATATATCAGCATTTTTGCAAACACTTTTTAAATCTTTAGTTTTTGAATGAGCTATTGTAACAGTAGCAGATTTATTTAATAATGATAAAGCAAGAGGCTTTCCAACTATCTCGCTCCTTCCAACAACCACAGCATTAGCACCTTCTATTTTAACATTATAATGTTCAAGTATTGTCATCACACTCTTTACAGTGCAAGGAATTAATTCATCATTAGAAGTTAAAATTCTTCCAAGATTTAAATTGCTTATTGCATCAATATCTTTTTTTGCGGATATTGTCTCATAAACTAATTCTCTTCTTATGTGCTTAGGCAAAGGCATTTGAAGCATTATACCGCTAATATCTTTCTCTTCGTTTAAATATTCTATTAGAGTAATGAAATCTTTTTCTGTTGTGTTTATACCTAACTTATGAAGCTCGCCTATCATTCCGACATTCTCTGCCATTTTTTTGGCATGCGTAAAATATAACTCTGTAGATTTATCATCATCAAAATAAACAAAATCTATTCTAGGCTTCTTGTTTAATAAAGCAACCTTCTCTTTAATTTCTGCTCTTATGCTTTTTGATAATTCTCTTACATCAAGTATATTAGCTGACATGTTATGGTTTCCTTTAGAATGAAAATAATTAATTTATTCTATATTTTTTAGAGATAAAAAACAAGTATATAAAAAGAACAACAACAATTTTAATATATTATTTTATATATATAAAAAATTTAATTATTAAAAATTATTATTCTCATAAATATAAATAAAAAAATTATTTTATAAATTTACAATGTTTTAAGTATAAAAGAAAATACTTACTCTTTTAATAAAAAATTATTCTGATTTGCAAGACTTACAAATGCCTATAAATACAATGTCATGCTTATTTATTTCTACATTATACTTTTTTGAAACAGCTTCATCTAATTCTTTATTATAAGGCAAATTAATATCTATTAACTTTTTACATTTATCGCACTGAAAGTGATAATGTTCATCTGTGATATGGTCAAACCTCACAGCATCGTCTATTATAGAAATTTTTTGTATCTCATTGTTTTCAGAAAGTAAATTAAGATTTCTATAAACTGTTCCTAAACTAATAGAAGGAAAGTTTGGTTTAATATAATTATAAACCTCTTCTGATGTAGGGTGATTTTTTAATTCCCGTACAGCACTTAATATTACTTGTTTTTGTATTGTGTTTCTGGTGTTGTTCATATTTTACAAACCTCTATCTTATGAAGAAATTATTTAATTAATAATTAATATCATTTAGTATAATATACTAATTTTTCAATATTTGTCAATAGATAATTTTATACATTTTTATAAGCAAGAGAAAGTATATATAAAACAACATCTTCAAAAGGCATATTGATATTTCTTGCCATAGCTGGTATATCGGAAGTATTTGTCATACCGCCTTGAGTATTAACTTCCATCAAGTTGATAAAACCATCTTCAGCAATTATAGCATCTATTCTGCAAAGACCTTCACAGCCTAAAACATCATAAGCCTTCTTACAATTTTCTATTAATTTATTTTCTACTTGTTTATCTAATTTAGCAGGTATCTCCATCTCTGTTTTTCCCGGAGTATATTTAGCATCATAATCATATATTTCATTTTTTGGATTAATACCAAGTATAGGAAACACATATATATCATCATTATCAACTACAAGACCAACAGTTACTTCTTTACCTTTAATGTATGGCTCTAAAAAATAATTATGAGTATCTTTTATATCTTTAACAATATTTTCAAATTCATCTTTAGTTTTAATTAGAGAAACACCCACACTAGAACCGCTTGAAATAGGTTTCAATATTATAGGGAAATCAAAAGAAAGACTATTATTTTTTACAGCATCTTCAAGAAGCTGAAAATCAACAGTAGAAATATTTGAAGAAAGCCATATTCTTTTTGTATAAACCTTATTCATACAAAGAGAACTAACTAAAGTATTTTCACCCGTGTATTTAATATTAAGACAATCCAAAAGCCCTTGAATAGTGCCATCTTCACCAAAAGTGCCATGCAATATATTATAACAATATTCAACATTTTCTTTTTTTAGAGTTTCAACCAATTCATAATAATCTTTTACATCTATTAGTATAGTATTGTCTTTCAATTCTTTGTAGGAAGTTAAAGCTTCAAAAACATTCTTGCCGCTTCTAAGAGAAACTTCTCTCTCATCGCTGATGCCTCCATGAAGCACAGCTATTTTTTTTCCTTCAAATTTTTTCAATGTTTCATTTTTTAATTCAGTAGTTAATAGCATATTTAATTTCCTAAAATGTTAATAGAAGTTCTTGATAATAAAAAATCTATATATAATATTTAAATAATATCACATATAGATTGTATAATGCTTACCTTTTTTCTTTCTCTCTCGCTTAAAGGTGCATATTTAGATTTATACATCACATCATTTGCCAAATTGATAAATTGATCTTTAATCATCTCGGCAGCCTCTTTAGGAGTTTTACCAGTACCCCTAATAGCTAAATCATCATTACTAATAACATATCTATCATTATCAAGTTTTGTAATATAACCTTTTAAAGGTCTTTTAAACTTAAACTCATCAATATCACTAAAACTTAATTCTATTTTTTGTCTGTCTGCCATTATTTTATACCTGCCTTTTTTGCATATTCTTCATTAGTTAAACTAAATGTCTTTTGAGTAAACAAAATATCATTAGTACTAAAAGCATATGGTACTTTATTTTTTAAAGTATATACTCCATTAGATACTGCTTCATCTATTATAATGTATAATTCATCAGCATGCTTCTGTTGAAATTTTACAACATCAGCTATTACTATCTGATAATTCATCTGCTTAGTAGGAGAACCAGTATCTCCTATAATATAATAAGAATATCCTTCTAAAGTATCTAGCCATAAATTATTGCCATTTAAATCATATATATCAAAGTTTATATCAATGCTCTGTGCCCAAAAAGACATCTCAGAATCAGCATACATAACCCCTGATATATTTTTATCTCTAAGCAAAGATATAGTATCATCATCTAATTTATTTGTAGCTATAGTTCCCGTAGCAGCCACATAATCAGAACCTAATATATAGTGATTTGGAAGTTTAGAAAAAGCTAAATCACCTAAAGCCTCTTCTAAAGTTACAAGTTTTATTAACTTACTTTGAGAATTAAAATTACTTATAAAACTATTTAATACAACATCAGCATATATTTCTGTATTTAAATATTTTAATCTATCTATATTTACATTAGTCATACTCTTTGGGAAAGTAAAAGAAGCAACGGCAACTATTCTATTTGTAGATATTATATCATCTATAACCACAACAGAATTTCCCATACTTCTGCATGAAAAAATAAAAATATTTATAAAAGAGAAAATTATTAATAAATAAATTATTTTTTTATTAACAAACATATATTATTTTTACATTCCTTTTTCATTTCTATATTTTAAAACCTGCTCTATAGTAGATTTTACAGCATAATCATTATCCGTAGAAGAAAGCAAATTAAGAGAACGGTCCACCCTATTATCTTCATAATCTTTCAAAGCTTCAATAGCTGCCATTCTTACCCATTTGTTTTCACTAGATAAACTGCCAAGTATGGAGTTTAAAAGTTCAGGAGCTTTTAAATTACCTGCAACTTTCAAAGCCTCTATTTGTACCTGCAAATCAGTATCAGATATAGCTCTTTTTATGCTGTCTATTGCTTCAGGAGTTTTAGCTTCTAACTTTCCAAGCCCATGTATAGATAAACAGCGAACATTAAAATCAGGATCTTCAACACTAGACTTTAAAAAATCACTATAAGCTATTTCTGCCTCTATATTACTAAGCACCCATATAGCCTCTGCTCTAACCTCTCTTCCTCCATTTTGTGCCGCATTAAGTACTTCTAATAAAACCTTTTCATCATCTTTATTATTTTGTAATTTTTTTGATGCCTTATTAACATCATCGAGTCTTCTTAAAGTTAAATCTTTCTGTGAACAAGATACAGAAAATAATATGATAATGATAATACTTAAAACTTTTTTCATTTATAAACTACTCTTTATTTTATTAATAGCTTCTTTTGCTTTTTCGATATTTTCTATAGAGCCTTGAGCAAAACTATCTTTTCCTCCGCCTCTGCCCCCTGCAGTTGATATTATATCTTTAATTAAAGAATTAGCCAATATGTTTTTTTCTTTTAAAACATTACCTGTAACCTGAACTATTATAGAATTATTTGTTTTACTTATCATAAAAGCCAAAGAATCTTTAATTCTCTCTTTTATAGTATCAGCATAAAGCCTTATATCTTTTATATCTTCATCAAACTCCAAATTGTAAAACTTAATTCCATTTAAATCTTCATAATTATCAATAAACGCTTTAGAAGATGAGCCGGAAGTCTTTAATTGTTTATTTTCTTTTTGTAATTTTTTTATTTCTGCTTGCAAGTTTTCTGCTCTAATTGTAAGCTCGTCTGCTTTGTTTGCATTAAGTATATGGCTTAAACTTTTTACTTTATTAAATAAATTTGTAGCCTCTTTAGCAGCATTAAGCCCAGTAATAGCTTCAATTCTTCTCACACCGCTTGCAACAGAACCTTCACTTACTATATGAAAATAACCAACTTCAGATGTATTTGTCAAATGGCTTCCCCCGCAAAGCTCAACAGAAAAACCTTCGCCAATATCAAGTATTCTTACAGTGTCCGGATATTTCTCTCCAAATAATGCCTTAGCTCCAGAAGCTATAGCCTCTTCTTTCGGCATATATTTTATTACTGCAGGCATTGATTTAAATACTATTTCATTAACTTGATTTTCTATGTTTATTAAAGTTTCTTCATTAATAGAATCTGGGTGGGTAAAGTCAAATCTCAAATAATCTTCACAAACAAAACTTCCTGCTTGATTAATATGATTTCCAAGTGTTAGCTCTAAAACTTTTTGAAGTATATGTGTTGCTGTGTGGTTTTTTCTTATAGCACTTCTTCTGTCAAAATTAACTAAAAGTTTTATCTCTTCTCCAACTTTCAAAGTTTTATTATCACAATCAACTATATGTATAATAGTGTTTTCTTTTTTTTGCGTGTCTACTACTTTTAATTTTTCTCCGTTAGAAATCTCTATAAAGCCATTATCTCCAACTTGTCCTCCCATCTCTCCATAAAAAGGTGATGATTCTGTAATTACAGCTGCATTAGAAGATGATGCACTTTCTTTTTTCTCTTCATTCTCATATAAAGCTACTATCTTTGATTTTACTCCGTTAATCAAACTCTCTCTCTCTTCGCCGACATATTTTGTTTCATAATTTTCAACAAAACCAAATTTAGACTTTTTATCTTCTCCTGTTCCCCTGCTTCTTTTTTTCTGTTCTTCCATTGCATCTTCAAAGCCTTTCTTATCAACTGTAAAACCATGATCATTAGCTTCTTCTTCTGTAATGTCAAAAGGAAGCCCATAAGTATCAAAAAGCATAAAAGCATCTTTACCTGATATTACTTTACTTTCCTTGTTTTCTTTCATTACACTGTAAAGTTTATTCATACCAGCAGATATTGTGCTTAAAAATTTATTCTCTTCTTCTAATAATATCTTTTTAATATTCTCTTCTTCTTTTGGAAGATAATCATATATATCTTTATAAACATTAATTACAGCAGAAGTAAGCTCATTTAAGAAAGCTCCTTTATGACCTAAATCATTAGCAGTTTTTAAAGCTCTTCTTAAAAGCCTTCTTAAAACATATCCTCTTCCCTCATTGGACGGTTTACAGCCTTCAGCTAAAACAAACACCAAAGCTCTTAAATGGTCTGCTAATAAATTTATTTTTGTTTTATTGTTTCCTTCATACTTAACATTAAGCTTATTTAAAATAGCATCAACAATAGGCTTCATTACATCAGTCTGATAATTGCTCTCAACTCCCTGCATAATATAACAAAGTCTCTCAAGCCCCATTCCTGTATCTATACCAACATTCTGAAGCGGAGTTAAATTGCCATCAACATCTTGAAAAAACTCATTAAATACTAAATTCCAAAACTCTAAATACCTCTCGCAATCACATCCCACAAAACAATCAGGTTTACCACATCCTTTTTCTTCACCCATGTCAATATAAAGCTCACTGCAAGGTCCGCAAGCTCCAGAATCTCCCGCAGGTCCCCAAAAATTATCCTTCTTTCCAAGCCTAACAATTTTTTCTTTTGGTATTCCTATATGTTCATTCCAAATCTTAAATGCATCATCATCTTTCTCATAAATAGATACATATATTCTCTCAACAGGAAGCTTTATCACCTGTGTGGAAAACTCCCAAGCAAACTCAATAGCTTCTTTCTTAAAATAATCTCCCATAAAACAAAAATTACCAAACATCTCAAAAAATGTATGGTGTCTTGCTGTTTTCCCTATATTCTCTAAATCTGATAATCTAAAACATTTCTGTATAGTGGCAACTCTTGAATATGGTGCTTTTTTTATTCCAGCATAGTATGGCTTAAACTGAAGCATACCTGCTGTTGTAAATAATAAACTAGGGTCATCTATTGGTATTAACGATGATGATTTCTCTATAGCATGTTTTTTACTTTTAAAAAACTCTTTGAACTTTTCTCTCAACTCTAAATGCGTCATAATATCTCCTAATATATCATAACCTAATATTTAAAAATATTTTCGTTTAATAATATAATTAAATGCCTCGTTTTGCAAGTAAAAGTATGATAGTTTTTTAATAAGAATTAATAATTAATAATAATTTTTAAAATAATAATTTTAGAAAAATAATTCAAAATATTTTGTAAAAAGTTATTTTTGTTATATAATATTTATACGTAATAGTAATAAAAGAATCAAGGATTTTATATGATATTAGACAATGGAATTAACACATTAACACCTTCAGAATTTGAAAAAAAAATGGAAGAATTAGATGATTTTATAATTTTGGATGTAAGAACAGAATTAGAGCATAATTATGAGGGAATGATAGAAAATTCTTTGTTAATAGATTTTTTAAGACCTAGAGTATTTAAAAGAGAAATAGAAAAACTTGATAAAAATATTACTTATTTGATTTATTGCTCTGTTGGCAAAATAAGTGTTGATGCTGCTTCATATATGAAAAGTGTAGGGTTTGATAATCTATATATTCTTGAAGGCGGACTTAAGGCTTGGAATAAATATTTAGGTGATGATAGTAAAGTTTCTAAATTTGGAAGAGAAGAAATTGTAGAAAAAAGAAAAAAACTTATAATCAGATTAAACAGAATAGAAGGACAAATAAACGGAATGAAAAAAATGCTCATTAAAGGAGAATATTGCGGAGATATACTTAATCAGGCTTTGGCTGTTAAAGCTGCTATGGCTAGTGTTAATCAAGAGATTATGGAAGTGTTTTTAAATACTTGTATGATTTCACCGAAAGAAAAAGAAGACTTTTTTAGATACATGAAAAAATTAATAAAGTAAATTTTTAAATAAACTTTTTATTATAAAAAACCCTT
Source organism: Brachyspira pilosicoli (assembly GCF_008016535.1). GTDB lineage: Bacteria > Spirochaetota > Brachyspiria > Brachyspirales > Brachyspiraceae > Brachyspira > Brachyspira pilosicoli_A. Next base: position 59,417 of record NZ_SAXY01000055.1, read on the forward strand.
CTGATATTTTTAATCAGTAGGGCTTTTTATTTTTTATACTTTTATAACTTTTAAGAATTTTCAGAATTAGCTGTAATATTTGAATTAAACTTACTCATATCTACTATAATTTAAATTTTAAAATTTACTTACATTCCCCGCCCTTTTAAATTTGATGTTTGTATTTAACAGATTAATCTTTATTTGTTTTTTTGCTTAATTAAAAATGTTAAAACCCGCCCAAGCTTTTATTAAATTTTTTGCATTTGTTTCTCGCACGTTAAACATAATTTAAAAAGTTAATTAAAACTGCAATCTAAAATTAATTCATATTTTTTGTTTTGCTTACCGTGCGGTTATTATAATAAACAATAATGTTGAAAAACTTATACTTTTGATATATATTATATTTATGACTATCCTTAAAATGAAATTAAAAAATAATAAAATCTATATAAAAGTATCCGGCGGAGAATATTTTACTATACCAAAAAATGGCACTTATGAACTTGATATTTATGAAGGTATGGAATTGGAATATGATGAAATACCACATATAAGAATGAGAGCTTATGAGGCTGCCGCTAAAAAATCTGCTGTTAATGCATTAAGAAGAAGTTTTTTAAGTGAGGGTATGCTTAGAGATAAGTTACTTAAAAAAGGTCATAAAAAAAGATTTATTAATTATGCTATAGCTTACTGCAAAGAATATGAACTTATTGATGACAGAAGGTTTGCAAAAATTACTGTTAATAGCTTAAAATTAAAAGGCAAAAGTAAAAGATATATTCTTGATGCTCTTAAAAAAGCTAAATTAAAAAACAAAACAATAGATAGAGTTTCTCATTTAATAACAGAAAAAAATGAAATAAGATTATTAAAAAATGCTATTAGAAAATATTATAAAATCTATGAAAATAAAGATAAAAGAAATGACTATATTATAAGAACCTTAATGAGAAAAGGTTTTAAATACGATTCTATAAAAAGACTATTAGATAAATATAAGCCTCACAAAAATTAATACGATATATATTTATAGTGTATTTATTTTTTATTATATAAATGTAATCTCATTATTTTTATATTTTAAATATTTAAAAAATAATATAATTATTTAAATAGATGTTTATATGATATATTGATAATTGTGTTAAAATGTATTATAATATAATTAAATTAACATAACTTCGGAGCTGGCTTGATGAGAAAAATAGCATTGTTATTCATAATTTTATTTAATATTTTATCAATTTCAAATATCTATGCTCAAAACAATAATCAAAAATATAATACTGATAATCAAGGATTATTTAATGCATTAAAAGACGGCAAAACAGATATTGCTATAAATATAATAAAACTTGTAACTAATGTTAATATAAAAGATGAGTATGGTTGGAGTTTATTGCATAGAGCTGTTCAATATAATAATAAAGAAGTAGTTAAAGAATTATTAGAAAATAAAAAAATAGATATGGAAGTTAAACTCCCCAAAGATACTATAATAACTAATGATAATGAAAAATGGTATGCAGATGGAGATACTCCTCTTCTTCTTGCCTGCTATTATGGATATAATGAAATAGTTAAAATACTTTTAGACTATGGTGCAAATCTTGAGGCAAAAGATGATATAGATTCTGCTATGGCAATACATATAGCGGCATCAAGAGGGTATTCTGATATAATAGAAACTATAATGCAATCATATGCTGCAAAGAAAATAAATAATCTTGTAGATATAGAAGATGATACAGGAACAACTCCTTTAATGTGGGCATCTATGAATAATGAAATAGCAGCAATAAATACTTTGTTAAAATATGGTGCTAACATCAATGCTCAAGACTATGATGGTTGGAGTGCTTTGCATTTTGCTTCTGCTTCACAGAGTTATAAGGCTGTTGAGATATTATTAAAAAACAATGCCAATGCTAATTTAGAAAATGTAAATGATGGCAAGGCTGTTGATTTAACTACTGATACTGATATAGTGGAACTATTAAGTAAATATACAAATAGATAAAAATATGGAATCAAAAAAACTTCAAAGATTTAGCGAATATAGTATGTCCACATATTTACTTTGTCCGAGAAAGTATAGATACACTTATATAGAAAAGCCTTTTAAAAAATATAAAAGAGGGGTAAATGTATATTTTATATTTGGTAATGCTATACATTTAGCATGCAAAGAGTTTTATCAATTACGTGCTGAAGAGAGGAATTTAGAGAGTTTACATAACATATTTAGAGAAGTTTGGAAGAGAAGCGGCATAAGGTCTTTTTTTAATAGCAGGGAAGAAGAAAAAGAGCTTGGAGAGAAAGGTTTATATATGCTTTCAAATTTCTTTAATTCTTTTGGTCAAAAAGTTCCTTATCAAATAGAAAGCTATAAAGAAACAAAAATAAAAGATTATATATTATTTGGACGTATAGACAGAATAGATTTATCTGCAGATGGTTCTTTGCAGATAGTGGATTATAAAACAAACAGGTATTATGATTTGGGTGAAGATAATACAGAGAGAGAGAGAAAAACTCTTCAGCTTAAACTTTATGCTTTTATACTAGACTCTTTAAATTTTAAGGTAACCAATGGTTCATATTATCATTTTGATGATGACAAATTTGATACAATAGATTTTACAAAGGAATCAATACAATATATAGGCGAATGGTTTGATGAGATAATAAATGACATAAGATATGATAGGGCTTTCGATAAAAATGTAGGCACGCACTGCGAGTACTGCGATTTTAATAAGATTTGCAATGGCAACTATATAGAAGGTATAACAGATAATACAGAAGAATTATTAATAAACAATTAAAGGAATACTAATAACAAATTAGAATAAGCTTCTTCTGCAACACTAATCATAGAGTGTATAGAATGCGGTTTTACTTTAATAACATCACCTTCTTCTAGGTCTACAACTTCTTCTTCTACTACATACCTAATTTTACCGCTTAAAACAATTACCATTTCTTCGGAAGGGTGTTCATGATATGGTATAAGCTGATTAGTTTTTTGCTTAATAGAGTAGATATTATATCCTTTATTATTTAATATATGTATTAATTTCTCGTCATTATTATCGCAACTAAATTCTTTTAGAGTATTAGATTTATAGTAAAACTTTTGTTCAGTCATTTTATCATCCTCACGTTTATAAATTTCGGATAAAAGGTTTTAAAAATTAGCAATGGAGTTAAAAATGTTTCACATGAAACATATTTATAAAGACAAATTAATAAATATTTATACTGTTTATTTAAATATAAATTTTATACAACAGAGTTTTTAATAGTAAAAATAAAGCAAAATGTTTCATGTGAAACATTTATACTATTGCAAATTATATTTTATAAATTAAAATAAATATATGGAAAATATTAACTTAAACAATAACATAAACATAGAACAATCCGCTATATATGTGGTGGCTACTCCTATAGGTAATATGGAAGATATAACTATAAGAGCCTTGAAAATATTAAGTAATGTTGACTTCATTCTCGCGGAAGATACCAGAGTAACCCTTAAACTCCTAAATACTTATAATATTAAAAAAACTGTTTATTCTTACCATAGCCACTCAACAGAAAAAAAAATTAATGAATACATAAATAATATTATAAATGGAAGCTCTGTTGCTATTGTAAGTGATGCTGGTACTCCTTGTATAAGTGACCCCGGTTTAAGTATAATTAGTAAGGCTATAGAAAACAATATTAAAATTATTCCTGTTGGTGGTATATCTGCTTTTACTACATTGCTATCTGCTTCTGGTATTTCTGGCAATACTTTATTTGTAGGTTTCTTATCAAATAAATCTGGTAAAAGAAAAAATCAATTAAAAGAATTATACTCAAACGAAAAAAATATTATAGTATTATATGAATCTGTGCATAGAATAAAAGCATGTACAGAAGATATTGTTAACATATTTGGAGAAAATACTTACATTGTTATCGGAAGAGAGCTTACTAAAAAATTTGAACAAATCATAAGAGATAAAGCTTCTAATATACTTGCTTTTTTTAACAATAATAGTATACTTGATAAAGGAGAATTTTGCATCATTATTGATAATAGAAAATCTAAAGTATGCAAATCTAATGCCGAAAATATACTATGTAAGGAGTCAGATTATGACAATTGATAAAATAGGCGGCACACAAAACATACAATTTAATTCTAAAGTAAAATATTCAGATAAACCATCTCAATTAGGTTCTGATAGAATTGATATATCAAATGAATCTAAAATAGCTTTGCAAAATAAAAAATTAGTTGATTTAGTTAAACAATCTCCTGATATTAGAGAAGAAAAAGTTGCTGAAGCTAAAAAAAGACTAGAAATGTATATGAAAGATGGTGCTTTAAGAAAAGAAGTACTAAACTCTTTGGCTAATTCTATTTTAGATGTTATGCCTATAGATGAATAATAAAAATTTTTTTTTAATTAAAAAATTATTAAATAGTAAGCTTTACTAGCTTACTATTTTTTTATTTATAATTAATACTTAGAAAATTTATTAACAAGTTCTACTCTATTTTTTACCCCAGATTTATAATATATATTAGCTACATGATTATTAACTGTATTTAATGATATATCAAAAATTAATGATATTTCTTTATTTGTCTTTCCAGAAAGTAAATATGATAATATCTGTTTTTCTCTCTTAGTTAAATTAAAATCATTTTCTTCCAATTTATCTTCTAATTTTATATTATTATCTGATTCTTCATTCTTATTATATAATCTACTAGAAATCCTATCATTATTAGATTTTATCATACTTATGAAATACCATAGTAAATAACCTAACATCACTAAATTCCACCATGTATAAAATAACATCAAAGTTACATCTATAGAATTTATATTCATAATATCTTTTCTATAAATAATTAACTGATAAATAAGTACAGGATAAATTAATATAGTTATTATACCTAAAACTTTTACTATAAATTTAATAGTCTTATCTTCTATATTTTTATAATTCAAAAATCCTATCACTAATAAACAAAATATAGATATATAAAATATCATACTAGACAAAATATATATATTAAATGATATAAGTATTCCTATAATACTTAATACAAAATAAAATACAGATAAAATCAAATAAGATAAATTTGTCTTCAAGCTCCACTTTATTTTTAAAAACCTATATAAAAATGCAGGTATAAAATAAAGCATTAATGCCATAGCTAAAGTTAATATAAAGAAATAAAGTATACTAAAAATATTATTAGAAACAAAAGATGGAAGAGTTAAAAGCGTTATTAATCTTATAGTCCTTATAAAAATTAATATTCCAAATGTAAATAAAAATATTATATAATATTTAAGCCATAAAACTCTCTCTATTACATAATAAACAATAGAATAAAATATTGTAGAAAAACCTATTACAAATGATAGTAAATAAAATATTAAAAGCAAATAATTAAATATATAATTCATAAACCTATTTTCTAATAGGAAATATAATATTTATTCTTGTCTTACTTCCTATATTATCAAACCAAATATTTCCTGAATGCCTATTAATAATATAATAAGCTGTATATAAAAATATATTATTAAAATGTCTTCCATTATAACTTATTAATGGAGTTTTGAAAAGCTTTCTTTTTATATCTTCAGGTATATTATTAGAATCAAAGCTAATACTTATAAGAATATTATCTTTACTAAAATTTAATAAAGAACTCTTTTCACTAAAAAATAAAAATCTCTCATCTTCATAATTAACAAAACTATATACTAAATCTATAAAACTATTAGACTTAATCAAATTATAAATAAACATAAAAACATAAAATATACAATTAACTATTTTATTTTTATCTATTAAAATATTGTAATTACAGCTTATCTCTTCACCCAATTTAATTTTAACTCTTTTTGATATAAATAAACTATAACAATTATCTATTATATTATTCATTAAAATATTTATATTCTCTATATTTTTATTTAATGATAAATTACCCAATGTTATATCATTAAAATCATTAAGAGCTTTCATAGTAGTGTCTATAAGAAAAGATTGTCTTATAATCGACTCTTTATCTTCATTAATTTCATCAGTTTTATCAATATTTTCTACATACTTAGATATTGTGAAATTATAGTTTTGTATATCATAAATAATGTTTGATATAAGTAATTTTATTTTCTTATTAGTATAAAGAGTTATTCTCATATTTTTATTATAACATACAAATTTAAAAAAATCTAATTTTGAATTCAAAAAATGAATTTATAATATGAATTTATATTATAAATTTTATTAAAAAATTTATAATATAAATTTAAACTTATCAACATTATAAACAACTTATCAACATATTTAATTATTGAATTCATTAAATAATTTATTTAAATTTGAATTCAATTTTTGAACTATTAGATTCCGTATATGTATTAATATAATATATTTTTAAATTTTAAAAATTTATTGTTATTATTATAACGTTAATATGTTGATAAGTTTTATATATAAGAAGAAACTAAAAAAATTATTTTATAAGATGTTGATAAGTTATTTATTATAAACAAATATTTAATTTTCTAAATTTCATAAATTCAAAAATAAAATTTATAAAAAAATTATTTTAAACTTTCGTTAGTAAGTTGATAATTATTATGCACTTATTAACAGTTTATCAACATTTCTTATAATCACTTATATTTTATACATAGATTATATAAGAAAATAACATATCTGGAGAGAATATGTCATATAATTTTAAGTTAATTGTAAGAAATGGGCATAATGAAGATATTTTGGATTTAATAGATTTAACTTCTCAGATAAAATTATCAGATATAAAATTAGACTTAAAAACAATAGAAGGTAATAAATATACATCAATAAAATCTGGTATAGGAATCATATCATCAGGAAGAAAACTTGATTTTGCAATACCTATTTTTGAATATAAAGATAATTTAGGAAAATGGGTAAAAATAGAATCTCAATATACAAAATACACCACTATGATTCTTTCAAATAACTCAAATAAATATTTTATAAGAATAGAGTTTGAAAATGAGATTTATGAGGCAGAATATATAATGACTTCTGTTGGAGGATATACTGTAAAATATATAAACAATTTAGGCGTTATAAACATTTCTCTTGAATCATTGGACAAAACTTTTTTAAGGCAAAAAGAAGACACTTACAAATTAAACATCACAAATGATAATAAACAGGATATATATTACAAATCTTTAAGTTTAGTGCCTACTGCTGTGTCATTTAGCCTAGAGTTTAATAATATAATTGGAGATGAGCTTTATTTCTTATTTGCAAACAAGCAAAATTTCGGCATAGAGGCGAACATAAACAATATAAATGTTACTAGATGCACTGTTGATTTTGACGGAGAAGTTTTAAAAGTAAATGGAATTATATATGATTATAAAGGCATAAGACCAGAGCTTAATGTCGGAGATAATATATTTTATTTAGACACCAATCAAACTTGCACAAATGCTTATATAAGATATAGAAGAGGTGTTTTAATATGATTATGCCTTATCATTTTTTAAGCGGTATATACAAACTTCCTCCAAGTGATTATAAAAAATTTGAAGAAACTGGAAGCTATATAAAAATAATTCCCCACTATAATAATAAATATTACACAGAAAGAGAAATAATATATACAGAAAACTTTTATAAAGCCTATGAGTTTAATTTAAATAAAAGAGGCGGAAGCTCTGGAAAAATAAGTTTTAATATTCCATTAGACAATATAAATATAAACGATAAAGTGGAATATTTTTTAAATGGCTCTAAAAAATTTGTTGGCTATATTGAAAGCATAGATAATTCTGGCTTAAATGTTACAGTTATACCTATATGGGGAAGGCTTCTTCATCAATATATACAAGGGGATTTAATTTTAGAATCTACAAAAGGAGTTCTTGATATAGTTTTATCTCTCAGAGAAAAAATAGAAGAGATGGGCATAATTTTTGATGAGAAAAACATCGATTTAAATAATGACAAACAAATAACAATGTCTTTTAGCGGTAAGAATGTTTCTGATATACTTGATGAGGTAGAAGAGAATATATCAAAAAGCTACTCTTGGGGTATTGATATTAACAATACATTTTATTTTAAAGAGTTTTCTAATATTCCAACTAAAAAACTTAACTGGCATAATAATCATTTTTCAGAGAGTGAATATACAGAAGATTCTTCAGATTTGGTAAGCAGATACATAATAAAAATGAAAGACAGCATCATAGATGAAAATGGAGAGGCTAAAGAAGTTTATAGAGCTCTTCCAAAGATAGTTGGTGCAGATAAACTATATCCATCCATACCATTAGAAAAAGAGATAGGTATAAAAACAGATATTTTTGAGCTTAATTATAAACTTGAAAATTATGACCTTGCCTATGAATATGCTTATCAGTTTTTAACTAATCAAGAGAAAAAAGAGAGCGTTCAGCTAAAAAACATAAATTATAATTTAACAGATATTAATATAAATGAATGTGTAGAGTGTATATTAAAACCTACAAACAATTTTTATAAAATAATAGATTTCAATGATTTTACAATTATAGAAAGCCATTTAAATGAAGTTTATTCAAGCGATATAATAGATATTGATAGTGCAATAGAGACAAGAAAATACCCCAATTACAAACAGCAAAACAGTGTGAAACTTTCTGATATAGATAAATATTATAAAGATATATGTAATCATGTTTGTAATATTACAAAGATAGCTATATTTTTTTCTGATGGTTTTGAAGACAAAGAAAGTAATGTTAGTGCATTGTTTCAAGTTGAAGACGGAGAGCATAGTCAAAGAAAGTACTGTAAAAATGGTTTTGCTTTATTTGATGTTTCAGGATATGACAAGAGAAATATTATAATAACATCAGAGAGAAGCAATATACTTTATGAGAAGTTTATATGTTTTTTTGACTGTGGTTCTAAGACTGTAGAGATGAATGTGAGGAGCATTAATTATAAGTTTGAAAACAATCATTTAATAGTTGATGCTGAGTTATCAAAGATGAATGTAAAACGCACTAATTATTTATATGACCAAGAAGAGCGAAGGAAGAAGTTGGAGAGTCTTTTAACCTATTCTGAGAGCTAATTATTTTAAACTTTTATTGATAGAAAAATAATTTAGTTTATAATAATTACAATATTTTAGTTAATAGGTAATAATTTTGGATACTTTAATAAATGGTAATTGTTTGGAAATATTGGATACTTTAGAAGAAAATAGTATAGATATGATATTTGCAGATCCTCCTTATAATTTGTCTAATAATGGAACAACTTGTCATAGCGGAAAAAGAGTAAGTGTAAATAAAGGTGAATGGGATATAAGTTTAGGATTCGATCAAGATGTTGCCTTTCATGAAACTTGGATATCAAAATGCAGAAAAGTTTTAAAAGATAATGGTACTATATGGATAAGCGGTACGAATCATAGTATATATAAATGCGGTTTTATATTAGAAAAATTGAACTTTTATATATTAAATGATATAGCTTGGTACAAACCTAATGCAGCTCCTAATTTAAGTTGTAATGTTTTCGCTCATAGTCATGAAACACTTATATGGGCAAAAAAAAATAAAAAAGCAAAACATTTTTATAATTATGATTTAATGAAAAATTTGGATTTTGAAAAAGATAAATTAAAGTCAAAAGGTAAGCAAATGAGGAGTGTTTGGTCTATATCAACACCTGCTAAAAATGAAAAAATTTATGGAAAGCACCCCACTCAAAAGCCAATAGATTTATTAATAAGAATAATACTTGCATCTACAAAGGATAATGATACGATATTAGATCCTTTTAATGGTTCTGGTACAACAGCAGTAGCTTGTGCTATGATAGGCAATAGAAATTATATAGGTATAGATATAGATGAGAATTACACAGAACTTACTAAAAAAAGAATTAAAGATATAGAAAATAATATATTTGAGGATATTTTATAATGGTTATTAGAAAAGAATTAAAAAACATTACTAATATCAGTGATAGAAAAATAAATTAATTAAATATATTCGTTTATTTTATGACAAAAGACAGACATTTAGAACGAAAAGAACCTTATATCCTTCAGATACTCTTCGCAAAGAACTGTATTTTCAATCTGAATTTATAGTATCACATTATATTTAATCTATGTTTTTAGAATATCAATCTATGATATTTGCACTTTTTGCAACTTTTTGCGGCGGGAAAAAGTTGAATAAAACAAAATTTTAAGGAAATTTTATGTCATCAGGAACTATATTAAATTATTTTGGGCTTGCAAACACCTATAATCCATTTACAGATGAGAATGCATTACAGGATGTTCATGATTTAGATTTTGATATACCTCTTTTAAGCCCATTCAAAAATGCTGATTATACTGCAGTAAGCACAGGCCTTTTAACTACTTCACTTTCTTTTTTAAATGATTCCATTCTTCAAGTAATTGAGCCAAACACAAACAAAAAAATAGCAGATTTAAATCCAATTATTGGAGATATTGGAAATGACAAATATATGCCCAAAGAAAATGAAGTTTTTTGGTTTAACAAAGAAGGTTTAAGAGGTACTTATTTTTTAAGCTCAATCTATGCAGGTAAAAAGTTTAGAATAGTAAGCGGAAGATATATAACAACTTCAATAACAAGTGCCGTTCTTAATGATATGTTTGAAAGAACTATTGGAGTGCCTTCATATATTGAGTATATAAACAACAAAATAGAAACTATTAAAAATAATTCTACTTTTGTATTAAAAGAAGTTATAACAAAAACAGGAGAAGGCAATCAAAATTGGGCATTGAATTGGAGGGAAGATTTAGAGTATTTACAAGTATGCGGAATAATTGAAGGAGATACTAATGTCCTTATAAGCCTATCTTCATTTGGTCTTTTTAGTGATATTTCTGATAGTGTACCTTTGATAGGTTATTTTGGAAGCTATGCAAGCTATAAATATTTTGGAGGCGAGTATCAAAAAAATATAATAGGTAATTTTAGCGGGCTTCCAAATTTAATGAGCTTTCCTATTTTGGAAGATAAAAAACCAGTGTTGGCTTTAAAAAATAATGGAAGTAATAGTATAAGAGCTACATTATATTTTTTGGTACGCAGCAAATAAAAGTTTATAAATTTATTTATGGTTTAATACTAATAATATATTTGCACTTTTTGGTTCTTTTTGCGGCGGGAAAAAGAACAACAAAAGCATAAAAAAGTTTTTGCATTTTGTGTATGATGCATTTAATAAATGCATTTTTATATTTAATTCTTTTCAATATGTTTTGAAGCAAGTCTTTAAATAATAAACAATCATAATAAAAAAATTGGAGTAAATATATATGTTTCTTAATGAAAATAATTTACAAGCTCCTTTTCAATACAAGATAAGCGAGAATAGTTTTAAATTAGAAAAAATAAATAATTCATTGCAACTAAGTAAGGATAACAGTCAGATAAAAGTTTTTGAAGGTGAGAGATTATTTTGTGTTGATATAGGATACGGTATAAACGGTGCTTTAGAAGAAATGGAGTTTATTTTAGATGGTGTTAGGGTGTATCCTGTTTTATTAGATGATATTAATTGTATTAGAGAATTGGAAGAGGTAGAAGAAAATAAAATATACCTAATAAAAAATGATATTAACTTTAAGAGCATAATTTTTTTGTCAGTAACTCATTTAAATAAAAAATTTGAATATTCTATTACAGCCTATAATACAACATTAAGCTCTTGGATGTTTGATTATATAGCAAAAAAAATTAACGGTCTTGATACAGATTATCCTATAAAAAACTATTATAATAAAACTAATTATAAAGTAAATGATATTATAAAACATAATGGCTATTTGTATAAAGTAAATAAAGATTTTTTAAGTGATAATTCTGATTATTATTTAAAATCCAATTGCTCTATTCTTACACCTTTTAAGAGTTTAGAAATTGGAAATAGTTATAATTTGGGTGACATTTTAGAGTATGAGAATAATTTTTTTGCGGTAAGTAAAAATTTTATTTATAGCGAAGAAAATAATCTTTATGATTTTATTAAACCTCTAATTGAAATAATAAATTGGTTTGATGGTATTAAACGCATTTACAAAAATCAAATAATAATAAAGAATGGATTATTTTATTCGGTTTTAGACTATGTAGAAAATCCTATATGGAATAATTTAATAAGAGATAACAAAATAGAAATATTATCAAAAGCCTCTAATATATTTTATGATGACAGTAAAACTTCTTTTGGAAATAATACTAATAACATTCAACTTGCCATAGAAAAATTAAAAAAAGATATTGATAATAAAATTCCAACAGGAGGTTCAAATCTAGCAAGTAATATTTTGTATGATAATTCTAAGAGTAATTTATTATATAAAACAGATGAATATGATTTTCCCAAATTTAAAAATACTATACCAGAAACTATTAATTTATTACTTAGTGACGGAACAAATGATTATCCAGCATATATTATAAAGCAAGAAGACGGAAGTTATTCATTAAATGCTAGTTTAATTAATATAGAAGCTCTTCACGGAACAAAAGTAATATTATTGATGATAAAAAGTATAGGAACTTTTACAGAAAGTATTGAAGTATTAAATATAATAAATGTATTTTGGAAAGTTGTTTCTAGTGATGAATGGAGTATTAGTGATGGAGATATATTTATAGAAGGTATAAGTGATTCTCTTCAATTTGAATTTTTACAAAGCAGTTTAATTATATCAAAAACAGATTTAAGTGATTTTGAGGATAAACCTTATAACATTACATTAAATATAAAAAATAGACAATTAAAAAATACTGATACTTATTTTTTAGGAATAGGGGGTTATAGTAACACAAATTTTTTATCTTATTTAAATCTTCAAAATAATAATGGGAATGTAAAATTGGTTGGTTCTATAAATGGTAATGGTTCAAATGAAAGAGTGCTTACTACATCGTCATATAGTTTTTTAAATACATTATCAAATTATTTTAATTTATCATCATCTTATACAAATACAAATGAAATTACATCAAATACAGGAAAAGCGGTAAAATATTATTTTACTCAAAATGCTTCAAATGGAAATGCTGTAGATTTAATTATAGCTTATCAAGATGGAAGTCAAATAAATCATGATGATATATTTACTTTAAATCTTACACCTGATAAGAACTCTTCAGTTAATCCTATCTATAAAAATGTTGCTAATGTTCAGGAACTTGGAGAGAGTTTAGCCGAGCTTTTAGAAGATGTGCTTAATAGTTTAGCTTCTCAAGGGTTATTGAATGAAAATCAAATTAGCACATTAAATAGTTTACAAGATACTAGAGCTAACATAAAAGCTCAGTATAAAAAAGTATTATGAGGTATTAATATATGATTAATATAAAAAAATATTTAGTTGCTCTCAATATAGATTCTTCTTGGGAGAACATATTAAAAAAATATTTACTTGGCTACAACATCATAAAAGAAAAAGACATAAAAATGTTTTTAGCTCAAACTAGTCATGAAAGCTATAATTATAAAAGGCTTGAAGAGAGTTTTAAATATAGACCAGAAGTTTTAATAAAAATTTTTCCAAAATATTTTAAAACTATTGAAGAGGCAAAAGATATTTTATCTAGAGGAGATGAGGCTCTTGCTAATAGAGTATATGGGGGAAGGCTTGGTAATAATTTTGATGAGGGCTATAAATATAGAGGAAGAGGAATAATACAGCTTACAGGAAAAAGCAATTATATACATTATGGAAGGCTTCTTAATATTGATTTGGTTAATAATCCTGATTGGCTTTTAGAAAAAAATGTTGCTGTTAATATTACTTGCTGTTATTGGATAAATAGAGGGCTTTTGGGTATTGATGATATAAGAAAGGCAACTAAAAAGATTAATGGCGGGTATAATGGTTTGGAAGATAGAATTAAAAGATACAAAAAAATAGAAAATCTATAAAAAGGCTTTTTATGAATAACAGCTTAGATAAAAAAATATTTAATTATAATAAAAACTATAATAAAAAAAATAATTTTGAAAACAGATTAACTCAAATAGAGACAATAGTAGGTATAAATAATAATGGCACTCCAAATGGAAATGGGATTATTAATATGCTTGAACATTTTAATAGAGATGTTAGTGAAAATAAAGAAAACTTAAAAGACATACATAAGGATATTAATAATATAAAGTTTAAATTAGGTGAATTAGAATATATATTAAAAGAGCATCAAAATACAAGAAGCTTTATAGAAAAAGAAATCTCTTCAACGAAAATAGATATTAAAGAAATAAAATCTGCATTACAAGACAGCATTACAACAAAGAGCATAGTAAAAATAAAAAATATAATAATAGGACTTGGTGCTGTAATAGTTGCACTTAGCACAATTATAGGAAGCATAGTTTTTTTTGCAAATAAGTTAGGGTGATAGTAATGAATAGTAAAAATTTTAATAAAAAAGTAGATGAAATATTTTCTTCAAAAGGCATAGGAAAGAAATTAAGCCTTATTACAAAATTTATTACTTTTACAATCGGTATAATAATATATTGCTATGTTGTTTATTTTAATAAGACAATACCAAGTAAGGAAGCAAGTATATCAATAATAGTATTTATGCTTGGGTGTTCTTCTGTTATGTATGGGGTGGATTTGAGTTTGATAATAAGGAATATTAAAGGTGATAGAAATAATAAAGATTCTCACAAATAAAAATACTTATATAATTTTGTTTGTATTAATTGTTTGCTCTTATATTTTATTTTTAAATTTAAGTTTGCAAAGTAAAAATAAAAAGATAGATGACTTAAAAATAGAAATAGAATCTCTTAATAACAGCAATTCTTTTTTATATAAAGATTTAATATTTAAAGAAAAACAAATTAGTATAATAAAAAGTTTTTCAAATAGTACAATGCTTATTAATAAAATGACTAATGAGGTTTTGGATAATGAAACTAAATATATTGTTGATACAATTAAGAAAGATTTTTATAATTCTTTTAATTAGTTTATTAATTAATTTATTTTTTTTATCTTGCAGCAGTATAAATAGTAATGTTTGTGATTTAACACCTCCTCCCTCAATATACATTATGATAGACATTAAAACAAAAAAGGATTTATTAAAAAGCTATAAAGATGCTACTATAAAAATTTCTCATTGGCAGAATTGGTATAATATACAAGTGGGAAGCAATTATTTTTATTATAGCAATTCAAACTAATCGGAAATCATATTAAGATTAAATTTATTATATTTAGTGTATATTTCTAATATATAAATCTAAAAACACTTGCACTTTTTGCAACTTTTTGCTGCGGAAAAAAGTTGAATAAAATAAAAACTTATATGGCAAAATATAGTTATTTTGTATATACTTAAACAACTATATTTTGTCAAAAATAAATTTATATTTTTGTTTTTATATCTGGGGCTTTACCCCAGACCCCACTTCTTTTGCGACCGCAGGAAGTGCCTTCGGTATTGCCACAAAGAAGCAAAAAGGCTGTATTTAAACTTAAAGTTAATAGTTTATCTCACATATAAAACAAAATTAGTATTATTTGGTACTAATTTTATACTTTCATTTTTTGGTTCTTTTTGCTGCGGGAAGAAGAACAAGAAAAAATTTACAAACTTAAAAAATCACTTCAGCCAAAACTTTTATTTGTTTTGCATACACTTTCCGCACGGTTAAAAATATTTTATTTATGATAAAAATTATAACTTTTATTTTATTAATATTTTTTATTTTGTTTACCGTGCGGTGAATATTTACTTATAATCACTTATATTTTTTATATATATTATAAAGTATTAAAAAACGGAGAATAAAAAAATGCTTGAGAATAATGAAACTCAAAACAATCAAACCGTAATAGAAAAAATAATAGAGAGCTATGATACAAAATTAAAAGATAAGACTTTAGAGATAGAAAAGTTAAATGAAGAGCTTAATAAAATATCTACAAACAATTATTATAATGGTGTGCCAGATTTGCACTCCAATAGAGGAGATTTTGGCGATGATTTTTCTTTTCCAAGCAAGTGGGCTTTAACTTGTAAAAGAATGGAGAACTCTATTTATTTAGAGCCTATACTTCAATTTTATAGGGGTATTTTTAATTCTTTTAATTATGAATTAGAAAAGACAGATGAATATTTTGAGAGTGCAAAGGTAAGAAATGCTTATAACTTTATAGATAAACAATTTAAAAGAATAGGTGGACTTAAGAGTTTAATAGTTAATGCTGCTTATAATTCTTTAGTTTATGGTTTTTGCTTTTTTACTCCAAAGTTAGAAGTTTTGTCTGCAAAGAATTATGGATTTAAGGGGAAGCTTGACGGTTTAAGAGGTTTTAAGTTTTATGATGTTTCTTCTATAAACAGTTTTAATTTTTCAAAAGAAGATGTTGATGAGATTGAATCTATTAGCATAATAAATAAAAATAATTCTACTATTACAAATGTAAATTTTGATATGGCAATAGCAGGTTATTCTACTTATGGTGATATTACAGGCGATGTGATAGGGAAGCCTTTTTTATATAGTGCCTATTCGCTTTGGCAGGTGCTTGAATCTATGGACAATAGTTTTAATAGGAATTTAAAAAATATAGGTGAGCATAGTTTTAATTTTGTTTCAAATTGCGAGCTTAATGACAGTAAGAGAAAAGAGGTTGAGAGAGAGATAAGAAATTTTGTTAATAACGGCGGTGGAATATTTATTTCAAAATACGGAAAAATAGAGAAGATTGAGAGTATAGATGCTAATGAATGGTATAGTTTTAGAGATAGTATGCTTTCAACACTTTTTAAAAACAAGGGAGTAGATATTAAAGCATTAGGTTTGAACAAAGGTGCAACAAAAAATTTAGCTGACCTCACTCAAGCAAACGCCTTACTTATGGCAAGCGATATTATGGAAGGCATTATCAATAATATAAATGACAGTTTTATGAAGAGATATTTTGATTTGAATTTTAAAAGTTTAAGGCTATTAGGAGAATGTGATTATTTAAGGATTAAACATTCAGTAAATAAAGATTAACAATATATATGTTTATATTTATATACAGTTGTTAATAATTTGAATTTTTATATACTATAATAATATGTAATATATTTTTTTGTAAAAATTTACGATAAATAAAAAAACTATTTTAGGAGGCATTTATGGCAGTTAAACTTTTCAGTGAAAAAGAATTGCAAAAATGCACTACAAAAGAAGAGGTAGAAGCATATTTTGATTCTTTAGGTATAGAAAAAGATGATTATGAAACAAAAATAGATGCCCTTACAAAAGCATGCAATTCTAAATCTATAAAATACTTTGGAGATATTTCATTAGAAAAAAAATATAATGATATCTTAGTAATGTTTTTAGATGAAGAAGTTAGAATGTATAGAGGTTTTTAATAATAATGTCAAAATTGGGGTTAGAAGAGATAGCTGATAGATGCGGATACACTGAAATTGCCAAACATAAAAAATTATTAGATGATTTAGAAAATAATATTATAGATAATTTAATTTTAAAGTATATAGAAAAATCATTGTTATCACATTGGAAAAGTGCTATTGAAAGTATTATATTGCAAAATAGACAATCTGGTTTTAACGAATATTTAAAAGAAAAAGAAAATCAAGGTGATATAATAAATAATAGAGATTCTAGAATATTATATATAGCTTTATATAAAATTTTTATAAAAGAAAAGGAGATTAGCAGTTATGGTTTTTTATCTCCAGATGAAGAACCTTATGTAGATATAATAATTATAAATGAAAATATGACAATTCCTGAAAAAAGATGCGTTGTAGCACATGAGTTAGCTCATATTATAGTTGAAAGAATATTAAAAGAAAAAAATGTTGGTATACATTGGGATACTATAAATGAAGAAGAATTAATAAATACTATTATGTGTTATATATTATATGACAAGTCAAATTTTTACAAAGATAATAAATTAAAAAATTTTATGGTTGATGGAGTTTCAGAATTTAAAGAATTAAGAGAATCTATAATTAAAAAGTATGGAAATTAATTAATTAGTTAGTAAAAATAATTGGTAAAAAGCTTGGTATTAATTTACTGAGCTTTTTTATTTTTAAATTATAACCACCTGTATTTTTATAAACACTATTAAAGAGATTAGGTTTTTTGCTTAATCTCTTTTTTATTTTCTTTATTAAAAAATCTGAATCAGAATTATGAAAATTATAAGAACTATAACAATTATCAAAACTACAAAAATTATAAAACTATAAAAAAGGAGAATTCCATATGGAAGAAAACAAATTAAAAAAATATAAAATTCTTGGAGATAGTTTTAAACAATATATAGCAGTCTCCAAAAACACTTTCTCAGAAACTAAAACTAATAAGATTACTGAAAAGAATGTAGAAGAGATTATATCTTCGTTTGAAAAGAAAAATGTTGAAGTGTTTGTTTATATGGGTCATAAAGAGGAAGAAGAGAGAGCTGCTATTGGTAAGGTATTGAAGTTAGAAAAAGATAATGAAGCAGTTGGAATATATGCCACTATAGAATGGTTTGATGAAAGCATTACTGAGAAAAAATCATTTTATCCTTCTATAGAGATGGTTGGAAAAAAAGTTAAAGAGGATGATGAGTTTATTTATTGGGAGAATTGTGAGATTAAGGCCATTGCTGCTGTTGAATATCCTGCTAGTAAGAGTGTTGATTTATTATGTGCAAGCGGGGTTATTGAAGTTAATGAAGAGTATATAAATAACATCAAAAACATTTTAAATAAACTTAATGATGAGGCAACAAAAGAAAAAGCAAAAGAAGAGTTTTTGAATATATTTAGAAATGATGAAGTATTTCAAAACATGATAATAGATTTACTTTTAGAGAAGTTCAAGATTTCAGAAAAGAGTTTGTCAAAATCAAATTTATCTGCTATTACTTACGGAGATTGGTGTAATGAATATGCAGAAAGTCAGAATGCAGTAAGATGCTCTTCAAAGTCTGAGAGTGATACTTATGTGAAGGCTAAAAAACTTTTTAAAGCTGGTTTGAGTAAAGAAGAAATAATGTCTATAGTGAGAGATGATTTAGTTCCTATAGGAGTAGGAGGTTATGAGAGAGTTAGTTTATCAGCTATGGGCAAAAACAAGTATGAAGAGATTTCAAGGATGTTTAAATAAAATGGTGTATACTAAAAATTTTGCATTTTATCATTATTTGTTCTTTAAATTTATTGTTTTCGGGGGCTAGCCCCCGCACCCCCACTTCTTTTATTGGTATAAAAGAAGCAAAAGAACTGTATTTTTAATGCTTAATTTAGGGTTTATGCTACATTTGACATATATTCCTAAAACATTAGCTATAGTATATGCACTTTTTGCAACTTTTTGCGGCGGGAAAAAGTTGAATAAAAGAACTTACATTACACAATATAGTTATTTATGTCTATATAAACAAATAAATAATATTAGGAGTCGCTATGATAATAAAATCTGGCATAGGTAATGATGAAGATAAATTACCAAAGAAAGGCTTTCCTGTATCCATTAAAAATAAAGATGGAAAAGGAGTTTATGCCTTATATGAGGAAGGGTTTACCTTTGTTGGGGTTGCCTTAGAAGATGCATATAATTATGTGGATTTTGGACTTAAATCTAATTGCATATCTGTGTGCTACAGCGGAAATGTTAATTGTGTTGCAGCAGAGAGTTTAGCTGCAGGCGATATAGTTGTGCCTTCAGCTGATGGATTTAAAAAGTCACTAGACGGCAATGGGGTTGGCATAGTTATTCGAGGAGGCAATGCTAATTCTCATATAGAAGTGCTTTTAAAAACTATTTAATAATTTATTATAAGGAGTAATAATGAGCGTACCAAATTTTCAAAGTATACAAAATAAACTTTTTCCTATAATCAATCAAGAGCTTCCAAAATATATGGGGCAGACAAACTTTGTAAGTAAATATATACCAGAGATTTTTGTAGGAGTTTCTCAGGGTGCTATAGGAGGGGATTTAGACAACACTGCTTTTAATCTAAAGAACATGTACGGCGGCACTTCTTTGGGCGGACTTAATATATTTAATGATTATCCAAGACATGAGTCAAGAGTTTTTAAGATGGAGCCTGAAGAATATTATATCGGCATAGACATAAATAGAATAGAAGAGATTAATGAACTTTATTCTAAAGATGAGAAAAAAGCGGGAGAAGAGATATTAAATTACATAGCACAGAAGTTAGTATCTAGGCTTGGACTTTTGAGAGAGAGAAATTTAGCTGCAAAAGTTACAGATGCTTCTTTGTATGGAAGTTCTAATACAGTGGATTTAACTGCTAAGGCTATAAGTTCTTGGACAGAAACTGATATTGATAATTTCTTTAGTTCTTTTATAGATTTGGCAAAATATTTAAATTATGCTGTAGGCGGCAATTTATTTAATGACCAGATGGAAGTGCAAAACAATGGGCAGAAACTTTATATAGTGATACCTATAGATGTTTATGTGAAGCTTCAGGGATTATTTAGATTATTTTCTAATTATGTATCTATGATAGGTAATTCTAATGACGGCAAATATAAAGCATTTAAGCCAGATATATTTAATGCTGTAACAAGCGGTATAACAGTTGTTGGTACTGCTTTTAGAGTTGCTGATGACCATGAAGTTGAACAAAAGTATCAATTAGAAAACCTTACTGATATATGGACAGGCTCTTCTATTTATATGTTTACAACTTCTTCTAATATTTTGGATATGGCTTCTATAAAAGAGGTTGTATATTTAAATCATGATATAAGAGAAGTTGATATATTGGGCAACAATTTATGGAGAAGCAGAACAAAGAGATGCACAGTAGCTTCTAACCCTTATGGCTTCTGTAAGATAGATTTGAAATTAGCAGATGCTTAATTATATTTTAGCTTTTTTTTTTATTATTATTTTTTTATTCAAGAGAGGAAAATTGTTTTTCTTCTCTTGTTTTTTTATATATATGTTTTTTGGGAGAGATGATGAATAATAAAAAGTCTTTACTTCATTTTGTAGATGCTAGTATAGTTCATAAAGATATTAAGGCTAATGATTATGTTGTTGCTAAGGTGGGGTATTTTTTTAGAGATGTTCATGAGAGAAGGTGCAAGGTTTTGATAGAGAGTGATTTAAATATTTCTCTTACAGATTCTTTTGTAATAATAAGCAAAGAAGAGGCAGAGGAGCTTGTACGCGAGAAGATGAAGCCTAATGATGTGATAAATTATTTGAAAGAAGAAAATAGAAGCTTAAAGGAAAAGATAAAATCGCTTGAGGCTTAGTATAACTAAAAATTATATTTTTTATTTTGAATATCTGTTGGGCTTTGCCCCACACCCCAGTTCTTTTGCGACCGTAGGAAGTGCCTTCGGTATTGGCACAAAGAAACAAAAAGACTGCATTTTTAGCTTAAATCTAAGCTTTATTTTATATTTAAAGTTAAAACATTTGCACTTTTTGCAACTTTTTGCGGCGGGAAAAAGTTGAATAAAAGAACTTATATTACAAAATATAGTTGTTTAGATATATATAAAAGTCAAATTTTCTGATATATAAAATAATAACAAAAGGAAGAAATATAAATGTATATATATGAACCAGATTTAAATTATTTTAAAAGCATATTTACAATGTTTGATTATGATAATATGGATTTAGATTTTATCGAAAGCCAATTAAAAAATTATACTCTACAATTTAGAAAAACAATTCTTAATATGAACTATACAGAGCCTACTGAAGAAAATAAGCTTCCATATATAGCTATAAAAAATTATATATGCTATGAGGTGGCAAGGCTTCTAACTGTTAATTTTGTATCAAACAGCGATTTAATAAACTTTATAAGAAATGAGAGCTTGAGGCTAAAAGAGCTTGCTATAAAAGATTTATCAGCATTTATTTCTGGAGATTTATCTTATGAGAGTGTGAGGCTTGATGGGGACATAAAAAAGCCTTAATTATTTTTTTATTTTTAAAGATTTTTTAAATAGGGTTTTATATATATGATACATTTCAAAAATAGCATTTTATATGTTTTAGATAATTTTATGAACTTTATGGCAGATGATTATATAGATTTTGCTGGAAATAAAGTTAAAGGTGATGGGGAGCTTAATAAACTTTTAGATGACAAATTAAAGATTGACTGTTTTAGTTTGGGCAATATTAAGTCTATGAGTAAATCTTTTTTATGGGCTACTATATCTGAAGGCGAGAGCAAAGGTGGAAGTTCATATATAGGAGATAGTGCAGGTTTTACTGATGATATATGTTTAAAGGCAGAAGTTTATAAGGAGCTTAAGGCTGGAGAATCTTTTTTGGCATACACAATGATACCTATTGCGTTAAATCAGGCTTCACGTTATTGGGTATCAAAATTAAATGATGAGGGTGAGAGGATTGCATTATCTCCTGTTATTAAATGGGATTCTCCTACTTTTGATGTGGAAAATAGTAAAAGACAGTTTAATGATTTCTCATCTATTAGAGGGGTGAGTTTTTCTCTTTATATAAATTTTAAAATAATGACTGGGAGTTATGAAGATGAAGTTTTTCAGAAATATTGAAAGAGTTAATCAAAAGGTAAAAGATTATTTAAATTTAAGAGGCAATGTTTATAAAGTGAGTATTGTTTCTACTCCTTCAAATGCTGTTATAAGAATTGACGGAGAAGATAAATATTTTGATGCATATAAGAGAGGGGATACTATTCAATATGAGGTGAGTTTAGAAGGATATAACACAAAGCAAGGCACTATAACGGTTGAAGATAGAGATATATTAGAAAGCGTTGTGCTTGAAGCAACTGCATAAAATTTTTTTTAACTAAAATTATAAAAGGTTCATTATATGAGTATATTTGATATAAAAGGAAATTTAATGAAAGATGAAGAGGGCTTAAATATTATAAACGGCTCTTCATATAAAGTGAGAATTGCTAAGACAAAGAGCAGAGATGAGAGAGTAGATTTTACCAGCGATGATGTTAAAGGAAAATATTTAATTTATCCATCTTCTGTTGGTCTTACTCCTGCTACAGAGAGCTTAACAAAAGATTATGTAGGCTCTCCATCATCAGAATCATATTTAGGAGCTACAATTTATGCGGGGGATATTTCTTTTGGTGCCTTTGTAAACTCTAATGCTTATTATATGAGTTTGATATGGTCTAATGTGTATACAAAAGAAAATACAGGAAATATTATCTGCATTAATTGTTTTAGTGATTTTTCTATTAAGATGCATAAAAATGAAAACACTATAACTATGCTTGAGATTATTAGAGAAGACGAGAATGGTTTTTATAGTGATTTTATTGATATATATGGCTCTATGATTCAGCAAGAATTAATTGATGCTATAAACAACATAAAAAATATAAAAGCATTTTTAATTACAGGCGATAAAAATGACAAAATAGATTTTAGTAACTTTTTAGGAGAGTTTGAAGAGGAAGATAATTATTTAATTAGCTTTAAGAGAGTTGGATTTATAGAGAGCGGAGTATTTAATGAAGAGACAAAAAAACTATATCCAAGATTTGTAAATATAATTTCTCCAAGATTTGGAGAGACACAATATTATAACTTAGCATTATTTGATTCATCAAAAAATATTGAAGGCATTCAGTATATAGGCTGTGAAAGTAAGTCAATGAGTTTTAATTTTGCCAATAAAGCATTAACACAAATAACCTCTTCGCTATGGGCATCAGGTGAATACACTTTAGATAAAGACACTATTCTCAAAGAAGAGAGAGCTGAAGAGAGAGATGTTGTAATGGCTCAAACTTCAAAATATCCAACAAAGCTTTTTATTAATGGAACAGAGGCTACTTCAGTTTCTGATATTGCTATTGCTTTTGAATGGACTAAAGAAGAGAAATTTAATGTATCAGCAAAGAGATATAATTTCCCAAACAATAAATTTACTTTAACATTTTCTGGTAATGCAGTTTTTAATACTCAGTCAAAAGAGCTTTTTTATAATCGTGTTTTAAATGGTGATAGGCAGTCATTTGTAATATACAGCAAAACAAAATTTAGAGGCAAAGATTATCCGTTTATATTTGTGAGTGCAGATGTTTCTGGAAGTCCTTCTTTTCCTACTATAGAGGCTAAAGATGTTTCAGTTTCATTAAACAATTTTAAAGCTTCAGAAGATTCTATTGAGATGAAGAACAATTATTTGATAGCATTTACAGATAGAGAGGAGTTATTTTAGTTTGTAAGTATAATTTATTTTTATCAGAGGATTACTAAAAGAATTATTTTTTTATTTTTTATTTGCGGGGACTAGCCCCCGTACCCCCACTTCTTTTATTGGTATAAAAGAAGCAAAAGAACTGAATTTTTAGCTCAAATTTATTATATTACTTCGTATTAATATATATTTATAAATATAAGACTGAAATATTTGCACTTTTTGCAACTTTTTGCTGCGGGAAAAAGTTGAATAAAACAAAAGTTTATATGTCAAAATATAATTGTTATAGTTAATAATAATTAATTCCTGCTTCTAAAAAATGAGTTGTATTTGTCTTTTTCTTTCATTATCATATTTGATAAAAATGTGCTGTTTGAATATTCATAAATTTGTTTACTTTGTTTGTAATCAAAGTTA
This sequence comes from Brachyspira pilosicoli, assembly GCF_008016535.1. Classification (GTDB taxonomy): domain Bacteria; phylum Spirochaetota; class Brachyspiria; order Brachyspirales; family Brachyspiraceae; genus Brachyspira; species Brachyspira pilosicoli_A. The sequence continues at coordinate 84,137 of NZ_SAXY01000055.1, forward strand.
AAATAATTTTTTGATATTAAAGAAGAGCTATAATAAATGCTTGATGTAATATTATTTTGATAAAGAAATAAATCATTGTATATGTTTTTAAAATAGTTGTTAAAGTATAAATTATTATTATTAAAATTGTTTGTATAATAATTATTTACTGGAAAGAAGAAAGAGTTGTATGAGTATGATGTAATGCTGTAAAATATAAGCACTAATAAAATTTTTTTCATAATAAAAAACCTATTTAAATTATATCTTTATAATCAAATATATCAACTATAAAAAAAAGGAGTATATTAAATGCAAAAAAATACTTTTAAATGCAAAGAGTTTTTTAATAGATACATTGTAGAAGAGACTGTTTATAAAGAGGCTGATAATAATGAGCTTATGCCGATTAAAATATATAGCCGCTCTACTTTGGGAGATAAGTTTAATGATGAAGACATTATAAGTATTAACAGACCGACTTTTAGAGAGAATCTTGATTATGTTAAGGCTAAAGAAAATAACAATACAGATGATGATATATTTGTTTGGCTTGATGTGAGAATTAATGATGAATTAGCTACAAACTTACTTGATAAATGGAGCACAAAAGATATTAATGAGTTTGCACAGGTGATAAAAAGTTTTTTGTTAGAGAGGCGAGCTTTATAAAGATAACTTCTATAGAGCAAGCCGAAATTAATAATTTGGTTACTTATGCTTTTAATAATAGAGATATAAAAACAAATGATTTTTGTTATTTGGAAGATGGCATTTTGAGTTTATATACTGCTTTTAATTTTTGGGGCAAGATAATAGTTGAGGCTTGGTATCAGATAATAAGCGATAGATATGTTTTAACTAAATATGATGAAGATGATTATTTGAGGCTTGGACTTAATTATGCTATTTACAAGTTTAAAAGTTTAATAAAACAGTAAAAAAATTGTATTGACATTAATAAAATATTATGTAAACTTTAATACTATGTATATAAAAATTATGCAGGAATTAAAGTTATGATAAATGTTAGTTTTGAAGAATTAAAAGAAGCTGTGATAAAAAAATTAGTATTAGCAGATGTTAGTGAATATGATGCAGAGATTGTTGCTGATGTTTTATGTTATGCGGATGTGAGGGGTATTCATTCTCATGGTGTTATAAGACTTGAGCATTATATAAATAGAATAAAAGCTGGAGGCATAAATTTAAAATCGAATTTTAATATAGAAGCAAAAAAGCCTTCATTTGCATTAATGGATGCATACGGAGGTTTTGGGCATATTGCTATGAAGAAAGCTGCAGAATGGGCAATAGATACTGCAGACAAACAAGGGATTGCTGTAATAGGTATAAAAAATAATAGTCATTGCGGTTCTTTGGGTTATTATAATAAAATGGCTATAGATAGTAAAAAAGTATCATTAATAATGGTTAATACAGACCCTTGTGTAATACCTTATGGTGGAAAAAGTTGTTTTTTTGGCACTAATCCTATAAGTTATGGTTTCCCTGCTGCAAAAGATTTTTTACTTGGAGATATGGCTACTAGTGAAGTTTCGCTCGGAAGAATATTTACAGCTCGTGATAATAATGAAACTATACCAAATAATTGGGGCGTTGATGAGAATGGTAATCCTACAGATGACCCTAAAAAAATAAAATATGTTGTACCTTTTGGCGGGGCTAAAGGGTATGTTATTATGACTATGATAGAGGCTTTTACTGGGCTTTTGATTGGAAATGTTTATTGTAATAATTTAGTTAAAATGTATGGGGATATGGATAAAAAAAGAGATTTATCAACATTTATGCTTGTAGTTGATCCTTTTGTTTATAATGAAGATTATTTGGATACTGTTCAATCATTTATAGATGATATAAGAAAAGAGCCTCCATTAGATGAAAATAATCCTATAACAATACCGGGTGAGAGAAAAGAAGCTTGTTATAGAGATTACTTAAAAAACGGCATACCTTTATCTGATAAAGTTTATAAATATGTTTTTGGAGATTGACTCTAGAAATTTAATTGTATATTAAAATACATTCCCCCGCACGTCTAAGAAGTTATAATTAAAGCATAGCATTATCGTGCGGCAAGGTGGTACAGCTCGTACGCGGGAAAAAGTTGAATAAAAAAATTATAAAATTAATGTATTCTAAATATTTTTTAAGTTCATAATTTTTTAAAATTCTATTATATTCGGGGGCTAGCCCCCGTACCCCCACTTCTTTTGGTGACCCAAAGAAGCAAAAAGACTGCATTTTTTTAACTCAGATTTAGGTATTACATTATATTTAATACATATTCCTTATATATAAAGATATGAGATTTATAAAGCTAAAACACTTGCACTTTTTGCAACTTTGACGAAGTCCGCATTATTTCTCAGAAGCTAATTTTATAACGGTTGCTGGTAGTATTTTATGCTCCTCTACCAATACCCTTTTTTGAAGTATATCTGCAGTATCATCTTCTAATACATCTACTTTGTTTTGCATTATAATGTCGCCTCCGTCTATAGTGTCTGTTACATAATGCACAGTGCAGCCTGATTCTTTTTCTTTGTTTTTGATAACTGCTTCATGAACCTTAATTCCATACATTCCTTTACCGCCATATTTTGGTAAAAGCGATGGGTGAATATTTATTATTTTGTTTTTCCATTTAGATATAAAATTGCTGTCTACTATAGATAAATAACCAGCAAGAACTATTAAATCAATATTATATTTTTTAAGCTCTTCATCAATTTTTTGTGATAACTTTTCTTTATATTCTTTTCTGTCTATTAAAACGGCATCTATATTTGCATCTTTAGCAATATTTAATCCTCCGCAATCCCTATCAGCAATTACTATATTTATTTTGTAATATTCTTTTTGATTGTCTATTAACGATTTTAAATTGCTTCCGCCTCCGGAAATTAATACTGCTATATTAAACATATTCCGCTGCTTTCTCCATTATTTTTCTCTATATGTCCAATTTCATAAACAGTTTCTTTCATTTCTTTTAATTCATTTATAATATTATCTTTTTCATCCTTATCAACAATAATTACAAAACCGATACCCATATTAAAAGTATTATACATCTCTTCTTCTTTTATGTTTCCAAGATATTGAATATACTTAAATATTTCAGGTGTATTAAAACTATTTTTGTTTATTACAGCTTTATAATCTTTTTTGAAAGCTCTAGGAACATTCTCTATTAAACCTCCCCCTGTAATATGAGCCATACCTTTAATATTATATTTTTCTAATAATTTAAGTATAGGTTTAACATATATTCTAGTAGGAGTAAGAAGCACTTCTCCAATTTTTTTATCTTCAAATGCAGCATTATAATCTCTTACTAATTTTCTTATAAGAGAAAAACCATTACTATGAAAACCAGAAGAAGCTATGCCTAATATAACATCATCTTCTTTAACTTTACTTCCGTCTATAATTTTATCTTTTTCAACAACACCCACACAAAAACCAGCGATATCATAATCACCTTCTTTGTAAAAACCTGGCATCTCAGCAGTTTCACCGCCAATCAAAGCAGCTCCCGCTTCATAACATCCGTCAGCGATACCTTTTACTATAAGAGCAGCAGTTTCGCTGTTAAGTTTTCCGCAAGCAAGATAATCCAAAAAGAAAATAGGCTTAGCACCATGACAAAGCACATCATTAACGCACATAGCCACAGCATCAATTCCAACAGTATCATATTTTTTTATGGAGAATGCAATCTCTAATTTAGTACCCACTCCGTCAGTACCAGATACTAAAACAGGGTTATTGTATTTACCAAGTTCATACATAGCCCCAAAACTTCCAATATTGTTTAATACATTATTATTCATAGTTTTAGCAACTACTTCTTTCATAAGAGATACAGCTTTATAGCCTTCTTCTCTGCTTACACCGCTTTCTTCATAAGAAACAGACATAAAATTTATTCCTTTTTTATATGTGAGTTAATATGTTCTTAAGTATAACAAAAAATATTTTATAGTACAAGCATAATTTTTTATTTTGTTTATGATATTATTAATTTATGATTATATTAAGAATTATATGTTGTATTATTTTATTATTATTAAATCAGTTTATTAAATATATTAAAGAAGAAACTTTTTAAAAATAAATGCGAATTATCATTATCGGTATATTTTTTAAAAAATTAGTATTTACTTTTTTAAAAAATATATTATAATATATTTAATATTATGTTATTATTTTGTATGGGATGACTAGATAATATACAAAACATAATAAATTTGTAAATTATAATTTTTTAATGACTATTCATGGAGGGTAGTAACTATGATTATCAACAATAATGTTTCTGCATTAAATGCAAACAGACAGTTAAACTTAACTGGCAATCAAATGACAAAAACAATTCAACATCTTTCTAGCGGTATGAGAATTAATACTGCAGGTGATGATGCTTCTGGTTTAGCAGTATCTGAAAAAATGCGTTCTCAATACCGCGGTCTTCAGCAAGCTACTAGAAACGCTCAAAACGGTATATCTTTCATTCAAACAGCTGAAGGTTACTTAAATGAAACTACTAACATTATGCAAAGAATGAGAGAATTAGCTATTCAGTCTGCTAACGGAATATATTCTGACAGCGACAGAGCTTTAATTCAAGTAGAAGTTAATCAATTAGTAGCTGAAGTTGACAGAATCGCTTCTCAAGCTGAATTCAACAAAATGAATATGTTAACAGGCCGTTTTGCTGCTGACGGTCAAACTCCTATTACTTTTCATATAGGTGCTAATATGGATCAGAGAGTATCTGTTAATATAGGCGCTATGACTGCTGCTAACTTACAAGTTGGCGGTGATACTCCTCTTTCTATCTCTTCTGTTGAAACTGCTAACCAATCTTTAGGAAGAATAGATGAAGGTATACAAATGGTTGTTGCTCAAAGAGCTGAATTAGGTGCTGTTCAAAACAGAATGGAATCTATGGTAAAAAGCTTAATGATAGCTACTGAAAACACTATCGCTTCTGAAAGTGTTATAAGAGATGCTGATATGGCTCAATCTATGGTTGCTTATACTCGTGAACAAATCTTACAGCAAACTGGTGCTGCTATGTTGGCTAATGCTAATATGAAAAACCAATCTATAATGAGAGTTATTGGATAATTTAGTCGTCTTATTACAAATATAGTAAAAAGCTCATTGGTATTTTATACTGATGAGCTTTTTTTTAAAAAAATTACATAAAAATTTGATTTACTAACTCCTATTGATTATATTATAAATATATAAGATTATTTATGATAATACTAATATATTTTTATATAATAAAGTTAGGAGGTTTTTATGTATAAAAAAATTATAGCTATTATTATTTTATCTTTCTTTTTTGTATTATCTTGTTCTAAAGAAAATCCTAATAATCCAAATAATCAAGGTGATGTATCAGGCGGCGGCGGTGATACAGGAGGAAACGCAGGCAGCGGAAATGGAGGCAATACAGGTGACGGCGGTCAAACTCAGCCTTCTTTATCTAAATATGCAGGTGCTTGGAAACAGGATTACAGAGTTCATGTATTTGGCGAGAATTATTATATAAGAAAAATGGGAAGCTCTTCTGGTGATAAAGTAGTATTTATTACAAATATACAATATAGCAGTGCTGATAACGGATTTAAAGTTTATTACGAAGCTCCGCAAAAAAAATTAGATGCTGTTATTTCTTTTTCTTCAGGAACTTTGGGAAATATTAAAGGTAAAGAGTATAAATATTATCAAAGCTCTCTTCAGGATATAAATTATAGTATAAATAAATTACCTAACGGAACAGGTATAGATCCTCAATATGCAGGCACTTATAAATGCACCAATGGGGGGGGGGTACTCATCGTAGTATAAAGATATATAAAGACGGCTCAATAGAACATTTTTATGATAATGAGAGTAGGTTTAAAATACCTGCCGAGCAGATAACAAAAAATAGTCAAAATATTTATGAGAATTATTTATATAAAACTACATATGATGCAAAAGATGCTGTTTTAGAAATTGAACTTAAATTTATAGATAATTCATATTGTACATTTGATTTTGAATATTCGTATACTAGTAATTCTGGAGGCGGACTTAGTGGAAATTTGGATGATTATATTAAACAAAATGAAATAAAATATAATTAAAATTTTTTAAGGCACTATAATTATTATTATGGTGCATTAATTTGTTTTTTAAAATAAATAAATAAAAATTTGACAATAGTTTGTTTTTGTTATATAATCTAGGCAAGTAATATTTTAAATTCTATAAATAAAAAATCTAATAAAAACAGAGGTGTAATATGTCAGGACACTCCAAGTGGGCTAGTATTAAACATAAAAAAGCCGCAAATGATTCAAAAAAAGGTAAGATTTGGTCAAAAATAGCAAAAGAAATTACAATCGCAGTAAAAGAAGGCGGAAGCCCAGACCCAGATCAAAATGCAAGATTAAGAATGGTAATATTAAAAGCTAAAGTCACTAATATGCCTAATGATAATATAGACAGAGCCATTAAAAGAGGTTCAGGTGCAGGTGAAGGTGCTAATATAGAAGAGATGTCTTATGAGGGTTATGCTCCGGGTGGTGTTGCAATCATAGTAGATGTTGCTACAGACAATAAAAACAGAACTGCTGCTGAGATAAGGTCAATATTTAGCAAAAACGGCGGAAACTTAGCAGAGAACGGTGCTGTTTCTTGGCAGTTTAAGAAGAAGGCTGTAGTTATTATTCCTGCTGCTGGCAATACTGAAGAGAGCTTAATGGATATAGTTTTAGATGCTGGTGCTGAAGATATTGAACAAGATGAAGAAGTATTTACTGTCACTGGACCTATGGAAGCTTTATCTTCTATAGTTGATGCTTTAAAGGCTAAAAATATTGAGCCTGAAAGTGCTGAAATAGTACGCGTTGCTGATAATACTATGACTATAGCTGAAAATGATGCTAAAAAAGTTATGAAGATAATTTCACTTTTTGAAGATCATGATGATGTTTCTGCTGTAGCTACTAACTTAGAAATTACAGATAACTTAATAGAAGAAGAATAATATTAATTAATGATAACTTTAGGTATAGACCCGGGATTTGCTAGATGCGGTTACGCTTTTGTAGAGGCAAAAAACTCCGAATACAAAATAGTAAATTCTGGGCTTATCGAAACCTTTTCAGATAAAGAATATAATCAAAGACTTTCATTTATATATACTCAACTAGACTCACTCATTAAACAATACAAACCAGACAATGCTTCAATAGAAGAGCTTTTCTTTTCAAAGAATACAAAAACTGCAATAAAAGTTGCTGAGGCAAGAGGTGTTATAATATTAGCACTTACTTTAAATAATATAGAGTTTAGAGAGTATAAGCCAAGAGAAATAAAATCACAAATAACAGGAAATGGAAACGCTAATAAAGATGCAGTTATAAAAATGGTTAATCTTTTTACAGGTTCAAACATTAAGCAAGATGACACTGCTGATGCTGTAGCTATTGCTTTGGCACATGCTTCAAGAAACAGAATTTTGAAATAATTTTTTATATTTTGTAAATTAATGTTTTTAAAGTTTTTCTATCTCTTCTATGCTTAATCCTGTATATTTTGATATTAATTTAAAATCTGTTCCATCTTCTTTCATTGCTTTTGCTATTATCAATGTGCTGTATTTTTTACCTTTTTCTAATTCTTTATGAAGTGTTTCTTTTTGGAAATATTCTTCTGCTTCTTTTATCTTATATACATCAAGTAATGGATTTTCTGATATAAATGATTTACATTTTTTATCTACTTCATCGAATATTGTGTTTTCTTTTATTAGGTTTGACATTCTCTCACCTCCAATAAAAAATTTGTACCAACTATTTAAATCTTTATTTAGTTGTTTATCATAATTAAATTTCGGCAATTCCAAAAAATGAAATTGACAATGATCTGTAAGTATTTTATTGTGTTTTAATTCTTTTAATATATAGCAGCTGCAGCACTCTTCTATGCCGTCAAACAAAACAAAGTCTAAAATATTTATGCTTATCACAGGAAGAAGCTTATTATAATCATCACCTTTATTTAAATTTAAACTATAATTGCTTGCCCAATAAAATAATGTTCTTTTAATAAAAGTTTCATTGCCTTGCAGCTGTATCTCTATTATAACAACTTCGCCTGTGTCAGCTGTGCATTTTATATCCACTACACTTTCTTTTGAATTAAGATATTTTTGCAAATTAAATGGATTTAGTATCTCTAAAGTTTCAAAAGTTTTGAAATTTAAATTGTCCATAACAGCATTAACAAAATTTAATACTATCTTTTCGTTTCCAAGATTTGAAAAAAGATACCTTACAAAACAATCATTCTTTTTATTTAATGTATCTACAGTGATATTAAACTCGTTCATGAATATATTATAGCAAAATAGAAATCAAAAGTCAAAACTTAATATTTTAATTAATTATTTTTATTTAAAATATTAAGATAATTTTCTAATATTAAAACAGCAGCAATTAAATCATTAGCCTTTTTTTTAACTCTTTTCTTTTTGCCCCTCAAAATAAAATCAGCATCTTTTGAAGTGCCGTATTCATCTACAAAAACAACATTTACTTTTACGCTTTTTAAAAGAAACTCTGAAAACCTTCTTATCTCAGCACACCATTCGCTCTCTTTTCCTTCATCTGACAAAGGAAGCCCAAAAACAACAGTGTCAATTTTTTTCTCTTCTATTATGTCCATCAAGGCTCGTTTTACTTTTCTTGCATTGCTTTCTTCTATGAGTTTGCATGGAAAAGGAATTTTTATGTTCATATCCATAAAAGCAGTGCCTGTTTTTTTGCGTCCGAAATCTACAGCTAATATCATCATAATATTATTTATTATTTTATTCTTCCTCTATAGTGATAATGTCGTATTTCTTAAAATTATGAACACTTGATTTTATATAGGCATTATCTACATTTCTAATATTATCAACTTCCACAAACTCATTTTCTTCTGTCTTTATAAGTAGTTTAAATCTATTATCATTATGCTTTAAAAAATCTTTGCCTATATATATTAATTCATCTCCATTTTTAATTGTGTTATAAACAGTTATTTTTGCATATTCTTCGCTGTCATCGGCAATCATACCCATAAGCCTTCTGCCTTTTAAATATCCTTTTAATGTTGGCTTTATGTTATCACGTCCAAAATAAAAACCTGTATCGCTTTCTCTTCTGCTTATTGTATCTAACTCTTTTAAATAGCTTGCAATAGGTTCTTTTTTTATAGCTTCAGGATAGGATTCATAGCCGATTCTTTCAAGTAAATCCAATAACACCCTATAAACTCTAACAGTATTAGCAACATAATAAACACTCTTCATTCTGCCTTCAATTTTAACAGAATCAATTCCAGATTTCTGAAGTAAATGCAAATATTCTGCCATTTGTAAATCTCTGCTGCTCAATATTGTAGAATGCTCATCTCCCTCTTCTATCTCCATAAACTCGCCTGGTCTTGTTTTCTCTTCTATATATGTTTTAAAATTCCATCTGCAAACTTGTGAGCATTCTCCGCCGTTTGCATCTCTGTTATTTAAAAAATTTGAAAGTAAGCACCTTCCAGAATAAGACATGCATACTGCTCCATGCACAAAACTCTCTAATTCCAAATCAGTATTATCTCTAATCTCTTTTATCTCGTATAATGAAAGCTCTCTTGCTAATATTATTCTGCTTGCTCCAAGGCTTTCATATATCTTACAAGAATAGCTATTTGTAACTGATGCCTGCGTGCTTATATGAATAGTGGCATCTGGCATCACTTCTTTAACTGCAGCCAACACTCCCAAATCTGAAACTATAAATGCATCTATATTTAAACTTGATATCTCTTTTAAATAGTCTTTTAAATTATTTTTATCATATTCATGCAAAAAAGCATTTAATGTAAGATATATTTTTTTGTTTAGGTTTTTAGCAATATCCGAACATTGAGCAAGTTCTTCTATGGTTGTGTTTTTGCTTTGATGTCTTAAATTAAATAAAGCACCTCCTATATAAGCTGCATCAGCTCCATAATGATATGCTACTTCCAATTTTTCTTTATTGCCTGCTGGTGCTAGTAATTCCATTTTTTATTTATCTCCATTTATTGTTATGTTCTTTTAATTGTTTTATTATTTTAAATTATTACAAATCTAATAATTTTTTAATGTTCTAATGCTATTAAGTAAAAAAGTTAAACATCAGTATATTTTAATAAGTTAAATATTTCAATAAAATATTATAAATTAATATGTTGACATTATCGTTAAACTATAACATAATAAAAATATTATATTTAATTTTTCAAAATGGGAATAATTTCATGATTAGTCATAAAATAATACTAGGCGACAGCAGATATTTAAGCAAAATAGAAGATAAATCTGTGCAATTAATCATTACTTCTCCTCCATATTGGCAATTAAAAGATTATGGTTCTGAAAATCAAATAGGGTTTAATGATAGTTATGAGGAATATATTAATAATTTAAATTTAGTTTGGAAAGAGTGCTATAGAATTTTATCTGATGGATGCAGATTGTGTATAAATATAGGCGATCAATTTGCTAGATCCGTATATTATGGCAGATATAAAGTTATACCTATAAGGACAGAAATTATAAGATTTTGCGAAACTTTAGGTATGGATTATATGGGGGCAATAATATGGCAAAAAAATACTACTATGAATACTTCTGGTGGAGGCTCTGTAATGGGGAGTTTTCCTTATCCTAGAAATGGAATATTAAAAATAGATTATGAGTTTATTTTAATATTTAAAAAGTTAGGAAATGCTCCAAAACCTACAAGAGAACAAAAAGAAGAGTCGGTATTAAGCAAAGAAGAATGGAATACATATTTTGCTTCACATTGGACTTTTGGCGGAACTAAACAAAATGAACATATAGCTATGTTTCCAGAAGAACTTCCTAGGAGATTAATAAAGATGTTTTCTTTTATTAATGAAACAGTATTTGACCCTTTTGCTGGAAGCGGTACTACTTTATTAGCTGCAAAAAATCTTGGAAGGAATTCTATAGGATATGAAATTAATAAAAATTTTATTCCTATTATAAAAAATAAATTGAATGTAGAACAAAATGATTTAAATAATAAATTTATATTTGATATTGATAATGATTCAGAAAATTTTGAAAAAGATTTACCCTATATATTTCAAGACCCGCATAAAATGGACAAAAAAATAGATATAAAGAAGATACAATTTGGTTCAAAGATAGATAATAAAAAGATAGAAGAAGAAAAATTTTTTCAAGTAAAAAATATAATAAGCCCTAACAAGATTGAAATTGACAACAATATTGTAATTAAACTTATAGGTATTAAGCCCATTAAAAAATTTGAGAAAGAAGCTATAGAATTTTTAGAGGATAAATTAAAAAAAAGAAAAATATTTTTAAAATATGATTCTCTTAAATATGATAATGATAATAATATGCTTTGCTACATATATTTAAAAAATAAGACTTTTATCAACAGACATTTAATAAAGACTGGATATGTTGATGTTGAAAGAGAATCTGATTATATATATAAAAAAAGTTTTTTGAGCTTATTAAATATAAATTAATCTTCTATTTCTATATCAAAGCTATCTTCAGAGATTTTATTATAATAAATCATTTTTACATTTATTTTTTCATTTAATCTATTTGTTTTATAGCTAATTGATTTAATAGAATATGCTGTATCTCCAACATATCCATCTATACCATGAGATTCTTCTTCTTTTGTAGATAGTATGTAATTTTCTTTTTTAATTTGTACCAATTTTTGAAGTATTGCTTTTTGTATATATAATCCGTTAAAAGTTTTATTTATAACTAAGTCTTCTGCCCATTCATATATCATTTTTTTAGTTATCAACTTAATGGCTTTTTTAAGATCATTTATACTTCCTTCTATTTTTTCTGCTGCATTATCTATTGCATCTGGATATTTTTTTAAATACCATTCTTTCCAATCTTCAATGCTTATATTTTTATTATTATTCATAAACTCTTGAAATATTTCAGATAAAGTACCAACTACTTTTGGGCGAGTACCTTGAGCATTTTGATTTGCTAAATTCATTAATTGTGTTGTGTACTTTGGAAATTCTATTTTTATAGATGTATTAATTTTTTCAATTCTTCTTTTGTTAATTCAAATTTCATATATTATAACTCCTATTAATTTATATGTTAAGGAGTATGAGATATTGGACATTTTTTAGTATAAAAAAAGCAGTATCCTTGTTATAATATTTTGAACATAAAACAAATAAAAAGGATGCTACTATGAAAAGAGATTATAGCACAGAATTTAAATTATTTATAGT
>NZ_SAXY01000056.1 GCF_008016535.1 Brachyspira pilosicoli
AAGAGTACACGGCATAGACGAAAGAGAATTTTATTCACGATTAAATAAAAATATCACAGTAGAATTATTGAGAGAAAAATTAAAAGAATATACACATTTTTATAACAATCAAAGATTGATTTCTTCGCTAGGTTATATTACAATCAAAGAAAGAATCAAAAATATTATAGCAAGTAAAAGTACAATATCTATGGCTCCATGACATAATTACTATTAAATAAAAAATTTTGTAATATATTAAAAATTTTTAAGTTTGTCAATTTTTTTGTTATTCTTTTCCCGCAGCAAAAAGTTTTCGCCCTTCAGGCATGCTTCTCGAAAGTACAAATATTTTGGCTTTATATATAAAAAATATATTCTAAAATAATTATATTTTGTTATATGATTTTTTATTCAACTTTTTCCAGTAGCAAAAAGTTGCAAAAAGTACAAGTGCTTTAGCTTTGTATATTTGGAATATGTATAAACTATAAAATAATACCAACATTTTAAGATAAACAATGCAGTTCTTTTGGTTCTTTTATACCAATAAAAGAACTGGGGTGTGGGGCAAAGCCCTGCAAACAAAAAACTTAAAAATTTCTAGTATATATTGTTTTAAAATATTTGATAAATTACAAGTTAAATTATTCATTAATTTAGTTTTTTAATAATCAGTTTTTATAATTTATAATAAAGATTCTCTATTATAATCTGTTATATCCGTTCCTATTTTTTTGAGCCAAGTCTTTTACTGTAATTTTTTTATCATATATAGCATTAAGCTCAGCATCTGTTGCACCTAAAAGCTCAACAAAAATAACTTTTCCATTTGGAGTATTTATTTCTCCTGCTTCATATAATTATTATTTAATTTATTTTGTTTTGATAAAAAGTGATTGTAATATTAATTATATATGTTATATTTATTAAAAATAAAAATAAATTAAAACAAGGCTATGATTTTCAAACATTTTACAACGAAAAAAATTCTGCGAGTTAAGCAGTTTTATAATAATCTTAGAAAAAGATTGGAGATTGACTTTTTGTTAATTTCCAATCTTTTTTTTATTTTAAGTAAAAATCTAAAAAAAATTTAGAATAATAGGAAGGCAAAATTTGAAACGTTATTTAATCCTTGAAGACGGAAGCCATTATGAAGGCATTGGTTTTGGTGCTGATAATTTCAAAATAGGTGAATTAGTTTTTAATACATCTATGACAGGTTATCAGGAAGTGTTATCCGATTTATCATACTGCGGGCAAATAACTGTTATGACTTATCCTTTAATAGGAAACTATGGTATAAACAGAGATGACTTTGAAAGTCTTAATCCTGCAATATTCGGTCTTATAGTAAAAGAGGCTTGTAAAAGTCCTAATAACTTTAGGAATGCAGAAAGTATAGATGAGTTTTTGAAACTAAAAAATATTCCTGCCATAGATAATATTGATACAAGAGCTATAACAAAAAAGATTAGAGAAGTAGGTACATTAAAAGCTATAATGAGCGACACTATAGAAAATAAAGATGATATAGTAAAAATGCTAAAAGATACACCATATATGAATGACCATGTTAAAAGAGTTTCCACAAAAAGTGCCTTTCCTATACCAAATAGGGGTAAAAAAGTTGTGTTAATGGATTTTGGTGCAAAGCTTGGAATAATAAGAGAGTTAAGCAAAAGAGATTGTGATTTGATAGTAGTACCATATGATACAGATTCTAAAACTATAATGAGTTTAAATCCAGATGGAGTAATGCTTTCAAATGGACCAGGCGACCCAAAAGATGTAAAAGAATCAATCAATACAATAAAAGAACTTATAGGAAAAGTACCAATATTTGGAATATGTTTGGGGCATCAATTAATAAGTTTGGCATGCGGTGCTAATACAATCAAATTAAAGTTTGGACACAGAGGCGGCAATCATCCTGTTAAAGATTTGGAAACTAACAAAGTAAGCATTACAAGTCAAAATCATAGTTATGCCGTTGAAAAAGAGAGTTTAGTAAATACAGACTTAATTTTAACTCATATATCTCTAAATGATGAAAGCTGCGAGGGAGTAAAACATAAAAAATTCCCAGTATTCTCTGTTCAATATCATCCAGAATCCAATCCCGGACCAGAGGACAGCAAATATTTATTTGATAAGTTTATTGATATGATGAATAATAATTACGGAGAGAAAAATGCCTAAAAGAACAGATATAAAAAAAATATTAGTAATAGGTTCAGGCCCAATAATTATAGGACAGGCGGCAGAGTTTGATTATGCGGGTACACAGGCTTGTCAGTCTTTAAAAGAGGAAGGATATGAAGTTATACTAATTAATTCAAATCCTGCTACAATAATGACTGATGCGGCTGTAGCTGATAAAGTTTATATAGAGCCTATTAATTTGGATTTTGCTAAGAGAATAATTTATAAAGAAAGACCAGATGCTATATTAGGTTCTTTGGGCGGGCAGACTGGTTTAAATTTAGTAGTTGAGCTTGCTGAAAGCGGTATACTAGATGAATATAATGTAGAAATATTAGGAACAGATTTGAATGCTATTAACTCTGCAGAAGACAGAGAGCTTTTTAAGAAGCTTATGAATGATATAAATGAGCCAGTACCTGAAAGCGTTATTGTGCATAGTGTTGAAGAGGCAATAGAGTTTGCAAACGAAATAGGCTATCACTTGGTAGTGCGCCCTGCATATACACTTGGAGGAACTGGGGGCGGATTTGCACGCAATGAAAAAGAATTAATTGAGATATGCGAGACTGGTTTAAAAATAAGCCCTGTTCATGAATGTTTGGTTGAAAAGAGCATTGCGGGGTATAAAGAAATAGAATATGAGGTTATGCGTGATAATAATGACAATGCAATAGTGGTATGTAATATGGAAAATGTTGACCCTGTTGGAATACATACGGGAGATAGTATAGTAGTTGCTCCTTGTCAAACATTAAGCGACAGAGAAAATCAAATGCTTAGAAATGTGAGCCTTAAAATAATAAGAGCTTTAAAAATATGCGGCGGCTGTAATGTGCAGCTTGCATTAGACCCTCATAGTTTTAAGTATTATATAATAGAAGTTAATCCTAGAGTATCTCGTTCAAGTGCTTTGGCAAGTAAAGCTACAGGTTATCCTATTGCCAAAATAAGTGCAAAAATAGCAGTAGGCATGACTTTAGATGAAATACTTAACCCTATCACTAAAAAAAGTTTTGCTTGCTTTGAGCCTTCTATTGATTATATAGTTACAAAATTTCCAAGACTTCCATTTGATAAATTTCCTAATGCCGACAGACAATTAGGTACACAGATGAAAGCTACAGGAGAAGTGATGAGTATAGGAAGAAGTTTTGAAGAATCATTCTTAAAAGCTGTTCGCTCTCTTGAAATAAAATGCGATCACATAATTCATAAAGATGTGTCTGAATATACCACAAAAAAACTATGGGAGCGTATAGAGTTAAGAGATGATTTGAGAATATTTATTATAGCTGAACTTCTAAGACGAAAAGAAGATATAAAAGACATAATAGACATCACTCATATTGATAAATTCTTTTTAGATAAAATAAAAAATATAATAGAGTTAGAAAATAAATTATCTAAAAACAAAATGGATATAGATATTTTAAGAGAATCTAAAGAAAGAGGTTTTTCAGATAGTTATATAGCCAAAGTTTGGGGAGTGGAAGAGATTGATATATACAAATTAAGACATGAAAATAATATAGTTCCAGTATATAAAATGGTTGATACCTGTGCTGGAGAGTTTGAAAGTGAGACGCCTTATTTTTATTCTACTTATGAAAAAGAAAATGAATCTATTAAAAGCGACAAAGAAAGCATAATAGTTTTAGGTTCTGGACCTATAAGAATTGGTCAGGGTGTGGAGTTTGATTATTCTACTGTGCATTCTGTTATGACTATAAGAGAGGCAGGTTATGAAGCTATAGTAATAAATAACAACCCTGAAACTGTATCAACAGACTTCTCTATATCTGATAAACTTTATTTTGAACCTCTAACTATAGAAGATGTTATGCATATAGTGGAGCTTGAAAAACCTAAAGGAGTTATTGTTCAATTTGGCGGGCAGACTGCTATCAATTTAGCTGAAAAACTTGTGATGCATGGGGTTAATATACTTGGCACTTCTTTAGAAAATATTAACAAAGCAGAAGACAGACATGAATTTGAAGAGATGCTTAAAGAATTAAATATACCTCAGCCTAAAGGGCAAACTGCTATAACAGTTGATGAGGCTTTAGTGATAGCAAACAAAATAGGATATCCTGTTTTGGTGCGCCCTAGTTATGTATTAGGCGGACGTGCTATGGAGATAGTTTATAATGATGATGCTTTAAAAATATATATGGAAACTGCTGTAAAAGAAGTTAGCAATAAAGCTCCTATATTAATTGATAAATATATTGTAGGAAAAGAAATAGAAACAGATGCTATTGCTGACAGTGAGCATAATGTGTTTATACCCGGAATAATGGAGCATATAGAGAGAGCAGGCATTCACTCTGGCGATTCTATAAGCGTATATCCTGCTCAAACTATTTCTAAAAAGGTAAAAGATAGTATTATTGATTATACCAAAAGAATAGGAGAAGGATTTAATTTTATAGGGCTTTACAATATACAATTTATAGTTGATAGAGATGATAATGTATATGTTCTTGAGGTTAATCCTAGAAGCAGCAGAACAGTGCCTTTCTTAAGCAAGATAACTAATGTTCCTATGGCTAATATTGCTACAATGTGCATACTTGGTAAATCATTAAAAGAGCAAGGGTATAATGATTTATATAAAAAAGAATCTGATAAAGTATTTGTTAAAGCTCCTGTATTTTCTTTTGCCAAATTAAGAAGAGTAGACACTGTGCTTGGTCCAGAGATGAAAAGTACAGGCGAGGCATTGGGCTTTGATATTAACTTTGAAAAAGCATTATATAAAGCACTAATTGCAAGCGGAATAAAAATACCTCTTCAAGGAAATGTACTTTTTACAATAGCAGATGATGATAAGCCTGAAATTATAGACATGGCAAAGAGATTTTCTAATATAGGTTATGGAATATATGCTACAAAAGGAACTGCTAGTTTCTTAAGAAAAGAAGGACTTTATATAAAAGAAGTTTCAAAGATTTATGAAAGCGGATTTGAAGATATAATAGATACTATAAGACTAGGAAAAGTTGATTATGTTATTAATACAATAGCAACCAACAGCAAAACTCATTCTGATAGTTTAGAATTGAGACGTGCTTCTGCTGAAAATAATATATCATGTATTACTTCATTAGATACAGCATATGCTTTGCTTAGAGTAATAGAATCTATGAGTTTTAGTATAATGCCTATTGCTTGATTATATTTAATTTTTTGCTAATTATTAAGCATAAGCATCAATATTACTTCCCTTATCTTTTGGGGCTGATATTGCAGACTTTGTTACACCGCCAGAAATATATACCCTCTTACATTCTGGGCATATAGATGTGCTTAATGTAACATTTTGAAATAAAACTTCACCTCCAGACTTTTGAGCATTTCTTTCATTATTTGCAACATGCTCTTGTTCATGAGAGGCTACAGCTGATGGTGCATTAGATGGGCTTATATGTGTAGGTGTTTTAAAAGATACTCCTATATCATTAGAACCATCTTGATATGTTCTATTAGCACAAGTCTTACATACACCTACTTCACTTATTGGAGTTTTTTTATTTGCTGAAATAGCTGAAATATTATTTAAAGTATTGTTTCTATAAGCACCTATTTCCATATAAACCGCCTTTTTAATTACTAAAATATATGGGGCTGTCCTAGATAACTTAAATTTGTTAAAATTTAAGTATGAAACGCAGTAAATTAAGTAAAGATAAACAATTAAAATTAATAGAACATTTTGCAGCAGGAACTACAGCAAGGACAGCTTCAGTTTTAGTTAAGGTTAATAAGACTGCAGCTTCGTATTATT
This sequence comes from Brachyspira pilosicoli, assembly GCF_008016535.1. Lineage (GTDB taxonomy): Bacteria > Spirochaetota > Brachyspiria > Brachyspirales > Brachyspiraceae > Brachyspira > Brachyspira pilosicoli_A. Next base: position 5,981 of record NZ_SAXY01000056.1, read on the forward strand.
TTTTAAGATTAAGAGAATTAATATTTGAATATGAGAAAGAAAAAGAAGAAGAAGTTTTTAATGTAGAAATAGAAGCAGATGGCACCGCAAGGGTGTACTTCGTAAAGTTATTTTGGAGGCAAAAGAAAAGGAAAAAGAGGCAGAGGAGCTTGCATATAAAATACCAGTGTTTGGTTTATTAAAAAGAGGCGGAAAAGTATATATAAAAATAATAAATAATACTAAAATTAATGCCTATTATTAGGCAAAAAGTACAGCCTGATAGTATAGTTTACTCAGATTATTATCATAGTTATGATGTATTAGATGTCTCTGAATTTAAGCACTTTAGAATTAATCATAGTGAAAAGTTTGCTGAAGAAAAGAACCATATTAATGGTATAGAGAATTTTTGGAATCAAGCGAAAAGACATCTTCGTAAATTTAATGGAATACCAAAAGCACATTTTCACTTATTTATTAAAGAATGTCAATTTAGATTTAATAATCCAAAAGTTGACAAACAGTTGGAAATTATATACAATTTAGCAAAAAAGGAGCTTTTTTAGTTATCTAGGACAGCCCCTAAAATTTTAATGGTTTATATTGAATATTATAAATTATTTAATAATTTAGATATTTTCAATACAATATCTTGGCTTGATAGCATTAGAAATAAATATAAAAATGATAATATAGATCTTTTATATATAAAACATAATTATTTTATTGAAAAAGATGTGATTAATTTCAAACTTATAGATAATAAATTACATCTGTATATAATGGATAATTCGTTTGATTATAACTATAATTCAAGTTATTATTTAAATTCATGGGCAGGCAATGTATCAAATACATCTAAAATTTTACAAAGATATAAATTAATTTAGTATAAATTTGGTTTTAATTACAAAACAATAAAATCAATAGTGTTATTATAACTTCTTTCATGTATAAATATTTAAATCTAATTCTACTAGATAAATCTACAGAAGTAATTTGATAATAGGTATTTCATAAAAAAGTATATTTGACGAAGTCCGCACAGCGACCGTAGGGAGTCCTTCAGGGCGACCAAAGGAAGTGCCTGTGGTATTGGTATAAAAGAAGCAAAACAACTGCATTTTTAACTCAAAAACAGTTATTATCTAATATTTTATACATATTATTAGAATTCTAATAATTGCACTTTTTGCAACTTTTTGCGGCGGGAAAAAGTTGAATAAAAAACTTATATACAAAATATAGTTGTTTATGTCTATACTATTTTGACAATTTAAAATTATTTTAGTATAATACTACTATATGAAAGATAATATAAAAAAACATTTTAACCCATTGAACGATTATTTTATAAGATACCTTTTTTCTGATAAAGGCTCTGAAACTATACTTTTAGACTTTATTAATTCTGTAATGCTTAATGCTAAAATGAAAACTTTTCGTTCTGTTGAAATATTAACTCCATTCAATCATAAGAAAAATAAAAATAATAAAGAAACAATAGTAGATGTAAAATGTATAACTCAAAATGGAACTATTGTAATAATAGAAATACAGCTTCAAGGTAATTCAAGATTTCCAGAACGTATTTTATATTATTGGGCAGCTAATTATAGTAAACTATTAAAACAGGGTGAAAAATACGATAATTTAACACCTGTTATAAGTATTAATTTACTTAATTTTAATTTAGATAAAAATCTAAAAAACATACATTCTAGTTATATGCTTTATGAAATAAATAATAAAAAATTATTAACAGACCATTTACAAATACATATTATAGAATTAAAAAAATTCAAAAAGAATATTTTATCCAAAGATTTAAATTGCTGGATAACTTTTTTAACAAGTAAAAATTTGGAGGCTTCTATGTCAGATATAGTAAAAGAAAAACCTTTAATGGAAGAAGTACAAAAAAGATATAATAATTTCATAAAAAGTAAATTAATGATGTCTGAATATGAGAAAAAAGAAATATATTCATATGATAAACAAGTTCTTTTAGATGAAGAAAGAAAATTAGGAAAAAAGGAAGAACAATTAAATATAGCAAGAAATTTAAAAAAATTAGGTCTTGATATAGAATTAATAAAAAAAAGTACAGGTCTATCTACAGAAGAAATAGAAAAACTGTAACAAAACTATTATAAAAATTAATTAAACTTCTTTATCTTCTCTATCCAAGATTTATATTCTTCGTCTGTAATCTCATCCAATATATTAACATATGGGTTTAACTTCTGATGAAGCTTTGTAAAATAACTATTATCCCACTTTATAGGCTTATTCCACATGCCTTCACTGTCTATTATAATAATAGGAATGCCTTCAATTTGCGGTATATCCTCTGGAGAAATATCGCTATGCAAAATATTATCCAAATCAAGCTCTCCATTATCATCTTCTATTTTGTATGAACCGTCACTTTGCAAAGCATATATTGTATAGTATTGCTGATGGGCAGTTGTTTCAATAATCTCTTGAGAATACTCCTCCCCTTTTGCCACTTTATAAACCAACTCATTAAACTCAAAATTATCTATTCCATATCTCTTTAATAACTTTTTATTGTAAATCTCATTTTCAAGAAGTGTAATTAAATGAAAACAATTGTTAGTATCGGCAGTTTCAATAAAAAATCCCCTCTCAGCCTTTGGAGATAATACAAGTATTTTTGTTTTTAATGAAGCATCAATTCCAACATGCAAATATCTCATACTAGGAATATAAGTTTCTATATACTCTATATATTCAGTAGGCTCTAAACTCCTAAAATACTCACGAAGATTAAGATTGCCGCATGTTAAAGTCATAAGAGCAGGAATCATAGTGTCAATACCTGTAAAAGAAGCAAGTGCCTCATAATCTATTCTATACATTATATCAATATCTAAATTGTCTATATCATCAGCAGTTAAATCATCTTCATCTATGTTGTATGCTAAAGCAGCATCATTTATATATTTGCAGGCATAATAAATATTCTTGTAAAATAAATCTATTATTCTTTTGCCAATCTCTTCATCAATATTGTCATCATGATAAAATGAATGTGCAATAAAATTAGAAGCACTAAAAGATTTTAATATATCCATATCATTAAGAGCAAGTGAAATCTCTTTGCATATTGCAGGCATATCATCAGAATGCTCTAATTCTTTTAATTTTAAAAATTTTTCATTTTTTTTAATTAATTTTGTATCTTGAACTTCATCTATATTTGACTTTGCTTTAGCATATTCCAAATAATTTTTTAAAACAGTATTCATAAATAATCCTAGTAAAAAATGGTAATATTTTAATTATATCATAAAAAAGAAATATATGGTATAACTAATACCAAAAAAATAGCATAAATCAAAGCAGGCAAAAAATCCCCTGTTTTAATTTTAGTAATATTTAGAAGATTAAGCCCTATCATCATAACCGTAGCTCCGCCAACAGCAGAAACCTCATTAAGCATAGTTTGAGAAACATAAGGCTCTAAAAAAGAAGAAAGTAAAGTTAAAGCCCCCTGATAAACAAATATACTAATTATAGAAAAAGCAACCCCAACACCATAAACTGTAGACATAAATATAGCAACAAAACCGTCTATCACACTTTTAGTAAATATTAAATCGTAATTGCCGTTAGTGCCCGCCTGAAAAGAACCTACTATAGACATAGAACCAGAACAAAAAAGTATTGATGATGTTAAAAAACCTAAACTAAAATTACCTGCATTATCTTTAAATGAAAAAGTTTTTTTTATAAACTTTCCAAAAGATTCTATTTTTTCTTCTACAGAAAGCATGGTTCCAGTAAGCCCTCCAAGCATAATAGATATGGCAAATATAAGTATATGCTCAGTTATAATAGCCATAGAAATACCTATAGTCAAAGATATAATACCCGCAGAAATAAATACAACTCTCTCATATTTTTTTGATAAATTATTTTTAAATATAATTCCAATAATAGAACCAACAAATACTGTAATCATATTAATAAACACAGCCAACATATTTTTATCCTTATAAAAAATAATAAATTAATATATAGTAAAAATTTTAAGATTTTTCAAAAAATTGTATTTTTAAAAATCATATGCTTAAAAACTTTTTGTTATTCTAAAAATCTGATAACACTTTTGCAAAAATACAAATTGATAAAATATAATTGTTTATACATATACAAATAAAAAGGGTTCAACTTAATTATTTAAGTTAAACCCTTTAATATCTCTAAATCAAAATAATATTAGCTCCAAATAATAAGCTTCATATCAAATTTGTAACTTAAATCTTTATTGTATGGGTACATTCTTATAGCAAAACCGCTCTGTCCGCTATTGCTGCATACTAAAGAACCGCTGAATGAATGTCTTCCATTACCTAAATCAGCAGAATGTTTCATCTCAACAATAGAAGGCTCTATAATATCTTCTTTCATGCTTAATTTACCATAATAAAGTTCAACTCTCACAGAATCAGGTGCTATATCTCCAAGATTTACTATAGTTTTCACTTCAAATTGACTTCCAACTTTTAAATTTCTTGAAGGCATCTCAGAAATAGTGTTTTCAAAAGAAACTTTAGACCATTTAGAATATATATTTTGTTTCCATTCTTTTAATGCTTTAGACTTTTCAAAATCATTATTAATCATATGCAAATATCTTTTGCTAGCTTTATTATAAAACTTATTATAATAATCAGCTACCATTCTATTTGTAGAAAATACCGGACAAACAGTTTGCATACTCCATTTCATAGCAGCAACCCATTCACGAGGTATATCATCTCTTCCTCTGTTATTATAATAAAGAGGAATAATTTCATTTTCTAATACATTATATATAGCCTTACTTTCAACCTCATCTTGATACTCTAAATCTGAATACTGTTCTCTATTACCAATAGCCCAGCCATTTTGAGCATCATAAGCCTCGTCCCACCAACCATCTAATACACTGAAGTTTAAACCACCATTAGGCGGAACTTTCATACCGCTTGTACCGCTAGCTTCTAATGGTCTTCTTGGGTTATTAAGCCATACATCAACCCCCTGAACTATATATCTTGCTACATTAATATCATAGTCTTCTAAAAATACTATATGGTCTCTAAAATCTTCTCTTCTGCAAATTTCAGATATCTCTCTAATAAGCTCTTTACCGCCATTATCATGCGGATGTGCCTTACCTGAAAATATTATTTGTACCGGCTTATCTTTATTATTTAATATCTTTTTTAATCTGTCTAAATCTCTAAATAATAAAGTACCTCTTTTATATGTAGCAAATCTCCTCGCAAAACCAATAGTTAAAGCATCTGAAGAAAGTATTTGGTCAGCGTACTCTATTTCATTTTTAGTAAAGCCTCTGTTTGTAATTTGTGATTTTAATCTAGTCCTGCAAAAATCTATTAATCTCTCTTTTCTTCTCTCATGAGTTTTCCAAAGTTCAGCATCAGGTATTCTCTGCACCCTCTCCCAAATCTCATGCTCTAAAGGCTTAGTTCTCCAACGATGACCTAAATATCTATCTAATAAGTTTTGCATATCAAAAGAAATCCAGCTTAATGTATGAATACCATTAGTAATAGCATCAATAGGAAGCTCATCTTCTGGAACACCTTTCCATATATCTTTCCACATAGCTCTTGAAACATGTCCGTGAAGCAAACTTACTCCATTATTTTCAGCAGATAAATTAAGTGCTAAAACTGTCATACAGAAATTTTCTTTATTATCGTTTGGATTAATTCTTCCAAGTTTTAAGAACTCGTCCATAGTCATACCAATATGCTTAACATACTCGCTAAAATATTTCTGCACCATATCCATAGGAAATATATCGTTACCTGCAGGTACAGGTGTATGTGTTGTAAATACGTTAGAACTATAAACAACCTCTCTTGCCGCATTCTTATCAAGATGATTGTTTTCCATAAGCTGTCTCATTCTCTCTAAAGAAAGAAAAGCACTATGTCCTTCATTCATATGATAAATAGTAGGCTTAATTCCAAGTTTATTTAATGCCTTAATACCGCCAATACCTAGAAGTATCTCTTGCTGTATTCTTGTCTCTAAATTACCGCCGTAAAGCTGAGCCGTAATATCTCTGTCTTCTACGCTATTTTCTTCTATATTAGCGTCCAAATAATAAAGCTCTATTCTTCCAACATTAGCCTTCCAAATTTGAGCATAAACTTTTCTTCCGGGTAAATCAACATCAACTTTCATTGTCTCGCCGTTTTTATCTAATACCTTTTCTAATGCTAAATTAAAGAAGTCATTTTCTATATCATATTCCTGCTGCCAGCCATCAGCATTTAAATACTGCCTAAAATAACCTTTTCTATATAAAAGTCCAACAGCAACAAACGGCAAACCTAAATCGCTTGCAGATTTTAAATGGTCTCCAGATAATATTCCTAAACCGCCTGAATAATTAGGCAAAGACTCATGCAAACCATATTCAAAAGAAAAATATGCAATCTTTTCATTTTTAGTCTTTTGAGAATCATCTAAACTGTCATACCAAGTTTCCTGATTCATGTATGTCTTAAACTCATCATAAACTTCAGCTAAGTTCATCATAGCCGCATCATCATGAAGCATAGTATCGAAACATTCCTGTGAAGATTCCCCTAAAAGCCTTATAGGGTTATGGTCTTTTTTATCCCAGTTGTCAATATCTATGTTCCTCAACAAATTAATTGCTTTCTGATTCCAACACCACCAAAAGTTTTTAGTTATTTCCATTAATGGTTCTAACTCTTTTGGTATAGAAGGTGAAACCATGTATTTACTTACTTTCATAAATATTACCGCCCTTTAAAATTTAGATATTTCATTGTATAATAATTTTACAATAAAAGCAATGTATTTTTATACGTAGCTTGTCATGGAGCCATAGATATTGTACTTTTACTTGCTATAATATTTTTGATTCTTTCTTTGATTGTAATATAACCTAACGAAGAAATCAATCTTTGATTGTTATAAAAATGTGTATATTCTTTTAATTTTTCTCTCAATAATTCTACTGTGATATTTTTATTTAATCGTGAATAAAATTCTCTTTCGTCTATGCCGTGTACTCTTTCTACTACACCATTGTATCTTGGTGTTGCTACAGGAATATATCTCCTCTCTAATTTATTTTTTAAGCAGTATTCATCAAAAATATTGATTTTAGAAGTATTAATACAGCGATAAGTATATTCCATACCATTGTCCGTTTGTATAGCCTGTATCTTAAAAGGTGAAGTTTTTAAGACATATTTTAAGAAAGATAAAGCACTAGAAGGTGTTTTATCTTCATAGATTTCTCTCCAACTATAACGAGCAGCTAAATCTACAGCAGTGAATTGATAAACTCTTTTTCTGCCTAATTTGATATATTTAGTGTCTATTTGAACTATTTTGCCTTCTTTTTGTATTTTAGAGACAAATTTACGCTTATCATATCGCTTCTTTTTCTTTTTTATTTTGTATCTCCAAAGATTATTTCTTTTTAGTACATTCTCTATAGCTGTAACACCTATCTTAATGCCTTCACGATTTAAATATGCTTTAATATAATGCTTACCTCGATATTCTTTAGTATAGAGTTTAATAATTAAATTAATAGCTTCTTGATTATTAAAGATATTTGGGGAAGTTTTTGGTCTAGTGCTAAAATTGGCGACAGTTCCAGTGTCTTTATATTTTTTAAGCCAAGCATAAAAAGTAGATTTGGGTATTTCTTCTATCTTTAAAAATCTTTTAATATTTTTAGTTTTTAATGCTTTATCCACTATAAATAATTTAAATTCTGTGCTATAATCTCTTTTCATAGTAGTATCCTTTATTTATTTTATATATCAAAATATTATAACAAGGATACTGCTTTTTTTATACTAAAAAATGTCCAATATCTCATACTCCTAAACAATAAAAAATAGCGATTGCACAGGTGCTAAACATATTGCAGTTAGGAATTCCTTAATTTATTAAAGTATAGCATAGGCGTATCATAATTTAAAGCAGAATGTATTCGTTTATAATTGAAAAAATGATTATATTTTTGTATGTTTTTATTTGCTTTCTGTAAAGTTAGTTCTTTAGTACAAAAATCATAAAATTCTTTTTGGTCTAGCCTATGTGTACTCTCTACTACACCATTATACCAAGGTGATGCAATTGGACTATAAACCCTTTTAATATAGTTTTTCTTACAAAATATATCTAATGGGTGTTCTATGTCAAATGAATGTTTACGGTAAGTAAATTCTGTACCATTGTCTGTTTGAATACAATGTACTCTAAAAGGAAAATAATCTATAAGTCGTTTCATAAAATCAATGGTACTGTATGGACTTTTTTCATCGTATAAATATCTAAAGCTCATTCTTGTTGCTAAATCTACAGCAGTAAATTGATAATAACGTATTTCTCCAAAAAAAGCATATTTGACATCTATTTGTACCTTTTCTCCTGCCTCCTTGATATAAATCGCATGTTTTCCTTTATGCTTTCTCTTAATTTTTTTCTTTTTGCTCCTATACAAATTATTTTCTTTTAGGACAGTTTCTATAGCTGTTGTTCCTACTTTAATGTCTTCTAACTCTAATTGTTTTTTTATTTTTAATTTACCATAACCATATAATTTTCTTATTTCAATTATTCTTTTAATAATCTTTTTATTTTTCAATTTATTTTTATTAGTTTTAGGTGCAGTAGATTTAGGTTTTATAATAGAATAGAATG
>NZ_SAXY01000057.1 GCF_008016535.1 Brachyspira pilosicoli
CCACTATAAATAATTTAAATTCTGTGCTATAATCTCTTTTCATAGTAGCATCCTTTTTATTTGTTTTATGTTCAAAATATTATAACAAGGATACTGCTTTTTTTATACTAAAAAATGTCCAATATCTCATACTCCTAAACAATAAATTTATAAAATTGTCATGGAGCCATAGATATTGTACTTTTACTTGCTATAATATTTTTGATTCTTTCTTTGATTGTAATATACCCTAACGAAGAAATCAATCTTTGATTGTTATAAAAATGTGTATATTCTTTTAATTTTTCTCTCAATAATTCTACTGTGATATTTTTATTTAATCGTGAATAGAATTCTTTTTCGTCTATGCCGTGTACTCTTTCTACTACGCCATTGTATCTCGGTGTTGCTATAGGAATATATCTTCTCTCTAATTTATTTTTTAAGCAGTATTCATCAAAAATATTTATTTTAGAAGTATTAATACAGCGATAAGTATATTCTAATCCATTGTCTGTTTGTATAGCTTGTATCTTAAAAGGTGAAGTTTTTAAGACATATTTTAAGAAAGATAAAGCACTATAAGGTGTTTTATCTTCATAGATTTCTCTCCAACTATAACGAGTAGCTAAATCTACAGCAGTGAATTGATAAACTGTTTTTCTGCCTAATTTGATATATTTAGTGTCTATTTGAACTATTTTGCCTTCTTTTTGTATTTTAGAGACAAATTTACGCTTATCATATCGCTTCTTTTTCTTTTTTGTTTTATATCTCCAAAGATTATTTCTTTTTAGTACATTCTCTATAGCTGTAACACCTATTCTAATGCCTTCACGATTTAGATATGCTTTAATATAATGCTTACCTCGATATTCTTTAGTATAGAGTTCAATAATTAAATTAATAGCTTCTTGATTATTAAAGATGTTTGGAGAAGTTTTTGGCTTAGTGCTAAAATTAGCGACAGTTCCAGTGTCTTTATATTTCTTAAGCCAAGTATAAAAAGTGGATTTAGATATTTCTTGTATCTTTAAAAATCTTTTAATATTTTTAGCTTCTAATGCTTCATCCACTATAGATAATTTAAATTCTGTGCTATAATCTTTTTTCATAGTAGTATCCTTTTATTTGTTTTTTGTTCAAAAATATTATAACAAGGATACTGCTTTTTTTATACTAAAAAATGTCCAATATCTCACACTCCTAAACATAAATTTATAAAATTATGTTGACAAAATTAATTTTTTATCTATAATATATTCGATATATAGTCTTGGAGATCATTATATGTTATTAGCTTCATCGCATCGCAGATAGTATACTTTAATATACTTTTCCAATTTATTTTCAATTCATATAATCTAAAAAAAGATACATATTTTTATAGAGTAGTAATATCTAAAATATTAAATATAAATTTTTATATAATAATATATGCAATGATGTATAACTTTTTATCAAGTATGAAAATAAAAATACTTGTATATTTACAATATAAAAAAATTATAACAATGGCTATATATTATTATTTTAATAATTATATTTCTACTAAAGGAATAAGTTATATGTTTATATAAACGACTAATTAATAAATTCAATATAAAAAATAAATAATAAAAGAGGAGAAAAATTATGAAAGAGTTTTTTCAAAGAATTAAAATATTTTGGGGTATGTATATAATGTTTTTTGTTTTATTTTTCATAGGGGCTTTATTTATTCTTTATTTTTATACATAATCAATATTTGTATATGAGTTTAATGACAATATTAGCTCTGATATTAATTGCGTTATCAGTTTCATCGATAGTTTTACCAAAAGAAAGTAAATTATTAGAAAAGTTGTATGGTTTTGCTAAAGTTTCAAAATCTATAATTATAGTATTACCTTCTGTAATTAATAGATATAGTACACTTAATCCTAAAAGAAGAAGGAGACATTAATTTTATTTTTTTAATAAGATGGGAGTAATTTAAATGGAAATATTAAATAAAATACAAAATGAAGTAAAAGAACTTGATAATGAAATTTTAGAAATTTGTAAAACTAATAAATTAGTTGATGAGTTATATACAGGAATGCAAATATATTTTAGCCCATTAGTATTAAATCCAACTATAATGTTTTTAGGGATTAATACAGGTTCTGGTAATTTAAAATGGGAAGGTATAAGGGCTAAAAGATTTGAACCTTTAGATAAAATAGATTATATGAAATATCGTTATAAGTTTGCAATACAAAATATAAAATTATTTGAGAGTATAGGAAGGATTGATTTATTAGAAAATGCTTTTAAAACTAATTTATATTATATAGGAACTGATAAGCAAAAAGATATAAAAAAATTATTTACTAATCTCTATAATATTACAGGAATTGAATATTATAGTAAATTTCATAATTACACTAAAATATTTACAGAAAATATTAAACCTAAAATATTAATTTGTGAAGGAAAATATGTATTTAATACAATCAATCAAATATATAAAATAGAAAATAAAAATATAAAAAAAGTTGAAAATAGTCATATAATTTCTACAAAATTGGATAATATGTATATTATAGGATATAATAGATTTAGAAGCAGTATAATGAATAGAGATATACTTTCAAAAGAATTAAAAAAATTAATAAATATAGTTGAGAATTAATAATATAATATTCAGATACCAAATTTTAGTTTTTACCAATAGAATATTCGAATACTATTTGCAATAATTTTTATATAAAGACAGGAATTGTATTAATAAATACAATTCTTGTTTCATTATTTTCTAATCAATAAGATTCTTCACTTCGTCCCAGCTTAGTTTATTAATGTCGCCCATTGAATCGCCTACTACTGTATCTATAAGCACTCTTTTTTTGTTTTGAAGCTCTAAAATCTTCTCTTCTATTGTGCCTCTTGTTACTAATTTATAATTGGTTACCACTCTTTTTTGACCTATTCTATATGCTCTGTCGGTTGCTTGGTCTTCAACTGCAGGATTCCACCATAAATCATAATGTATAACTGTGTCTGCCTGTGTGAGTGTGAGTCCTGTGCCTGCTGCTTTTAAACTAAGCAAAAATATAGGAGCTTCTCCTGCATTAAATCTATGCACTAAATCCATTCTATTTTTTGTGGTGCCGTCCAAATAAAGATAATTTATATTGAGTTTGTTAAAGGCATCTCTCATAATGTTAAGCATTCTTGTAAAAGAGCTAAATACTAATACACTATGCCCGCCTGATATAGCCTCTCTAATCATCTCTATAAACATATTAAACTTGCCGCTTGTATGACTGTCGCCTCTTAAGTCATGATGCATAAGTCTTGGGTGGCAGCAAACTTGTCTTAGCCTTGTGAGAGCTGAAAATATTTCTATATGTGATTGTGCAAAACCTTTCCTTTTTACCGTTTCAAATATCTCTATTCTAGCAGCTTCAAGTATTGACATATAAAGCTCTTTTTGGTCTTTAGTTAAATCGCAGTAATTTACAACCGTGTGTTTCGGAGGTAAATCTTTAAGTACATCAGTTTTAAGTCTTCTTAATATAAACGGTGCTATTCTTGTTTTAAGATTATCCAAAGCCTCGTTTGAAGTTTCTAAGCCTGATAAAATAGGAGCTTCATAATCTTCAATAAAGTCTTTATGTTTGCCCAAAAAACCTGGCATTAAAAAATCAAACATAGACCACATTTCGCTTATGCTGTTTTCTATAGGCGTACCGCTTAATGCGAGTCTTTTTAATGATTTTAAACTTTTTACAGTTTTTGCATTTTGTGTATTGGCGTTTTTTATATGCTGTGCTTCGTCGAGTATCACATAATTAAACTCATTTTCGCTAAGTGCTTTTACATCTCTTCTTAAAGTAGAGTAGGATATTATAGCTACATCATAATTGCTTACAGCCCTAATCTTCTTCATTCTTGATTTTAAGCTTCCTGTTAAAACTATTGCTTCAAGGGATGGGGCAAACTTTTTTATTTCATAATACCAGTTTGCAACGCATGAAGTTGGTGCTATTATTAAAGAAGTAAGTTTCTCTCCGTTTTCTTTTTCTTTTAAGATTGTGGCTATAGTCTGAAAACTTTTTCCAAGCCCCATATCATCTGCAAGTATTCCGTTTAATGACATGTCTGCAAGTTTTCTAAGCCATTTATATCCTATAAGCTGATAATTTCTAAACTCTCCTACTATGTTTTTTGGAGGCTCTTCATCATAATCAACTCTTTTTATATTTGATATTGTCTCTATTGCACTATCATCTAAATCTAATTCTATACCGCTATGTTTTTCAAGCATATCTGCAAAGTATGGAGCACTAAACATTGGAAGTAAATATCTATTATCTTCATCATTTTCTATAGGGTTATCTTTAAGCATTTTAGCTATATAATCAATAACCTCTAAATCTATCGGTACAAATGAACCGTTTTGAAGCCTTATATATTCTTTGTTTTCTACTTTTACAGCTCTTATAATATCTGATAAATCGTGTATCTCTTTAACTCCTTCAAATGAAAAATTAATCTCAAAGAAGTTAATGTCTTTAGTGAGAGATACTTTCATTTTGAGAGGTTTTACATTTAATTTAAGGGACTTAAAAGATTCACTGTAAAAACAAGTCCAGCCTTTATCCTGAAGCATTGGTAAAATTTTATAGCATAAATAAAATATTTTCTCATCATTTGATGAAGCAAAAGTATAATCTCCAACCTTATCCAAATATTTAGATAAAGTATTGCAGAAATATTCCTCTTTTTCTTTATCTCTATATATTTCATTTACTTCATTATCAAACATATTGCTGCTTGTGAATTTATTAGTATAAGGGTCAACAGTAAAAGAACCATATTTAAATTTTATAGTGGAAAATACATTGCTTCCATCATAGTCCAAAAATAATAATGCCTGTGCAGGAAATGCTAATATTTCATTTTCTTTTATGTTTTCTGGAAGTTCGATATGGAAATCTTTTTTTAAGTTTGGAAGCACCCTCGAACAAAAATCTTTAATATATGCTCTATTAACAGTTATAGGTTTTTTAAATATGTTCTTTTTAATCTTTGGGTATGACGGATTAGTTTCATAAAAAATATCTTTGTAGAGTATATAATCACAATTCTCTCCAAATGTATAAACCTTGTTAAGCTCTACATCTTTTATATTTATATCTAATATTAAATCTTTGTTTTCATTGTAGTATGTTTCTATGATAATATTTAATACTTCATCGCTGAATGTTATAACTTTGCTTTCTAATCTTATATTTGCTACTTCTTTAAGTATAGTTAAACATTGATAAGCATTATAATCTTTAAACCATAATTTACCGTTTTCTTGATTTTGTAAAGCATCGGCATATAAGTTGTTTAAAAACCTTATTAGTTTAGCTTCGCCTCTGCTAAAATCTTCTAATTCTATTTTATATTCTTCATCTTCTATTTTTTGTTTATCACCAGTAACGCAAGAAAATAAAAAACTCTCAAGTTCTACAATTCTTAACTGTCTTTTTTTTTCTATATCTATAAGTTTTAGTGAAAGCCCCAAGCTCTTTTCATTTCCATCACCGCGTAATGATAATAATACTGATATGCTGAAATATTCTCTATAAAGGTTATCTCTATAGTTATCCATTAGAGGTGCACGCGTATAGTAGAGCCAATTTTGCCTTTCATCATTTATTATTTTTACATCTTTTATGTTAAAATTAGTATTATCTTCTTCATTGTTGCTATAATCTAAAAGGGTATCAGACTTTTCATTATTTTCTTTAATATCTTTCTTTTTTAATTTTCCTGCCATTTTTTAGTTTTATCCTTAAATACAGCTTATAATACTATTTTTATATACATTAGAATATTGATTATTCATCATAATAGAATTATAAAAAAAGTCAAGTTCTATGATTTATTATTATGTTTAGGAGTGTGAGATATTGGACATTTTTTAGTATAAAAAAAGCAGTATCCTTGTTATAATATTTTGATATAGAAAATAAATAAAGGATACTACTATGAAAAAAGATTATAGCACAGAATTTAAA
>NZ_SAXY01000058.1 GCF_008016535.1 Brachyspira pilosicoli
TATTGTTTAAAATATATAAAAGTGATAAAAAGCATAGTTTCCAAAGAAAGTTTTCTTGGTCTGCCATTATTAAAACCTTTATATACTTTTCTTAATTCTTCTAAAAGAAATAAATATGTTTTTTTAAACCAATCACACTTTGACAATCAATCATTTTTATAAAATCCTTTTTTACGAATATATTAACATAATTCTTACTTCTTTGAAACTATAAATTGATTTGTCAAGTACTTTTGAAACAAGTCTATTATATCAAGAACTTTTGACATATCAGGGTGCTTAATTCCTGCTCCTCTATAAAATGAAGATATTAAATCTAATTTATTTATTAATACATAATATAAAAACTTATTATCTAATTTATTTACATCTATTGAAGTGGCTATTCTATTAAAACCTGTAATAAATTTACCTTTATAATATTGAACTATAGCATTACCGCCTTCTGGGATGCATACTATTTCACCATTGTTTAAACTATTTGAAACTAATTTTTCTAAAGTAAATAAATTACTAATATTTGTTGTAAGTATTTTTACATCACCATTCTCAACTGCTAATTGTTTTAATTCATCTGCTGTAAAATATCTATATTTAAAAGTAGTTTTTTGTTTATCTTTATCAACTGAATTAAATTTTTTATCCCATATTGTTACAGACCATAAAGGTACATACTCCACGCCGTTGGGGCAGTGCTTTTTTAAAAGTTCTTTTATGGTGTTCATAACTTAAATATTATAAACAATTATACTATTTTTCTCAATTACATTTTTTATCTCTAAAAAATATTTTTATTATATCATTATATCAATAATAACTATTGACTTTATAATCATTAATTAATAAAATTATGTATACAAAAAAATTAGAGAGATAAAAAATGAAAAAAGCTATATATATCATTTTTTTAATACTATCAATAATTTCATGCAATAATAACAACAAAACATCATCAAATAATGAAATATCTATATCTCTTGGCGGAGAGCCTAAAACTCTAGACCCTACGCTAAACTCACTTAGTTTCGGCTCAATATATATGATACATTTCTTTGAAGGTCTTACAAAGAAAGATAAAAATGATGAAGTTGTAGCTGGTATGGCTAAAAGCTGGGATATATCTGAAGACGCTCTTACATATACTTTTTATTTGAGAGATGATGCTAAATGGTCTGACGGTGAAAAAGTGAAAGCTCAAGATTTTGAATATGCTATAAAGAGGGCAGCAGACCCTAAAACAGCAGCAGCTTATTCTCATATGCTTAATATTGTAAAAAATGGAAGTTTGGTTATAAGCGGTAAAACTAATGTTGATGCTTTAGGAGTGCGAACAATTGATGACAATACTTTAGAGATCGTATTAGAAAACCCTACTCCATATTTTCTAGAATATTTATCTGTGAGCAGTGCTTATTTTCCTGTGAGAAAAGACATTGTAGAAAAATACGGAGATGATTGGTCAAGAAACCCAGAAACATATATTGTAAACGGTGCTTATGTGATGACAGAGAGAAAAACAGATGAAAAAATTGTTATGGAAGTAAATACTAATTATTATGATAAAGACAGCATTATTGCCAAAAAAATTAATGTTATTATAATGAGCGATTCAAACACTTCTCTTGCCGCTATAAAAAGAGGAGACATACAATTTTCTGTAATAGAAGCTCCGCTTGGAGAGATATCTTCTCTTATAAAAGAAAATTATATATTACAAGAGCCTGCTTATGGAATATATTTTTTAGAGATTAATTCTAAAAAAGGTGTGCTTACAAATAAAAACATAAGAAAAGCATTAGCATTAGCATTTGACAGAAACTATATAATATCAAACATTACAAAGATGAATCAAACTCCGGCATATGCATTTGCAGCCTACGGAATGAAAGATAGTACAGGCAATGACTTTAGGGCAAATGGAAGCAATTACCTTAATCTTGGAAGCTACAGTGAAAACATAAAAGAAGCTAAAAGGCTTATGGAGTTATCAGGATATACAAATGGAGAACATTTCCCTGTACTTGAAATTAGAACTACACCGGGATATTTTACTTTAATATGCGAAGCTATGCAGGAGATGTATAAAGAGAATTTGGGAATAGATGTTACAATAAAGTCTGAAGAATACAACGAAACATTTCAAGCTATGGTTGAAAAGAATTATGATTTAGCACGCACTGGCTGGACTGCAGAGTACAGCGACCCTTTAGCTATGATTAGTTTCTTTTCTGAAGTAAGTGCTGTTAATCATAGCGGATTTAGCAGCAAGGAGTTTAACGATTTATTGAAATTTGCTTCAAGCACAACTAACACCGATGAAAGAACAAAAGCATTGCATAAAGCAGAAGATTTAATATTTGATTATATGCCAATAATACCAATAATATACAGAATGGACCCATTTATGATTAACCCAAAATTAAAAGGTGCAATATTCAATCCGCTTGGAAGATACAGATTTCACTATGCATATTTAGAAAAATAGTTTATTTAAATAAATACCAATTATTTTAAATTATTATAATATCTTTTTATTTTTAAAAGATTAATATATAAAAAAACTTTATATGTAATTGACATAATTATTATTTATGTTAAAATAATTTATATGAAATCTGTTTATTTAATTAGGTTTATAGACAGTCTACAGTCTACAGTCTACAGTCTACAGTCTACAGTCTACAGTCTACAGTCTACAGTCTACAGTAGTATAATTTTAAATATATTTAACCAAATTAAAAAATATTACTCATTAATATTATATAACATTATTTTTGTATTGCATAAAAAATCAAATAATTGTTTTTCTGACAAAATTAAAACATACATCAAAAAATTAATACTATTATATTTATTAAAAAATAATCATTATAAAAATTCAATCAAAAAAATAAGGAGAAATATATATGGCTGGCTTTATGGATTTTATTAATGATGCTGTTAATTCAGCTATTAATAGTAATGATAAGGATAGTTTTTTTAAAGTGGCATGCCTTTTAGTATATGCTAATAATGATACTGCTTCAAAAACAGATATTGAGTTATCAACAGAGCTTTATAATACAATATTTTTTAATGAGCCTATGATATCTATTCAAATGAATAAAAAACTAAAGAAGATATATCAGGATATTTGTGATAATGGATATGATCCTGATGATGTTATAGAAGATATTTTAAATGGAAGAATAGATAGAAATAAACTTAAAATATTTTTTGTATGTGCTTGTATTTTAGGATGTATGCCTAATGATTATGGAGAATAGTAAAAATGAAAAAAATCAAAATATTTTTAGATGCATTAATTAGTAATATAGAAAAATATAATCCAGATTTATACAGAAGATTAGTTTACGATGGGTATAAAAAATATTCATATATAGTAAATTATATTAAATATAAAGATAAATATTTTTTTCATGGAGTTTGTGTAGAGATATCAACATTTTGTAATAGGAAATGTCATTATTGTCCGAATAAAGACTATGAAACTCCTAAAAAATTTATGGATTGGGATACGTTTAAATTAGTTGTAAGTCGTTTACAAGATATTAATTTTACAGGATTATTTCAATATAATTTTTTCAATGAACCTTTGTTTGATGATAGGTTAGCATTATTTGCTGAATATGTTTCTAAGAATTTACCAAAATGTATACAAGTTCTTGTTAGTAATGGGGATATATTAAATGTTGATAAAGCAATTGAATTGTCAAATGCGGGTATTGATAAATTTGTAATAACAGTGCATGATGATAATCCAACAAACAATTTAAAAAGATTACAACCTGTAAAAAATATATTAAAGCATAAAATGAAATTACAGACTTCACAAGATTTATATCTCAATAATAGAGGTGGAGCAGTAGATGTTTCTAATGAAACTAGAAAAACAACTTATAAGACTTGTCAAGATATTAAAAATTTAAATATTATGATAAATGGTGATGTAGTATTGTGTTGTCAAGATTATTTTAGAAAATATGTTATGGGAAATATTAAGGAAAAAGATATATTATATATTTGGAATTCATATAAAGAAATCAGAGAAGAGCTATTAAAAAACAATAAAGCAAGATTATATATTTGTAAAATATGTTTAGAACAAGATAAAGATGAGGAAAATTAAATTTTAACTAATATGAAATTTATTATGTTATATAATTTTATAGTGTACTAATAAATTATATATTTATATAGTTACTAGATGATTTTAATGGAAATATTGTATATGAATTATAAAAAGTTATAAAATATTTTAGTATTTGTATAAATTTATTAGTGTAAATTTTAATACTAATATTGACTATTCATTTCTTTTTATTTTATTAATATCATAATTAATATTTTTTCTGTAATTATTTTAGTATTTTTATTAAAAAGAAATAAAAAAAGAAGAAGTTATCAATGAATGTAAAAAATATGGTAATATAGAAAAAATAAAATTAAACCTTATTATAGGTTTGACACAACATATTATTTTAGTAAGAAAATAGATTGTTATAATACAAAAAGAAGAAACCCTATTATTAAGAGCTTCTTCTTTTTTATTAAAACTTAATTATATTATTCTTTTATAAACTTCTTGAAATTAGTTGCTTTTTCTTTGGCTATATTTAATCTCTTATCTTTGCTTTCCTTTACGCAAACTTCAAAATAGAACTTTATTTTTGGTTCAGTGCCAGAAGGTCTTATAGTAATTTTAGTTTTATCAGAAAGTATATATTGAAGAACATTAGATTTTGGAAGGGTAATGTCGCTTATTTTTTTGCCGCTATTGTCATAAACTTCTTTTTTCTCATAATCGCTTATGCTTACAACTTCAACACCAGAAATCTCTTTAGGTAAATTGTTTCTATAATAAGTCATTAAATCAGCTATAGCCTTAGCTCCGTCAGCACCTTTTTTAGTGATTGAAATAGTTTCTTCATAGAAGTAACCATATTTTTCGTAAATGCTCTCTAAATAATCAGCTAATGTTATGTTATTATCTTTACAATAAGCAAGCACTTCGGCAAGCATTAAACAAGAACTAACACCGTCTTTATCTCGTACATTTGAATTTATACAATATCCAAAACTCTCTTCAAAACCAAATAAATAAGTGCCGTCTTTTGTTCTCTCTATAATGTCAGCAATCCATTTAAAACCAGTAAGTACATCATAAAGCTTAACATTGTTAGCATCAGCAATAGCTCTAGCAAGCTCAGTAGTTACTATAGTTTTTACTATATAAGGGTCTTTAACATTCTTTTTATTTGTAATGAGATAATAAGCCATAATAGAGCCTATTTGGTTTCCAGTAAGATACATATAGCTTCCGTCTTTAGTAAGCAAAGCACAGCCCATTCTATCGCAGTCTGGGTCAGTACCCATAACAAGCTCAGCACCAATCTCTTTAGCCTTATTAACAGCTATCTGTAATGCCTCTGGATTTTCTGGGTTAGGTGATTCAACTGTAGGGAAATTTCCATTAGGAGGCTGAGCACCTTCTAAAGTTGTTAAATTAGTAAATCCTGCCTTTCTCAAAGCCATAGGAACCATTTTATAACCAGAACCATGAATAGGAGTATAAACTATTTTTATATCATGATGTTTTTTTATGATATCAGGATTAACTAAATAACCCATTAAATCATTCATATATTTATCTTCAATATCTTTTCCTATAAGTGTAACCTTTGAAGCATCTCCCATTTTTACCTCTTCAGGTTTTACTTTCAATACTTCATCTATTATATTTTTATCATGAGGAGGAATAACTTGAGCACCGTCAGTCCAATAAACTTTATAACCATTATATTCTTTAGGATTATGGCTAGCAGTAACAACAATTCCAGCAATACAGCCCAAACTTCTAACAGCATAAGAAAGAAGCGAAATAGGGTGAATATCATCATATAAATAAACGCTTATTCCATTTGAAGAAAGTATCTCAGCAGCAGCTTTAGAAAATACATCAGAATTATTTCTTGAGTCATAAGCTATAGCAACTTTATAATTGCTTGCACCTTGCTTAAGTATATAATTAGCTAAGCCCTGAGTAGCAACACCAACAGTATATTTATTCATTCTGTTAGTACCAACCCCCATTATGCCTCTAAGTCCGCCTGTACCAAACTCTAAATCTCTATAAAAAGCATCTATTAATTCTTTTTCATTACCAGAATCTAATAATGCTTTAATCTCTTTTTTTGTTTCTTCATCATAAGAGCCATTAAGCCAAGAATTAATTCTATCTTGTACATTTTTTTTCATAAGTTATTACACCTCTAATATTTTATATTTTTTCTAATTTTAATATTATATTTAAAGTATATTATATAAAAACCATATAATCAAGTAAAATGTTTAATATTATTTATATAAAAAAGAGAACCTATAAATATTATAAGTTCTCTATTATTTTTGATTAAAATATTTTTTAATTACTAGGCATAGACTGTTTATATTTTATTTTATCAGTCCAATCATATCCTAAGAAACTCTCCCAAGGATTAGTATCTTGAGGCGGATTAGATGCAGTTGGGTCATCTACATTAGGCAAATAAAGATTCTGAGGTGTAGATTCTAAAACTTCCCCATCATATTTAAATATATTATCTCCATTTACTGATGCAGCATTGTCTCCATTATATTCTATATCATATAAAGCAACACATCCAGTAAAAGTATAAAATCCTATTTTTGTTAATGTAGAAGGTAAATTAACCTGTCTTAAAGATTTACAGTTATAAAAAGCCATGTTATCTATTGTTAATAAACCTTCTTTAAATATTAAAGCCTCAAAACCACATTTATTAAAACTAAATGGTCCTATAATAGTTAATGATGCAGGAAAATCAATTTCTTTCAAAGAAGAACAATCGCCAAAAGCAGTACTTTTTATCTCTGACAAATTATTAGGAAGCAAAACTTTTTCTAATTTGGAACAACCATTAAAAACTTGTATAGATAATATAGTTATTTGTGTACCTTTTAAATCAATTTCTTTCAAATTGGCACAATTTATGAATGCCCCCGATTCTATATTTTCCAATGTAGATATCTGGAACACCCTCTTCTGAAGGAGGATTACCTACATCAGATATACTAGGACGTGTTGTGGCTTTTCTGCAAGATATAATTAAGACAAATATTATAAATAAAAAGAGTAACTTCTTAAATATAACAAACCCTTTTTATAGTAAAAAACCTATGGAATGTGAATTTGTAATTTATTTTCATCAAATATTTATTTGAGTTTAACAAAAATTAAAGAAAAACATAGTATTTTTTTATTGATTTTTTTGTTCTATAGTGTATTATTAACAGAAAGAATATGTATATACTTCCATAATTTTAATATATTAATAAAGTGATAGCCCTATAACTATTATAGGGCTAATTATTTACTTCTCTTACTTAAAGATTTTGTATTCTTTTTTAATGACTTTTTAACAGATTTTTTTACTGGTTTTAATCTATTTTCTTTAGTAGATTTTTTAGCAGGAAGTTTTTTAGCAGCAGATTTTTTGGAAGCTAATCTCTTTTTCTTAGGCTTAGCCTTAGCCCATTTAGATTTATCATGCTGTTTTTTATCTTCTTTTTTTATTTCTTTCTCGCTATCTTTTAGAAACTCTTCTTCATTGAACTCTTCTTCAATAGAATTAATAGAATCATCAGAAAATAAAGACTCTATCTCTTTTAACTTTTTATCTTTTTGCTTAAAGAAAAACTCTATCTCTTTTTTTGTTAAATCTCTAATATGCCCAGCCTCTAAAGTACCAGATACATCATCATATTTGCTAACACAGCCAACAGATATTCTCTCCAAATCAATAACCTTATAACCCAAATAATCAAATATCTTTCTTATCTCTCTATTTTTACCTTCGTTTATAGTAAGGCGAATTTTACTTTGCATTCTTCCCTTTGAAAGAATTTTAAACTTAAAAGGAGAATATGTAACATTTTTTATAGTAACACCACCACTTGCTTTTAAAAGAGCTTCGGAATCTATTTTTCCATTAACAGTAACATCATAAACCTTTAATATTTCATAAGAAGGATGCGTGATGATATTAGCAAACTCACCATCATTTGTAATAATCATTATGCCTCGAGATTCAGAGTCCAGCCTTCCAGCATAAAAAAGCCTCTCTTTAATACCCTTAAAAAACTCTGTAATAATTCTCCTGCCGGGTAAATATTTAGTAGTGCTTACAACACCTAAAGGCTTATATAAAGCCATATACCTTTTAGTTTGCCTCTCTATAATATTTCTATCTATTGAAACACTGTCAGTCTCTTTAACTCTATAAGCAGGATCTAATATCACCTGATTATTTACCCTCACTCTTCCAGACACTATAGCTTTTTCGCAATTTCTTCTGCTTGCAAAACCAGATTCTAATATAACCTTAACAAGTCTAGTATTTTCTTTATTTGTCTTATTATCCATTTTTACTCTCTAATTATATGTATTGGGGTTTTTATTTGATTAATAATA
Source organism: Brachyspira pilosicoli (assembly GCF_008016535.1). Classification (GTDB taxonomy): domain Bacteria; phylum Spirochaetota; class Brachyspiria; order Brachyspirales; family Brachyspiraceae; genus Brachyspira; species Brachyspira pilosicoli_A. The sequence goes on from NZ_SAXY01000058.1 coordinate 8,492, forward strand.
AGCGAATAATTTAAAACACATAATATATAAAAAAGCTCCGCTTCAGCCGTATGCGACATAAATGCACCTAACTTTATAGTCAGGTGGGTTCTTCAGAAACATGACCTTGATTTCTCTATACCATATCGCGATAATGGCGAGCCTATCATTAATGCTTCAATCCAGATCCCTTTAGCATTAAATTATACTGGTGCAAGAATGTCATCGCTTCACGTACCAAGCAGAGTGATATTAATATAAAGTCTTTTTTATTATTTGTCAATAGTATGTATTTTACTAAATTTATTATAATAATTACTTCTTCATAACAGATTCTTTTACATCTTTAATAACAGCATCTGTAATATCAAAATTTCTATCTGCATAAAGAATAGCATACTCAGTTCTTTCAAGTATTAAAGTATACCCCTCTTTTTTTACAATACCAAGAAGTGAAGAAGCAACCTGTCTTTTAACCTGTCCTCTCAAAGAATTATCTCTAGGATTAGTATTAATTTCTGTATTATTAGTTTCTGAAGACATATCTCTATTATTTTGCTCTTCCATTTTTAATTTTAAATTCTCAACAAAAACATCATCTTTAGTAACTTCTTTTACAACTCTATCTAAATCAACATAACCAACTTTAGTAAGCCTATATGATTGAGTAAAAACTCTAGGGCTTATTATAGATATAACCAAAAAAGACAAAAACATTAAGCCAAAAATATAATATTTTTTCATAATTTATTTTCTCCTTTTATATTTTACTGACAAATTATTTATAAATATAATAAAAATTATAATAAAAACTGCAAAATATCAATATATAATTTTTAATAGAATGGGTGGTTCATTGTAAATGCAATTCCCCAACCTCTGCCAAGCCACTTACCAAGAGGAGAATAAGTATCCCCCTCAAAGTCCTGAAATCCTTTACCAAATCCAACATCCTCTTTATTGTAAACAAATCTTTTAGCAAAATAAAATCTAATATTAAATATAGGTATAGTAAGCCTCAAACCAAAACCTACAGAATACATATATTGTGAAGGGTCAAATATATCTTTAATATTCATAAACTGTGAAGGATAATTATAAGCATCTCCATCAGTATTAAGTCCCGTAGAATAAGGAAGCCATAATTGACCAGCATCAAGAAAACCAACAAATCCCAAAGTTTTTGGTATAATAGGTATACGAAGCTCAGCAAAGAATCTAACTTTAGCCCTACCATAACTCCAAGAATCTTTTTGTCCGCTGTCATTCGGCAAGTCATAAGTACTTAAGCCTCTATTATATTTAAATATTGTATATTTAGAAGTATCCCAACCTCTAACATCTTCAAATGGGTTAAGATAATAAAGTACATCAGCATCATTCTGTATAGGAAGTCCAGGAATAGCCACAATCTGACCAATTTCACCATAGAATGCAAATGATAACCATTTAGCAGCAGGCACAGCCAAGAAACCTGTAGCATTTAATCTCATTAATTGAGTATGGTTAAAGTAGAAATCCACTGTACCTCTTAAGAAACTTCCTCTTGTAGGGTTAAGATAATCGTTTCTGCTGTCTCTAAGAAGCGAATAAGATACTATGAATGTTGTAAACCAATCACTTTGCCATCTTTCGAAACTTCCGTCTTTTTTATTTACTCTATGAACTAAATATTTTTTGATATCATTCAATACATGATTAGGACCTGCATCGCTTGCTCCTTGGTCATACCACTGCTGATACTGCTGTACAATAGTATCAAATGTTAAGAAAGTTGAGTAGTAGTCAAAGAAATAATAACCAACTCTAGCAATACCTTCAAAACCATGCCTTGTATAATAAGAATATTTAGGAAGCCCGAATTGATCCGTACCTATCTGGTCGCCTGTATTAACACTCTCATTAAAATAAGATAAATCAATACCTAAATATATAGGCAAATTAAGCAAATAAGGCTCTGCAAAATTAACAGCTATTCTCTTTTGAGTCTGACCGAACTCACCGCTTAAACCTAATTGCAAACCTCTTCCCAAAAAGTTATTTTCCCTAATAGAAGCAAATACCTTAAAACCAGAACCAGTAGAAAAACCGCCTCCTCCAGATACCATAGCAGACTTACCATCAGTAACATTAAGTCCAAGCTCCATAAGCCCTTCGGCAGAACCAGGTTTTACATTTATGCCTATATTATCAAAGAATTGAGTATTATATAATCTCTCCTGTACACGCTGTATTTTGGCAGAGTTAAATACTTCTCCTGGTTTTATATCAATATATCTCTGTATAACAAAATCTTTAGTTTTAGTATTTCCTGATATTGTAATATTTTCTATATGAGCTTTATCGTTTTCAACTATATCATACATTATATTTACTATTTTGTTTTCTTCATTAACCGATATAACAGGTATAACTTGTCTAAATATATAACCCTTCTCAGAATATTTATTTTGTATGCCCTGATAATCAGACATATGATAAGTATAATTATATAAAGCACCCTTTTTAGATTTTATATCTGCCTGTATAACATCCGAAGGTATAACAAAATTGCCTTTAAATCCAATATCGCCAAAATAATATTTATCACCCTCTGTTATATAAATATCTATAATCAAATCCTGCTCATTTTTTATCTGAGGGTCTCTCCATTGATAAGTATAACGAACATTATTTACCTTAGCCTTATAATAACCCCTATCAGCATAATATTTCACTATTTTAGACTTATCTTCTTCAAACTTAAACTCATTGAACTTACCTAAAGATAAGAACCCATTTTCTTTTGTGGACATTTGCCTCTTTAATTCATTAGGAGAAAAGTGAGTGTTGCCGTGAAAACGAATGCTTGATACTTTAACTTCATTTCCCTCTACAATATTCATCTCTATAACAACATCAGAAGCCTCTTTATCTTCTGTAACTTTAGGTTCAACATATGCCTTTAAATACCCTTTGTCTTGATAGTTGGTAATAATGGCATTAACAGCATCATTTAACTTTTGCGGTATATAAGGGTCTCCCACACGCATTATAGGTTTTATGGCATCATTCAAAGCTGTTCTGCTTAAACGTTTATTACCGTTATATATTATATCTTTAATAATAAATCTCTCTGCTACTACTATATTAAGTATAATTCCGTCATCTTCTCTCGTAACATCTATAGCAACCCTGTCAAAAGATTCTGTATTAAATAAACTTTTTATAGCATTATTAATTTCAGCCCTAGCAAATTTACTTCCTTTCTTAATGGGAAAATTATTTTTTATCTGTTCCTCAGTAAGTCTTGTTTCACCCGTAACTATTATATCTTTAATAATAAGACCTTCATAGACAGCAATATTTTGTGAAGTTTGTAAATTGTCAAAATCACTCTCGGCCGCCCTTAAAAATAAAAAAGCAGTAAAAAGTATAGAAATAGAAATAAAAATAATAAAACGATTCTTTATAAATTTCACTAAAATCTCCAACGCGTAACTATGTTAAAGTCTTGTCCTGTTCCTTTTATATTGAAAGGGTTAATTTTATACTCAAATACAAAATTTGCAAGTCTGTAATTTTTTAGTAAAGACACCTCAAAACCAAATTGATGGTCAAAATAATAAGCATCCACTGGTCTTCCTAACTCGCTCGGTCTTGAAGCATCATTAACTTTATAAGTAACATCATATTTCAAATACAAATACTTAGAAACATATTTACCTATACCTACGCTAGTATTATCCCAAACAGAAGAAGCACTAAGATTATTATTTGTAACAAATAACAAATTGTTTACCACCGTAGGGCTTAAGTTAATATAATCTATGCCCAAAAACTGCCTTACCCAACGCTCTACTGGTCTTAAAACAGTACTTCTCAACATCAAATCACTATAATTCATAGTAAGCTGCTGCAATTGAGCATTATTCATATTGTTAGCAGAGTTTATAGTATTGAAATTCTCAGCATAAACTTGATTTTCTCTATTACCAAAAGTTCCCTGAGGTATTCCTGCTAATTGATTAACCTGATACTGTCCAAGCGAAGGAATAGTGTAAAATCTTACAGGAGAAATACCGCCCGTGCTGTCTGTTAATAATTGAGAAACTCTAGCATTCATCTCCATATAAAGTGTAACATTCTCCCCAGAATTTTGATATTCCAAAGAATCAGCAGAAACTGTAGTATTTGGAGAATAATATTTTTTGTATGTAAAAGCAGTTGCCTCTATTATAGGGTCATAGCTATTAACATCTGGGAATGTTAAAGTACCATTTTCTATTTGATAAACATTATGTAAATAATATATACTTCCTCTATCAAAATTAATACTACCTTCTAATTCTAATCCGTCTCTTAATGTATTATATACACTCATTTTAGAGCCGTCTTCAAGATAAACATCACCAACTAAATAATGAGTTACTCTTACCTGTTGCCATGCCTCTATAATAAAATCCCAGTAAATTTTACTAGCCATTCCATAAACATGCTCTTTATATGTATTTTGAGGGTTTATAGACAATTGAACATCGCTTTTCATGAGAGTTAATGTTCCGCCTATTCTCGGCTCTGCTATATTGCCTCCAACTTGTAAATCTACGTGCAAAGGTCCTCTTATTTTCACAACATTAAGGTCTAATGAGCCATTTAAAAGACCTAATTGCTCATCTGATGAAAGTAAATCAAATGCCATGTAATTTATATTATTTTTGAATATTTCAGCTTCTCCTGTAATAGATAAATTCTTCTTACCCCTATAAGTAAATGTAAGATTGTTTACATTAAACATATTTCCATTAAAATTAAAATCTACAACAGTGCTATCAAATACATCAGAGAAATATGCTATCTTTACCTTTTTTCCATGACCCAAAAATCTTCCATCAATTGCAATATCGTCTTTAAGACCATGCATTCTAGCGTATAAAGTATAAGGCTTATTATCAACCATAAAATTAGTCGGAGATGATTGTATCTCTGTAAACAACACATTAAATATCTCAAATATCTCTACATTAAGCCTGTCAGAAGTGAGAAGCAAATCAACTTGATCTTTGCCAGTATCTTTTACAGTGCCGTCAATATTAAGAATATTATAATTATCATAAACATATTTTAACGCTGTTTCACTTACTCCGTCTTTATTAGAAATAGTTCCAGATATACCATGACTTTTATTGTTTTCAAAAGTAATATAATCTTTTTTATAATTTACTACTGTTCCAAATTCCGGCAGCTTTCTTTTATTGATTGTAATAGGCGTTGTTTGTATCCTAAACTCTTTGCTTCCGTCTGATAAATAACGCATATTATAATTAATAGTGCCTGAATAAGTACTCAAATAAAATAACTTATCAACTTCTATAGTCATATTATGCAAATCTTTTGAAAAATAGGCATAAGGTATCTTTAATTGTTCTCCTGTCTTTTTAAATGTTCTTGATTTAATAATACCTGTAGAACCCGTTTTAATCATAAGTACATTTTTTATTTCAAGCTCATCTGTTTTATAATAACCTGTTAAAGAAACATCATATCTGTCGCCTAGAATTTCAAAGTCTTTTATATTAAACTTATCTAAATATACAACAGGGTCATTAAGAAGACCTATTACAGTGGCATTGGCAGTAATTATTCCATACATTCCGCCTGCAGTAGTGAGGTTAAAAGGCAAATCTGATATTGTTAGCTTTCCAAATAAATTATTCTGATTGATAGAAGCATCTAAAGCAATCAGTCCGCTATTATCAGCATCTTTGAGTAAAGCTGTAAATTTATTAATTCCGTCAGAAGAAGAAAGTATACCCTCTCCAAATACCCTATTATCTCCATAATCCACTATTATATTAGTAAATACTATACTTGTGTTTGAAAGTTCAAATTGAGTGTTTAGAGCAACTACAGGAGAGAGGCTTTTATTAAATTTTACATCTCCATACAAATATAATGGCTTATTTCTATAATTATCTATAGATACATCTGCATCAAAAGATATATCATTAACTTTTATTTCATTTGGAGTTGATATATTTAATTCAAAATCTCCATTAGTTGCTATAGAACCATTTGCAACTATTTCTGAGTTTTCAGTAGAAGCATATAATATTCTACTTCCATTAGTAGCCGTAAGAGTGAAGGCATTTACATTATAATCACCTATAGGAGTTTTTAAACTTCCATTAGCTTTTACATTAAAATTTTTATCATACTCTACAACAGCACTAGCATTAATTCCGCCGTCTTCTGAAAGCCTGTAAAATATATCATTAATCTCTATCTTATTACTATAAGCTAAAGCACCCACCCTAATTAAATACTCTTCTGTATAAATCTTTCTAGAGGACAAATTTAATACATGAACATTCCCCTTTCCATCTGTATATGAAGCATTACTTAAACTATATTTAACATTAAGAGAAGATAAATTATCAATAGGATTTCCGCCCAAAAATACAACAAACAATTCCTGAGGTATAATGCCGTCAGCATCTACTAATACAGCTCTAGTATTGTCTAATGATATATTAACATCAAAAGGCTCTATATATTTATTAGCACTTAAATTCATCGCTATGTATTTTTCTTTTTTCATATACCTTACAACCCATTTTAAAGGGTGCGTCAAAGCATTGGCATAAGATAATTCTGATATTATAAAACTAGAAGATAACTCTTCATCATTAACTCTTATAGGATTTAATGATAATGAAGCTGATAATCTATTAACACCCGCAGATATATCATTAATATTCAAACTCAATACACTGGAAACAGGGTCATTTAAAGGAACTATGCCGCTAAGTATTATATTTCCGTCTAAAGTATTAACATTAACATTAGACAATATTAAATTATTATTTGTAATTTCAGCATCAGCATATAAATTAAACAATTTATCCTTTGCACTAACATCAAAATCTACATATATATCTTTATTTACTTCGTAATTACCATAAGCATTAATTCTTAAATAATCAAAACGATTGATAGCATTACTAATCATTTTTATATTGTCATCATCTGGCTTTATAGCGTTATATATTAAAGGTGTATCTAATGCTATATTCATGAACTTATAAACTGTGTTTTTATCTATATTAGCATCCAAAAGTTCAAAATTAAGTTTATTCTTGTTATAATCATAATTAAAATTAAGTAAATCTTTTTTTTCTGTATTTTTTAAATTTAATTCCAAAAAATCATTATTATTAGTAGCATTTATATCATACTTAAATAAATCTTTTTCACTGTCTTTAGCTGTAACTATACATGTTAAAAAAGATAAATTGGGATTAATTTCTGTAGAAAAATTAACAATAGTTGCATCTGGAAGATTTAAGTTGTAAGTGAGAAAATATTTATATGACCTAAAGTTTCCATTGAGAGAGGTGATAGAAAATTGGGTTATATTGCCTTCTTCATCTTCTATTTTTGTATTAAAATTTCTAACAAGAATGCTCTTATCTAATAACATGTCTGTAACATTTTTAATAATTTCTCTATAATCTGTATTAGCATTCGTATTAGATTGAAAAATAGAAGTATCTAAAAACTCAGGATAAAAATCAGCCTTAGTAACATCAACATCACTAAGCATATAAAATATATCTTTTTTTATAAAAAGTCTTAATGGATTAAACTGCAAAAAAGCTCTCTCCATACTAGCAAACTCTTTATCATTACCCTTAGAATAAAGTTTTACATTATCTAGAATAATTTCTAATCTAAGCGATAAACTTATATCATCTATATGAATATCAATGGGATACACTTTATTTATATAAGACACAATATTCTCTAAGTACTTTTGCTTATTTGAAAAAACAAAAGAAACACTAAACAAAGTAGGTATTAAAAAAGCTATCAAGGTAGTAGCTAAATAAAGTTTAAAACGTGAGTGCTTTTTACTACGCACTCATATACCTCCGTAAGGCTATATAAAAGTAACTAATATAATAACCTATTTTAACAAAAATTGTTATATAAAATTTTCGGATATATACTTATTAAAATATATCTTATACATATATTAAATATACAAAAATACATAGCAAATTTACAAAATTATATATTTAATCTAGAAAATTAAATATCTTTTAGTTTTTTAAAAATGGATAAATCTTCTCTATTAGTTATTTTTATATTATTTGAAGAGCATTCTATAATACCAACACTGCCTGAATATTTACTATATATTTCAGCATCATCTGTTGCTAGCTTTTTGTTTTTAGCATCCATATATTTATTTATAGCTATTAAATATTTACTAAAATTGAATGCTTGAGGAGTAGCAGCTCTGTATAAACATGTTCTGTCTATTGTTTCTGTAATATTTTTATTATCATCAACTTTTTTTATAGTATCTGTTACTTTAGAAGCGAGTATTGCCGCATCATTTTTTAATACATAATTGTAAAGCCTTAATATTTCTTTTTTGGTTACTAATGGTCTTACGCCGTCATGAATAAATACATAATCAGTTTTTATATTATTATCATTTAAATATTTAATTGCATTATAAACAGAATAAACCCTCTCACTTCCGCCTTCTATATAATGCATTATTTTTTTATTACTATTATTTATAGCATTTTCTTTTTCTATATACTTTTTTATATTATTTATTTCATCTTTTGAACTAACTAAAACAATATTATCAAATTTAAACTTTAACATATTAATTAGGGTATGTATAAATATAGGCTTATTATCAACTTTGATAAACTGCTTTTTAACTTTTCCGCCAAATCTTTTTGACTGTCCTGCTATAAGTAAAATTAATGTATTATAGTTCTTCATTTTTATTATTTCTTAAATTTATTCTCTCTTCAATTTGTTTTTCTTTTTCAATTTTTCTCTCTTCTCTAAGTTTATGTCTTGCCTCTCTTCTTAATCTCACATTTTCTGATATTTGCTGTTTTTTAGCTTCTTTTTCTTTTTTTCTCTCTTCATTATATTTTCTTCTCTCTTCGTTCATTTTCTCTCTATTTTGCTTTATCTCCTCTATTTGTCTTTTCCACTCTGCAACATCTTTTGACCTCTTTTCTTCTCTATCTCTTATTCTCTCTTCACGCTCTTCCATTCTTTTTAATCTTTCTTCTTCTCTTTTTTCAAACTTTGACAATTTAGCAGGGTCTGTAATATTTTTAATTTTATTTTTTAATTTCAATGTATAATCTTTTCTCTTTCCAATATTTTTAGGGAAAAATCTAGCACTAAGACCATCAACAAATAACTTAGCCCTAAGCATAAATATATTTTGTGTTTTCATATTAATAACAGATACCCAAGGGACTCTACTAATTATAATAAGTGCTATAATACCTGCCATAGTGTTTGAGAATAAATTGCCCCAAAATACTGACCAATATGATAAATATTTAGTAGTAACTATTATAAATATAAACCTCAAGAACCATATTCTAAGTATACTGATTATGAGAGGCACCCGCGTACGTCCAAGCCCAATCAAAGCCCCCTGTGCCACCATCGTAATCCCAAAACCTAAAACACCTAAAGCAAATATAGGTAATGCACCATTAGCAACATACAAATCTTCTGCATTTCTTGTAAAAAGTATAGTCATATGAGGCGTTAAAGGCACTACAATCGCTATGAGAATAATTGCTGTAATAGCACTTAATAACATTCCTGTATAACATGATTTTTTTGCTTTATCTGCATATTTAGCTCCTATATTCATACTTACCATTGTAGTAACCGCAGAACCAAATGCAGCAGGCAAATTAAAACATACTGCTGTAATATTATTAGCTATACCCTGACCGTTCAATACTGTAGCACCATATTTTTCAACTTCACTATTTATTAAGAAGAATCCTAAATTACTTAAAAATGTGGTAAGCATTGAAGGAACCCCTATTATCATAAGTTCTTTCAAAATGCTTGAATCAAATTTAAACTCTTTTAAAGATAATCTATCATCACCTTCTTTTATAAATAAATCATAATACATCCAAGCTGTAACTATTGCATAAGTAGAAAAAGATGCTAATACGCTTCCTACTACCTCTAAATGCAAAAAATAAACATATACAAAATTGAAAACTATTTTTAATAAAAGTAATATAACACTTCTTATAAAAGTAGCTTCAGGCTTACCATTAGCATTTTTTATACCATTATATAAAGCAGCCAAAAAAGTCATAGGCATAACAAAGCTGTATAATGATAAATATTGATATACATTCTCCTTAACGCCTGAATGTAAATTTATAGAAACAAGTATGCTTACCAAATATAGTGTAGGTCCCATAGCAATACCAAATAAAACACCTGTAACTACTATTTGTGTAGATATTCTTTTGGCATTTTTTAAGTCGCCTAATCCATTATATTGCCCCACTATAGCCATAGCAGCAACACCCAAACCTTGAGATAATGCTGTCATCATATTTATTATAGGCTCTGCAAAGTTTACACTGCTTGCTATGATAGTATTAGTAACATTATTAAGAAAAAGCCCGTCCATTAGAGGAATCATTGACTGCACTAATGTCATCATCAATGTAGGAATAGAAAGCATTATTAATGTGTTTGTTATAGAGCCATGAAGTATTAAATCCCTTCTTGCCTCTGTGGATTGGCTTTTAAAAAAGTTGACCATATTTTCCCTTCTAAATTGCTGTATAATAACTAACTAAAAAATATTATAACAATAATAATAAACTTTTAAAGATATTTTTAATTATTTTATCTAGAATAAATAATATTTTTTTATTATTTAAAAGTATTTACTATTGTAAACTCTATAGTTTTTCCAACAGCTTCCAAAGTGTTAACATCTATTTTGTCTATTGTATCATTTTGAGTATGATGATATTTATAGCCCATATCTATAACATCTATAAAAGGAATATTGTTAAAAATAAAAGGAGTATGGTCATCTATTATGCCGCCATAAAAATCATTTACAAAAAACTTTTCATAGCCTAAATATTTAGCGTTAGACCATACATTTTTATAAATATCAGAATAATAAGTATAAGCAAAGTTCTCGTATTTAAATAAAGCCTCACTGCTTCCAACCATATCAAGAAGTATGCCGAATTTAATTTTATTTTTATCTAACACATTATCATTTACAAAAGCAATGCTTCCCTGTATCCAATCGGTTTCAATAGGTGAAGTGCCTACAACATCAAATAAATTTCCGTCATCCTCAAGGTCAAACAATACAAAACATATACTGTAATTAAGCTCATAATTTCTCAAAGCATTCATAAGTTCAAGCAAAAGCCCAGAGCTGCTTGCTCCGTCATTAGCACCGTCTATTGGTTTATTTCTATTTTCAGGTATAGGGTCTTTTTCTGCAACGCTTCTGCTGTCATAATGGCTAGCTATTATAATATATTTATCTGTTTTGCCATTTAGAAATGCATATATGTTCTCGCCCACTCTTGCTTTTATATATGGAGCTTCAAATTTATGACTAAACACTTCATAGCCCATATTTGAAATTTCTTTTTTAAAATATTCTCTCACCTTTTTATGTGCTTCACTTCCATAATTGCGTGGTCCTAAATCTGTTTGAGCTTTCACATAATCATAAGATTTTTTAGAATCAAAATATAATTTAGAATTACTAGAAGGTAAATTATTATTTGAAGCACTAACATCATTGCAGGAAAATAAAAGCATACAAATTAAAACGGCAAAAATATTTTTAATCATAAATTAATCACTTTTAAGTTTTTTGATATATTTTAGTCTAATATAAATAAATTAAAAGTCAATGAAATAGCAATAAAAAGAAATAGGTTTTGTTAAAAGTATTTTTTATTTTTGTATTCTTGATTCACAATATAAGTCTTGTTTAAAATTTTGTACTTTTTGCAACTTTTTGCTACGGGAAAAAGTTGAATAAAAAATCATATAACAAAATGTACTTATTTCAGAATATACTGAAAATTTTTAACTTTTTTTATTTTTATTATTTGCAGGGCTTTGCCCCGCACCCCACTTCTTTTATTGGTATAAAAGAAGCAAAAGAACTGCATTTTTACAGAATATAGTCACAAACATATGGTATTATTTTATATATATTTATAAGCAGAAAAATTAAAACAATATAAATAAAAAAGGCACTCAAAATAATTGAATGCCTTATAGTTTTCTACTAAATAATATTATTATTTATCAGTTTTTTTTACTTCTTTTTTTGTAGCTGCTTTTTTTGGCTTGCAAACTCTCTTTTTTGGAGCTTCTTCTTTTTTGCTATCTTTATCCAATAAAGGCAATACCAACTCAGCAATTTGTACAGCATTTGTAGCAGCACCTTTTCTTATTTGGTCTCCCGCACACCAGAAAGTCAAAGAGTTTTTAGCACTAATATCTTCTCTTATTCTTCCAACAAATATATTATCTTGGTCTGTTGTATCTAAAGGCATAGGATATTTAAATTGTGAAGGATTATCTACCACTTTTACACCTTTAGCTTTTGATAATAATTCTTTAGCTTTTTTAGCTGTTAATTTCTTTTCTGTTTCTATTGTTATAGATTCACTGTGGCTTCTTAAAACAGGTACTCTAACACAAGTGCAGCTTACTTGTAAATCTGGAGCATGTAATATTTTTCTGCCTTCATTAGTCATTTTTAATTCTTCTTTAGTGTACCCTGTTTTGCTATCGAATGCATCTATTTGCGGAATTAAGTTAAATAATATTTGATATTTGAAAGCTTTTATATTTAACTTTTTTTGTTCTGCATAATCATAAACCTGTTGCTGAAGCTCTTCCATACCCTCTTTGCCGGCACCAGATACTGCCTGATATGTAGAAGCTATTATTCTTTTAATTTTAGCAAACTTATGTAATGGGGCTAATGCCACCAAAGCAATAATAGTACTGCAATTAGGATTAGCTATAATACCTTTATGAAGCTTAACATCTTCAGGATTAACCTCTGGAACAACTAGAGGAACATTCTTATCCATTCTAAAAGCACTGCTGTTATCAATAACAACGCTTCCAGCTTTTGCAGCCAAAGGGCTTAGCTTTTTACTTTCATCGCTTCCAACAGCAACTAAAGTAATATCCATATCTTTAAAAGAATCTTTACTTGGTTTTTCTATTGTGTATTCTTTATTATTAAAAATAACCTTCTGACCTGCTGTCTTATTACCTAATAATCTTAATTCATTAACAGGAAATTTTCTCTCTTGCAATATCTTAAGCATCTCTTTACCAACGGCACCTGAAGCACCCAATAAACAAACATTTACTTTTTTCATAAAATTAACCCATATATTAAATTATTTTTTATAGTAAGAATTATATAATATAATTTTTTAAAAGCAATATTATTATAATGAAACAATTATTTTTTATTGTAATTTTTTAAAATTATTTATAAATACTAAAATAATAAAATTATAAAATAAACTTCATAGCTCTAAGTATCTCATAATAATCATTACTCTCATAAACTATTGTGTTATCATTAACTTTTTTAGCATTAGGATAGAATGACATCTTATAAGCATAGCCATGTTCTTTATAAGTTACTTCAAGCTTAAAAGTTTTTGGAAGTTTTAAACATTTAAAATCTTGTTTTAAAGCTTCTTCAGTTTTCTCTTTAATAGTTTCAATCATAAGATTAGGAGAGTAATTAATAGTAGAATAACCAACACCCTCTTTTACAGGAAGAGTAATTAAACTAGGGTGATTAGGGTCCATATTGTTAGCATCATCGCAAAGCCCTTTATCTCCAGACAAAAATACTGAAGGCACATTTCTATAAGCAGCTGCATAACTAAAAAACATAAACTCGCTTGCCACAACATCATTTAATTTTATACTGAATACTTTAGAATTACTCATAGTATGAGATAAAGGATTACTTCCGCTTGTAGCAGGACTATGATATCCTATAAACATTACAGCATCAAAACTCTCATCTATACCCTCAACCATAGAATAAGGGTCTCCGCTCCATTTTCTATGCACTTTCACAATATCAGGCAAAGCAGTTTGGTCTATATTCATAGCAGAGTCATGGGCATCTTTAACAAATATCTCTTTAGCACCAGCAAGTATTGCTCCCTCGCAAGCAGCATTAACCTCTTTAGTCATTTGTAATGCATGCTCTTTATAAGTTAATGAACCCATATCTGTATCCGGCCATTGTGTAGTAGTTGTTACTCCTTCTATATCTGCACTAATAAATACTTTCATTTTTTTTTCCTTAATAAAAATAATTTTGCCTAATATACTATTACATTTTTTATTTTATTCAACATGTTTTTATGTAATTATTGTTATATAACTTTTTTATTTTATTCAACTTTTTCCCGCGTACGAGCTGTACCACTACTCGCCTATCTGTGCACTCCCTACGGTCGGCGGCTTGCCGCACGACAATACTCTGTTTAAATCATAGCCCTTTAGACGTGCGGGGGTATTGCTTTTTTATTCACAATTATTTTTTTCTTTGAAGTATTCGCCATATGAGTTTTCCGCACGGTAATGCTATGCTTTAATTATAACTTCTTAGTCGTGCGGGGGAGTGCATTTTAATGTACAATTAAATTATAAAATTTATAATAAAAATGCAGTTCTTTTACTTCTTTTATACCAATAAAAGAAGTGGGGTGCGGGGGCTAGTCCCCGAAAATAATTCAAAAATAAACAAAATGTAATTTTTCTACAAAATTAAAATTACATAGCTTTAATTTTATCTATCTTTAATGTATAATACAAATGCTTTATAGGAATTAATATTAAATAATAATTTATATAAAAATAGTTTATGAGTAATTATATTGTAACACAAAATAAAAACTTCTTTGACTCTTCAAATTTTGACTGCATAAAAATAAAAAAATCTCAATTGAAAAAAATTAATAAAAAAGAAAAAATAAATATCTTCTTATACGACAATGAAAAAAATAAATTATACGGCACATATGAAATAGATTTAAATACCAAAACAGAAAAAGATAGTTTTTTATATTTAAATATAACAGACACCTACAAAAAAAGAAGAGGAATATATTATAACCTCGAAGAGAAATATAATGAGTTTTCAATTTATAATATAGATGAAAATATTTTTTCAAAGTTAAAAGAGAGATTAGTTTTATTAAATGAAAATCTATCGCAAACATTTCTAAGCTGCTCTATAGAGAAACATAAAGAAAAACAAAATAAAAAAGAATATGTATTTCATTATAAAGCAATAGAAACTTATCCATCATTATATATTGCAGAATATAAAAAACCTTTTGATTTTGATGCATACAACAGCATATATAAAGAATATTTAAGATTATTAAAAAGAGCAAATAGTGAAAATGATAATATAAGCAAGTATTTAGAAATTGGAAACTATTTAATGAATATGCTTATACCGGAAAAAGATTTTAGAGAACATTTGTTTGAAGGATTTAGAATAGTTTATTTAAATCTTGATGAAACGACCTCTTCAATACCTTGGGATATATTATCATACAATAATAAATTTCTATCAGAAAAAATAATATTTTCTTATATTAGTGATGTTAATGTAATGCATAAAAAAATTACAAATAATAAAAAAATTGCTGTAGTATCAATACCCTATGATGACATAAACGATGAAAAAGAAATAGATTTGTTAAAAACATTATCCTCCTATAACAATTTAAATATTGATATATATAAAAAAGAGCATAACTATTTTGAGTTTATAAAAGTTTTAGAAAATTATGACATAGTGCATATTATCACGCATGGTCATTCAAATGGTTTATCTTTAAGTAAAGATTATATATTGAATAATATTTCTGCATTAGAAAATCCTCCTAAACTAATTTTTATTAATGCATGCAATATGAATGACAGCAATATAGTAAAATCATTTTTATCATGCGGTGTAAACACTGTAGTTTCTGGAATTGGCAGTTTATCCGATAATATATACAATGATTTTGTTATGAGTTTTTATTCAAACTTACTTCATAAGCATTCGAGAATAAACACAGCTCAAGCATTTCATTTTGCACATATAGAGATAAAAGACAATTATAATGGTTTTATGCGTTATAGATTTAATGGAGTAGCTTGTTATGTTTAAAAATATTTTTATGTTGCTGATTGTAAGTATATTTGTTTCCTGCTCAAACAATACCGAAGAAATCACAGCACCTACTATAAACAAAAGAAAAAAGTCGCCTAGAATATCAACACTTTATAAATCTGATTCATACAATCTAAGAATTAATTATATAATACTTCACTACACTGCATTAGATGATAATACATCTTTAAAAGTATTAACAGACCCCGGAGTATCCTCTCACTATTTAATAACAACAAGAGCAAATGAGTCTATATACAAATTAGTAGATGATACAAACAGAGCTTGGCATGCTGGAATTACAATGTACCAAAACAGATACAGCATTAATGATAGTTCTGTTGGAATAGAAATTGTAAATTTGGGATATATACAAAAAGTAACAAACACCCCGCAGCAGCTTGCAAGAATGAATAAAAGACAACTTGAAAATTTATACTTTACTCCATACGATGAATATTTGGAGTATGAAGAATCACAAATAGAAAAAGTGGTATATCTTCTTAGGGACTTGGTAGATAAATATGGAATAAGACCATATAATATATTAGGGCATTCAGATATAGCACCATACAGAAAAAAAGACCCAGGACCAAAATTCCCTTGGAAAAGATTATATGATGAATATGATTTGGGTATATGGTATGATGAAGAAGATTATAGTAACTTTATGATGAGTAATGATTATAGAAGGGCTACTGTAATGGATATAAAAAATGAGTTTATAAAATATGGTTATACAAGTATGCCGACTAATAATGTGTGGGATTATGAATCAAGAAAGGTGCTGTATGCTTTTCAATGCAGGTTTAGAACTAATGATATAGACGGCAACATAGACAAAGAAACATACAGTATAGCAAGAGCTTTGAACCTAAAAGTTAAAAAACTTAATGAAGCTTATGAACGCTCTAAGGCTAATAACTTCCTTACAAATACATTCTTTACAAATATATTTATAAGTAATAATATAATAAATAATAATTGGGATTATATGCATACTAATAAAAATATTATAATGAGGAGAAAATAATTTGATGCCTGTAGTTTATATAGCTTCCAGAGATATTGGTAATTATAAAGATAATACAGAGAGGCTTAAAGAAATATTAACAGAAAGTGATATTATATTAGTTGAAAGTTTTAGAGAGGCTACTACGCTTTTTAAAAATCTTAACCTTAATATAGATAAATCAAAATTAATAGAGTTTAGCGAGCATACAAAAAAAGGTAAAGACATTGATGATATAATGATAAAAATATTAAATTGTAAGACTGTTTCTCTCATTAGTGATTGCGGAACACCGGCTTTAGAAGACCCGGGAAGAGAGCTTCTTGAATATTGCTATTCTTATAATATAAAAGTAAAACCCATGCCAGGTGTAAGCAGCGTTACGGCGGCTATTATGTGTTTGCCTTTTAATTTTAGAGAGTTTTATTATGCTGGTCTTTTACCAAGAGATGACAGAGAAAGAGAGAGAAAATTGATAGAATTAAAAAAATTAAATGTTCCTGTTATAGTTTTGGATACTCCTTATAGGCTTTCAAAAGTGCTTAATGCTGTTAAAAAAATATATTCAAAAAATAAAATTGTTGCTTTATGTATGGATTTAACTATGCCTACTGAAGAGATTATAATAGATGAAATTAGTGTTCTTTGTTCTAAATATGGTGAAAACAAAAAAAGAGAGTTTGTATTAGTAATAAAATAATATAATGATAATTGTATTAAATAATAATTTATTCCGAAATATATATAGCTAAAACGGAGAGAATATGTTTACTATACCAATAATAGAGCTTAAAGAGGGAATGAAAATAGCTGCAAATGTATATGACAGCAATGATAATATTATAATAGATATGGGCTCTATTGTAACAAAAAGCACTATAGAGTTATTAAAAAAAAACTATATCACTACAGTATCTGTTGTAGAGTTAATAGAAAATAAATATGAAAATAAGTTTGAAAATAGTATAAAAAATCAATTAAACAAAAAAGTGATAATAGAAGAAAATGGAAGAGATATACTAAAAATTGACAGTGAAAAAGCATCAGATATAAATAATCTCACAATAGAAAAAACAAAAAATGCTTATAATATAGCAAAAAATAACGGCAGTGTTGATTTTATAGAATTAAAAAAAGATGTTGATATTATGCTTAATTCTATATTAGAAAACAGAGAAGCTCATTCATATTTAGCTATATTAAAAAGAAAAGATGAATCTATATATAAGCATGCCGTGGATGTCGCTGCATTATCTGCAATTACTGCAATAGAAATGAATTTAACAAAAGCTGATATAGCTAATATTATGCTTGGTGCTTTGCTTCATGATATAGGAAAGATGCTAGTTCCAGAATATTTACTAAACAAAAAAAACTTAACTGCAGATGAAATTAATATGTTAAAAAGACATACAACACATGGATATAAACTTGCTAAGAGAGATAATTTGGAAGATAATATTGCAGATATAATATTAGAACATCATGAAAAATATGACGGAAGCGGTTATCCTTTTGGTAAAGGAAATAGAGATATAGGGCTTTATAGTAAAATAATTTCTATATCAAATAAGTTTAATAATCTTATTGTTAATGGAAATGATGGTTTAATATGCACTGCAGACAAGGCAATGAAAATTATTATATCGCTTTCAAAAAAAGATTTTGATATGGATATAGTAAAGCATTTCCAAAAGGCTATAGGTTTTTATCCTAACAATACAAAAGTAAAATTATCTAATGGTCAAACCGCAAGAGTAATACAGCAAAATACTAATTTACCTTTAAGACCTATACTCTCTATTGAAAAAAACGAAGACGGAACTGATGCTAATTATCTTGATATTTTAGACCTTTCAAAATCAAATAATGTGTTTATAAGAGAAGTGCTATATTATGTGTAAGCGTAAGGGATACATACTAAAATAAAATTGATGATATTATATTTTATATAAATATAAAGTGCCAGCAGTTTTTATAGTTATAAAATTGAATAAAATAAATATTTATATTGTTTTAATGTTTAGTATGTAAAATATAGTTAGTATTACTTTCTTAACTTGCACTTTTTGCAACTTTTTGCTGCGGGAAAAAGTTGAATAAAACATACATCAATATAAAAATTATTTGTTTAAATTAAGATATTTGCAGGGCTTTGCCCCGCACCCCACTTCTTTTATTGGTATAAAAGAAGCAAAAGAACTGCATTTTTTATGTAATATAGCTACAAACATATATCATTATTTAATATATATTTATAATCAGTATCGACTTTTTTTGTTGAATTTTTTATAGCTATATAATTTTAATTAATTTTCATTAATTTTAATATATAAAAAAATTGTTTAATATGTTAGATAATTTTCATAAAAAATAAAAAAAATATTCCAACCTGTAACAGCTTATATAAATTTATCCAAAAGTTATTGACTTTTTGATGTTTTTATTTTAGAATAGCTATGTATAATTTATTGATTTATTGGTGTTTTTAAATGTTTGATAATTTAACCAAATCTATATCTAACGTGTTCTCCAAATTACGCGATAAAAGAGTACTATCTGAAAAAGATATAGAAGACACCCTCATAGGAATTAAAGAAGCCTTATTATCAGCAGACGTATCTTTAGAAGCAGCCGATAAATTCTTAGAAGAAGCAAAAAAAAGAGCTATAGGTAAAGAAAAGTTAGAAAATGTAGATCCCGCTAATCAATTCGTAGCCGATGTACATGATACATTAGTTTCTATGATAGGCGAAGGTGAAAGCGGTCTTAAATTAGAACCAGTAGAAAAAACAACAGTTACACTTCTATTCGGTTTGCAAGGTTCTGGTAAAACAACAACTTCTGCTAAATTAGCAAAATACTATAAAGATAAAAGAAGAGTCTTTCTCGTTGGTCTTGACGTACACAGACCTGCAGCTATGGAGCAATTAGCAGTATTAGCTAAAGAGGTTGGTGTTCCTTGTCATATAGATACAAAAGAGAAAAAGCCTTATAAAATATTAAAAAGAGCTATGTCTATCGCTAAAAAAGAGCAGTATAATATGATTATTGTAGATACTGCTGGACGTTTAGAGATAGATGAAGAGATGATGCTTGAACTTAGAAGAGTTGTTAATTCTGTTGATGTTACAGAAAAATTACTCGTTGTAGATTCTACAGCAGGTCAAAGTGTGTTTGATGTTGCTAAGAGTTTTCAAAGCAATATTGGCATAAATGGTGTAATACTTACAAAATTTGACTCTGGTGTTAGAGGAGGAGCTGCTTTATCGCTTCGTTATGCAACAGGCTCTTCAGTTAAGTTTATAGGTACTGGTGAACATTTAGAAGATATAGATGTGTTTGATGCCAAAAGAGTTGCAGGTCAAATACTTGGAATGGGTGATATAGTAAAACTTGTAGAAAAGGTTCGTGCTGCCATCAGTGAAAAAGAAGCTCAGGAAATGCTTCAAAAGGTTATAGAAAATAATTTTGATTATAATGACTTTTTGAAACAGATAGATGCTACAGCCAAAATGGGCGGTATATCTAAAATGACTTCTATGATACCGGGAATGGCTAATGTGGATAATGAATTAATAAGTAGAGAAGAACAGAAGTTTGTAAAATATAAAGCTATTATACAATCAATGACTAAAAAAGAACGTCTTGCTTTGTTTCCTTTGAACAATTCAAGAAAGATGCGTATAGCTAATGGAAGCGGTCAAAGTATTTATGATGTAAATCAGTTAATAAAACAATTTACAATGATGAAGAATATGATGGGCAGCACTAAAAAAATGAATAAATTGGCAAAATCCCTAGAGGGCATAGGCATGTCTATAGAAGATTTAAATAAATTAATGTAATAATTTGGAGGAAAGAAAGGTGGTAAAATTAAGATTAAAACGTATAGGCCGCAAACATGAACCTCATTATCGTGTAGTGGCAACAGATTCTCGTTTTCCACGCGATGGCCGTTTTATAGAGGAGTTGGGCTGGTTTAATCCTAAGGCTAAAGATGTTTTATACAAATTAGATTTAGAGAACATCAAAAAATGGCTCTCTAATGGTGCACAGCCTACTTATGCAGTTAAAAGCATTCTCATAAAAGAAGGATTAATGGAGAAAGATAAAGGAGCTCCGCTTGCTAGAAAACAAAAAAGAGCATTGAAAAATCCTGAGAAGAGACGTAAGAATCGTACACAAGCTAAGCCAGAGGTAACAACAGAAGAAAGTAACAATGAGGCTTAATATATATTATAATAAAAGGAGTGTGCTATGACGGAAGAAAAAGAGCTTATTGAGTACCTAGCTAAAAAGCTAGTTGATGAGCCTGAGGGGGTTAGTGTAAAAGTAATCGAGGGTGAGAAAAGTACTATTCTCGAACTAAAGGTTAATCAAAGCGACATAGGTAAGATAATAGGTAAAAGAGGCCGTATTGCTCATGCTTTACGAACTATTCTTTTTGCTGCTTCTATGAAAAGCGGTAAACGTGTTATGCTTGAGATTATTGACAATTGAAAATTTTTTATTCAACTATCACTAGTGTGCATGGCTTAAATGGAGAGGTGGAATGTACTTTTATAGATAAAAGTTATTTTGCCTCTCTTCCTTTTTTAAATAATAATACCAATATATATATTGACAATCAAGAATATAAAATAATAAATATCAAGAAAAAAAACAAATCTTTTGTTTTCAAATTAGAAAAAATAGACAGTATCAATGATGCTAAAGCCTTAATAGGAAAAGACATTTATATTGACTATGAGAATCTTCCTTCTTTAGACGATAATAGTTTTTATGAGGCTGAAATTATAGGCTATAATGTAATAGATTCTGATGGGAAACTCTATGGAAAGGTAGCAGATTTATATTCTTTGCCTTCCAATTATGTTTTTGTTATTTCTTTGGAGAATAGTAAACAAGAGATTTCTATACCATTCGTTGGTGCATATTTCGGAAAAGTTGATAAAGTTAATAGGGTTTTAGAGATTATAGAGAAACCTATAGTTGATGAAGAGTGAATTTTTTATTTTAATTTTTATACAAAGATATTTTTTAATTTTTTTGTTTGTGGTGGCTTTGCCCCCTGCGAAGCGTGTCCGTAGGGTAGCACCACAGTTCTTTTGCCGATAGGCACCTACTCGGTATTGGTATAAAAGAACCTTATATCCTTCGGATACGCTTCGCAAAGAACTGCATTTTTATACAAAGTTACATCTATTATTTTATATTTAATATATATTCCAACATATAGAGTAAAAATATTTGCACTTTTGGTTCTTTGACGAAGTCCGCACAGCGACCGTAGGAAGTGCCTTCGATATTGGTATAAAAGAACCTTATATCCTTCGGATACGCTTTGCGAAGAACTGCATTTTTATTATAAATTTTATAATTTAATTGTATATTAAAAGGTATTCCCCCGCACGTATAATAAGTTATAATTAAAGCATAGCATTACCGTGCGGCAAGGTGGTACAGCTCGTACGCAGGAAAAAGTTGAATAAAAAATAATTATTTTAATATATTTTGAAATTTTTAAGTTTGTCAAAATTTATTTTTTATGTTTTTATTTTTTTCGGTGGCTAGCCCCCATACCCCCAGTTCTTTTGCCAATAGGCACCTACTCGGTATTGGTATAAAAGAACCTTATATCCTTCGGATACGCTTCGCGAAGAACTGCATTTTATTATAAATTTTATAATTTAATTGTACATTAAAATACACTCCCCCGCACGACTAAGAAGTTATAATTAAAGCATAGCATTACCGTGCGGCAAGGTGGTACAGCTCGTACGCAGGAAAAAGTTGAATAAAAATTTATATAAAAAATATAATTATTTATTGTATACTAAAAAAATTACACACATTTATAAAATACATAAATTGACAAAACTATTACTTTCAGTATATTTATAATATAAAATTAATCATTGTTAGGTTATTAAAAAAATTTGCATTAGAAAAGAATATATATTAAAATAACATATATAGAATTTAAAAAAAGGATGCTATATGTTTAAAGGCACTACAATATGTGCAGTATGCAGAGACGGTGTTACTGCTATAGCTGGAGACGGACAGGTTACTTTGGGTGAGACTGTGATGAAGCCTAATGCAGTTAAATTAAGAAAACTATACGGGGGTAAGGTAATATCAGGTTTTGCTGGCTCTACCGCTGATGCTTTTACATTATTTGAAAAATTTGAAAAGAAGCTGCAGGAGTTTTCTGGGGATTTAACACGTGCTGCTGTGGAGCTTGCTCGTGAGTGGAGAACTGATAAAATGCTTAGGAATTTACAGGCGCTTATTATAGTGGCCAGCAAAGAAAAAATGCTTCTTCTATCTGGTAATGGCGATGTGATAGAGAGTGAAAATAATATACTTGCTATTGGAAGCGGCGGACAATATGCTAAAGCTGCTGCTATGGCTTTGAGTGAAAATACTAATCTTTCTGCTAAAGAGATAGCTAGAAAGTCTTTGGAGATTGCTTCACAGATATGTATATATACCAATAGTAATATTTCTTTGGAGGTAATAGAATAAATTATGTCATTTGATGCGAAATTAGAAAGTGAGCTTACACCTAGAAGAATTGTTGAAGCTTTGGATCAATATATAATAGGTCAGACAGAGGCTAAACGTTCTGTAGCTATAGCTTTGAGAAATAGATATAGAAGACGTCATTTACCTGAGGAGTTAAAAGATGAAGTTGCTCCTAAAAATATTATATTAATAGGACCTACTGGAGTTGGTAAGACTGAGATTGCGAGGAGGCTTGCTAAATTAGTTAATGCTCCTTTCATAAAAGTAGAAGCTACTAAATATACTGAAGTTGGATATGTGGGCAGAGATGTTGAGAGTATGGTGAGGGATTTGGTGAATGCGGCTATATTTGAGCTTAAAACTTCTATGATGAAAGAGGTTGAAAAAGAGGCCACTGATATTGCTTTGGATAAACTTGCTAAACTTTTACTTCCATCTGTAAAAAAAGAAGATAATGAAATAATATCTGCTGAAGAGGCTGAGAAAAAGAATAATGCCAAAGAGCAAATAAAAAAACGCATAGCAAACGGAGATTTTGATGAGAGTTATGTGGAGATAAAGATATCATCTAATCAGGGCAGAATGTTTGGTATAATACCGGGAATGGGATTTGAAGAGAATGATATGATTCAATCTATGGTTGGAAGCATTATGCCTCAAAGCAAGAAAAATAAAAAATTAAGAGTAAAAGAGGCTAAGAAATATCTTATAAATGAGGCTTCTGAAACTTTAATAGATATGGAAAAAGTTACTTCTGATGCTTTATCTTTAGCTGAGAATATGGGTATAATATTTTTAGATGAGATAGACAAAATTGCTAGCGGAAATAAAACAGACAGTGCTGATGTGGCTCGTCATGGTGTACAGAGGGATTTACTTCCTATAGTTGAAGGCACAACTGTTAATACTAAATACGGGCCTATAAAAACTGATCACATACTTTTTATAGCGGCTGGTGCTTTTCATGTTAATAAGCCTTCTGATTTAATACCGGAATTACAGGGAAGGTTTCCTATTAGAGTTGAATTAAAGGCTTTATCTAAAGAAGATTTTAAAGATATACTTGTTAATCCTAAGAATGCTATTACTAAACAGTATCAGGAATTACTTAAAACGGAGGGTGTTACTATAGAGTTTGAAGATGAGGCTTTAGAAAAGATAGCTGATTTGGCTTATAATATTAATACTAATGTTGAAAATATTGGGGCTAGAAGACTTTATACTATTATGGAGAAGGTATTTGAAGAAATTTCTTTCAGTGCTGATGAACATAGCGGAGAATTTATAAAAATAACTTCCGATAATGTTAAGGAGGCTGTAAAAGATATAGAAGAAAATAGAGATATTAGCAGATATATATTATAATTATTTTAACAAATAGGAGGATTTTATGAATGATATAGAAAAAGCTGATTTAAGCCAACTTAACATTGAAGATACAGGGGTTGCTTTAAATGAAAGTAATTTATTTATTAAATGGCGACCTATATACGAGACGAAGCATAAAATTATAGATAGCCAGCATAAAGAACTTGTTAATATTATTAATGAGCTTTATTTAAGTGCTATTAACAATGCTAATGATTCTAATGGCGGGTTCATTAAAGCTGTTAAGAAATGTATTGATTATACACAATATCACTTCAAAACTGAAGAGAAGATTATGGATTTAATCAATTATTCTGATGCTGAAAATCATAAGGCTATGCATAAAAACTTTTGTATGGAATTAGTTAATCAAATTAGAAAATACGAAGAGGGTCAGCCTTTTGTTGCTAATAAGTTTTTGAAATATTTAAAAGATTGGCTGTTAGAACATATTGCTTTTAGAGATAAAATTTTTGTGGAAGAAGTAATAGCTTACTTGAAAAAAAACAATATATAGAATTATTAATTTAAATCAAATCTATAATGACAAGGGTTCATAGCAGCAATCAAAGTAAAGTTAGCTATAAAATATAAATTTATATTAAGACTTCAGACTAATTTTCTTCAATTCACATATTTTATGACTTCATTATAAACATATAATAAAAATGAAATTAAATAAATTTATTTAATAATTATAAATATTATATTTGAGTATTCCTTAATTTTTTAATATAATGTTAATTTACACAAAAATAGCAAAAAATATATTTTTTATAATTACTTGACAAAAATTATTTATTTGCTATCATATACTAATGATGAACTATATGAACTATATATTTAACATCACGCATCGCATCGCATCGCATCGCATCGCATCGCATCGCATCGCATCGCATCGCATCGCATCGCATCGCATCGCATCGCATCGCATATAAACTAAATTCTGTTTCTATTAATACATTATCATATTTAAATAAAATATCGGCAATATTCTCATTGCATTTGTTTTTATCAATTTTTGGCGGCAATAAACATTGTCAGTTAATCATTCATAATAGCATCATAAAAACATTATTAATATCATCATTAAGGAGATTTCTATGTTAAATAATTTGAATAAAAAAATTATTAAAATTGTTGTCAGCATTTTTTTGTTAGCTTTAATTTCAATAAGCTGTGAATCGAAACAAGATCCTACAAAACAAGATCCTATTACTTTCAGACCTATGGATTTAGTTGGCACATGGTATAGTACAGATGGAAAAGCTGATAGTTTTACTATAACATACGAAGGCTATATGACTTTAAATGATGGGTCTCAATCTAAAACCATTCCAATAGAAAACTGGAGATATACTATGA
The DNA here is from genome assembly GCF_008016535.1 of Brachyspira pilosicoli. Classification (GTDB taxonomy): domain Bacteria; phylum Spirochaetota; class Brachyspiria; order Brachyspirales; family Brachyspiraceae; genus Brachyspira; species Brachyspira pilosicoli_A. The sequence goes on from NZ_SAXY01000058.1 coordinate 34,819, forward strand.
GTAATGAAGTTACTTCCTATGAGCTGTTTTCGGGTATAGTACGTTTTTATTTCAAAAGTTCTAGTGAATGTGAGGTGATTATTAGTACTGCAAGCGGAGAATCACGAGGGTATTTCAGAAAAGCAGTATAATATATATTTTTACTGTATCTTATATGCGGTTATTTTATTATTAACTGCATATAAAAAATTTGAAATTCTTCGTTAAAAAGAAAAATAATAACATTAATTAAGATTAAATCTATACTGCAAAGCTTCTGTTATATGCGATATTTCTATTATCTCTTTATTTTCTATGTCAGCTATAGTTCTTGAAACTTTAAGTATTTTGTTATAGCTTCTTGCACTCATTGAAAACTTTTGCATTGCCATATTCAGCATATTTTTAGCTTTGCTGTCTAATATGCAAAACTTTTCAATATCTCTTATACCCATAGATGAGTTTGAAAATATTTTAACTCCATTTTCTCTAAATCGTTTTTCCTGTATTTTTCTTGCATCAGTAACTATTTTACGCATAGAAGAAGAACTCTCTCCATCTACTTTTGAAATCATTTTATCATAATCTACTCCTCGTACCTCTATTGATATATCTATTCTGTCAAGTATAGGTCCTGAAAGTTTAGCAATATATTTTTTTCTTGCATTTTCAGAGCATCTGCAAATATGTTTTTCATCTCCGTAATAACCGCAAGGACAAGGATTCATAGCAGCAACCAAAGTAAAATTAGCAGGAAAAGAAATGCTTCCATTTGCTCTGCTTATAGTGATAGTTTTCTCTTCCATTGGCTCTCTTAAAGTTTGAAGTGCTGAGCTTTGAAACTCCACAAACTCATCAAGAAATAAAACTCCATTATGAGCCAAAGTAATTTCACCTGCTTTTATATTTCTTCCTCCTCCTACTAAACTCACATAAGAAGAAGTATGATGAGGTATTCTAAAAGGGCGTTTTTTTACTATCGGCATATTTTTTGACAGCAGTCCGTATGATGAATATATTTTTGTTACTTCAATAGCCTCTTCAAAAGTGAGTGGAGGAAGTATTGTAGGTATTCTTTTTGCTATTAAAGTTTTACCGCAGCCGGGTGAGCCTATCATTATAAAGTTATGCCCGCCAGCAGCAGCTATCATCGCAGCACGTTTTGCATATTCCTGACCCTTTACTTCAGAAAAATCTACTGTCTCATTATTATCTGCAGCAAAATTAAAATTGCCTTTAGATATTATAGCTTCTTTTTTGCCTTCAGAAACATCCATTGCTTCTTTTAGTGTTTTTACAGGGTATAAATTAAGTCCTTCAATAATATTTGCTTCTTCCATATTGTTAAAAGGTATAATGGCGTTTTTTATTCCCAATTCTTTAGCATTCAAAAGCATAGAGAATATTCCCTTCACCTCTCTTACGCTTCCGTCTAATGCCAATTCGCCTAGTATTATAGTGTTATTCATAAAGTCAGAAAAAAATAACTGTGCACTAGATGAAAGTATACCCAAGGCAAAAGGCAAATCATACATGCTTCCTGATTTTTTTATATCTGCTGGAGCTAAATTTATAGTTATTCTCTTTGGTGGGAAAAATCTGTCGCTATTATTTATTGCAGCAATTACTCTCTCTTTTGCCTCATTAACTGCTTGGTCTGGCAATCCAACAACATCAAACTTTGGTAAGCCTTCGGATATATTTACTTCTATAGTTATTGGTATGCCTTCTATACCATAAAGAGCTTCTGAATATATTTTGGTATGCATAAAGTATTACTCCTATTAATTTTTTTATGCATATAGTTAAACAAACTTTTTATAATTTTAAGCCTTGATTTTATATTATTTTTTTATTAATTTATTTTTGTCATAGTGCCTCTATAATATACAGGAGTTGGATTTTCTTCATCTGTAAAACTAACTTCAACAATAACATCTGCAGTAGAATTATCAGCATTGAAAGTAGATATTGTTTTATAAGAAGTATAATCATCAATTATAGTGAACTCTAAAGTGTTTTCTTTCGGATTATTAATTTTATCAAAAGATAAGCTAGGTTCTGGGTAGCTATAGCCTGATATATATACATCTATAGAGGCATCATTTTTTATTACAAATTTCCAAGTTAAATATTCAAGAGTGTTATCAGATTTTAGTTTTCCATTCCAAGTGCCTTCATGTTTTATAATATCTTCTTTATTGTTATTTACTTCTGTGTTAGTTTCGTTAGTATTTGTTTCATTAGATGATGATGCAGAGCTGTATTCTACTCCTGTTGTTTTTTTATTGCGGCAGCTTAATAATAATACTATTGCCATCATTATAATTAATAATAGTTTTTTTATCATTTTTTATATTATCCTTTTATATATTCTCTTTTACTAAAATAATATTCTATATGTAAATATCTCATATAATATAAAAAAAATATATAAATAGTGTTGCAAATTTATTAGCTATAATAATATAAATAATATGTTAAACTATTTTTAATTTATTTCGTATATTATAGTATACTTTAATTTTTGGGATAAAAAATTATGACAAAAAATATTACATTAATTATATTATTTTTATTTGCTCTAAACCTATACCCTATCGCTACATCAAAGCAATATAATAATTGGAAGGTAAAAACTATTGTATATGACGGCACAGATAAAAAAACTGTTACAATGTCTTTAAATCTTGATAAAAAGCTAGAAGTATATATAGCTTCAAGACAAGAACAATTAAACATCACAATTACTTGGTATAATGATAAAATTAATAATGATGATGCTGTAATATCATATTATTTTGACAATAAACAAAAAACAGAAATAGAACCAATAGTACGCTCAGAAAAAAATAATTTTGATATACTTTATACTATTTCTCCGTCATTTGGAATAGTACAGGAAGATGAAATAATTAACTTTTTTAAAGATTTAATTAATCATACTACTATGACAATAAAGCCATATAGAGAATCAAAAAATGCATATAATATAGATTTAAAAGGCATAAAAGAAGCAATAGAATATACAGATTTTTCTAATACTTTATTTGATAAATATAAAACTAGTATTTTAAAATAACTTGACTTTTTTTTCTTGTAGTATTATACTATACAGTAATATTGGAGCTATTTATGAGTTATAGTTTTATTACTCTTAAAACATATACATTCTTTCAAGTATTAATCAGGCGTTAAGCCTAGTCATCTATTATATATCAATAAAAAAACGCATTTTATTAATAAAAAAAATATGTTAATATTATACATCTTTATACATATAAAAAAAATTTAGGAGATAAAAAATGTTTAAAAAAATAATAATTATTACATCATTACTTTTAATATCTTTAATGGCTTTTATGAGCTGCTCTAAAAAGGAAAATAAACTTTATGTTGGAACTAATGCTGAATTTGTACCTTTTGAATATAGAGAAGGCGACCAAATTGTTGGATTTGATGTAGACTTAATTAATGAAGTAGCAAAAATTATAAAACAAGATATTGAGTTTGTAGACATGGCTTTTGACGGACTTCTTCCAGCTTTACAATCTAAAAAAATAGACATAATCATTGCTGGTATGACTGCAACTGAAGAGAGAAAGAAGTTTGTTAATTTTTCAGAACCTTATTATAACAGTCAGCAATCTATATTAGTTCATAAAGACAATAATGATATTATTGGCTTTGATAATTTAGAAGGTAAAAATGTTGGTGTTGTATTAGGTTATACAGGGGATTTAATTGTAAGTGAAATGTCTAATGTAAATGCTCAAAAATATGGTGCTACATCAGAGGCAGTAATAGCTTTAAAAAGTAAAAAAGTAGATGCTGTAGTTTTAGATTATGAACCTGCTAAACAATATTTTAATCAAAATGATGATTTAAAATTAATTATTACAGATTCAGTAAATGAAGAGTATGCTATTGCTATGAGAAAAGAAGATACAGAATTGCTTAAAAAAGTTAATGATGCTTTAAATACTATAAAAGAAAATGGCACTTATGACATGCTTATAGAAAAATATTTTAACGCTGGATTATAATATTATAATATAGTTATTAGTGGGAGATTATTTTAATGAAAAATATATTAAGAGTTGTTTTATTAGTTTCTTTACTTGCTGTGCTGTCTTGCGGTAAAGAAGAGAGCGATGTTTTGTATGTAGGCACTAATGCTGAATATCCTCCTTTTGAGTATTTAGATGAGAATGGAAATGTTGTTGGATTTGATGTTGAGCTTATAAATGAGATATCAAAAATAATAGGAAAGAAAATAGAAATAAAAGATATGACTTTTGACGGACTTATACCTGCTTTAGAGGCTAAAACTATAGACATACTTATAGCTGGTATTACTGCTACAGAGTCAAGAAAGAAAGTTATTAATTTTTCTAATCCTTATTTTGAATCTCAGCAGGCTATTATAGTAAAAGAAGATAATAACACTATTACTAACTTTGACAGCTTAAACAATACTTATACAGTTGGTGTTGTTTTAGGATATGTGGGAGATGTTGCTTTAACAGAGAGTAAAAAAGTTGATAAAATAGAGAGATTTAATAGAACAGCAGATACTATAGTGGCATTACAGAATGGCAAAATAGATGCTGCTATAATGGATTATCCTATAGCCGTTGGTTATATAAAGAACAATGAAGGTCTTAAAGCTATTAAAACAGATTTATCTATACAAGAGCTTTGTATTGGTTTTAGAAAAGAAGATACTAAGCTTTTGGAAGATGTAAACAAAGCTTTAGATACTTTGAAAGAAAACGGCAAATATGATGAGCTTGTAAAAAAATATTTTTAATATTTAAGTTTAAAATACAGAGATAATTTGTAATTAATTTGAAGGAAAGCAGATGACAGAATATTTAGAGTTGCTTAAAGAAGTATTTATAGCCAACCATAGATATATGTATATGGTTAAGGGGCTTTTATTTTCTATAGGAACTACTTTATTTGCTACACTTATAGGTATAGTTCTTGGTATATTAATTGCCCTTATGCAATTATCTCATATTTATCCTTTAAAAAATATTAAGGGTTTTGAGACATTTAATCCTATATCAAAGTTAGCATTTGGATATGTAAATTTAATAAGGGGTACACCTGCGGTTGTTCAGCTTATGATTTGGGCGAATGTAGTATTTGTGGGAGCTTTAAGAAATACGCCTATACTTATTATCTCTGCTATAGCTTTTGGGATTAACTCTGCTGCTTATGTTGCTGAGATTATAAGGGCTGGTATCGAGGGGCTTGATAAGGGGCAGATGGAGGCTTCTAGGGCTTTAGGGCTTAATTATGTTCTTTCTATGAAAGAGATTATTATACCGCAGGCTGTTAAAAATATACTTCCTGCTTTGGTGAGCGAGTTTATTACTCTTATTAAAGAAACTTCTATTGTTGGTTTTATAGGGGGAGTTGATTTGCTTCGTTCTGCTAACATTATTACTAGTCAAACTTATAGGGGGGTTGAGCCTCTTATTGCTGTGGGTATAATATATTTGATATTAACTTCTATCTTTGCTATGTTTATGAGAAAGGTAGAGAAGGGGCTTAGAGAAAGTGATTAAAATAGAAAATTTACATAAAAAATTTAATCAATTAGAAGTATTAAAGGGCATAGATGTTAATGTTGAGAAGGGTGAGATTATTGCGATTATTGGTCCTTCTGGAAGCGGTAAATCTACTTTCTTAAGATGTATCAACAGACTTGAAGAGCCTACCTACGGAAAGATATTTATAGACGGTGAAAATATATTAGACAAAAAAACTGATATAAATAAAATAAGAGAAAAGGTTGGAATGGTATTTCAGCATTTTAATTTGTTTCCTCATAAAACAGTAATGGAAAATATTATCTTAGCACCTATGAAATTAAAGGGCTTAAGCAAAGAAGAGGCTGAAACTAAGGCACTTGAGCTATTGCAAAAAGTTGGGCTTGTTGAGAAAAAAGACACCTATCCTAATAAACTTTCAGGAGGGCAGAAACAGAGAATTGCCATTGCTAGGGCTTTAGCTATGGAGCCTGATGTTATGCTATTTGATGAGCCTACTTCTGCATTAGACCCTGAGATGATTAAAGAAGTTTTGGACGTTATGATAGATTTAGCTAAAGATGGTATGACTATGCTTATAGTTACTCATGAAATGGGGTTTGCTAAAAATGTTGCAAGCAGAATACTATTTATGAATGATGGTATTATACTTGAAGATGAGACACCTGAAGAGTTCTTTAATAATCCTAAACATAATAGAACTAAAGAGTTTTTATATAAAGTTTTAAATAAATAGTTTTTTGTAAATATAAAATTTAATTACTATAATTTATAAACTTTTCGAGAGCAGTATAATCATAAAATATTTTAGTTTATCTTTTTTGCAAAAAAAAATATATATGATATAATATAATCTAAAATTTATTTAAGAGGTTCCCTACAATGGATTTAAATGAATTGAGCATAATTGAAATTAGAGAGAAATTAAAAAATAAAGAAATAGATGCTGTTAGTTTAACAGAATCTATTATAAAGAAAATAGAAGAAGATGATAAAAGAGAAGATAAAATATATGCTTATTTAGAAATTTTTAAAGATGAAGCAATAGAGCAAGCTAAAAAAGCACAAGAGAGAATTAACAAAGGTGAAGATTTGCCTCTTCTTGGAGTTCCTTTAGCTATTAAAGATAATTTATGTTATAAAGACCATTTAATGACAGCTTCTTCAAAGATGCTTGAAGGCTATAAAGCTCCATACACTGCCCCTACAGTTCAAAGATTAATAGACAATGGTGCTATTATAATTGGAAGAACTAATATGGACGAGTTTGCAATGGGCGGCACTACAGAAACTTCTAATTATGGAATAACTAGAAACCCTGTTAATAGAAAACATGTTCCTGGAGGTTCTTCAGGCGGTTCTGCTGCGGCTGTTGCTGCTAATTTTGCTTTTGGTGCTTTGGGAAGTGATACTGGCGGTTCTATTAGACAGCCTGCTTCTTTCTGCGGTATAGTTGGTGTTAAGCCTACTTATGGAAGAGTTCCTAGATTAGGTTGTATTGCTATGGCGAGTAGTTTAGACCAAGTAGGACCTCTTGCTAAAGATGTTAAAGATGCTGCTTTAATGACTAAAATTATTGCTGGTTTTGACCCTAAAGAATCTACTACTTTAAACATACCTGTGCCTGATTATAATTCTTTATTAGACGGAAATGTTAAGGGTATGAGAATTGGGCTTGCTAAAGAATATTATGAAACTGATTTATTAAATAATGAAGTAAGAGAGAATGTAATGAAGGCTATAGATAATCTTAAATCTCAGGGTGCTGAGATAGTGGATATATCTTTGCCTAATGCTAAATATGGTTCTAGGGTTTATACTGCTGTTATGGCGGTTGAGGTTGCTTCTAATATGGGCAGGTATGACGGTATAAGATATGGATATCACCCTAAAGGCGATTTTAATTTAGATGAATATTATTATGCTTCAAGAAGTGCTGGACTTGCTTTTGAAACTAGGGCTAGAATATTATTTGGTACTTTAATGACTGGTAAAAAATTCTTCTACAGTCATTATCAGCATGCTCTAAAGGTGAGAAAATTAATGCAAATGGACTTTGACAATGCATTCAAAAATGTTGATATTATTATATCTCCTACTTCACCTATAACTGCTGGTCTTTTGGGTACAAGAGATCAAACAGACAGTGCTTTAGGTTTCTTGGCAGACAGTTATGCTTCAAACATTAACTTAGTAGGTCTTCCTGCTATGAGCGTGCCTTGCGGTTATGACAAAAACAATATGCCTATAGGTATACAGTTTATAGCTAAGCAGTTTGATGAAGCTTCTATGTTCAAAATGGCTTATGCTCATGAAGTAAATTATAAATAATAATTTTTTATATAGACTAAATTAATATTATTTTAATAGTATAGAATATATATTATTAAAATAATATTTAATTTTGATTAATATTTTTGAAATTGTAATTTAAATTATTTATTATTGTATATTAAGAAATTTTAAAACCATATAAAGTTTTTATTAAATTTTTAAGCCTATCAAAGTTTTTATATTTTATTACTCTCGGGGACTAGATATCCTGAGAAGCGTACCTGTAAAGTAGCTTCGTGTTTTTTATTGGTATAAAAGAACCAAAAGAACTGCAATTTTAATCTAAAATATATATTGTTTTTTATTTTATATATATTCCAAACATACAAAGCTAAAACACTTGCACTTTTTGCAACTTTTTGCTATGGGAAAAAGTTGAATAAAATAAAAGCTTATATAATAAAATATGGTTGTTTAACTATATACTAAAAATTTTTAAGTTTGTAATTTGTTCTATTTCTTCGGGGGCTAGTTCCAGTACCCTTACTTTTTTTGCGACTGAAAGGAGTGCCGGAGGCGTGACCAAAAAAAGCAAAAGGACTACATTTTTTAGATTAAAATAAGCTATTATTTTATATTAATATATATTCCAAACATATAAAGAAAAATCACTTGCACTTTTTTAGTTCTTTGACGAAGTCCGCAGAGTGTATGCCATGGGAAAAGTTGATAAAAAATTAAAATATTAAGTTTAAATATTTATTAACGCACGTTTAGTTGATATTAGTTTTTTGATTTATTGCAATTATTAATAAAATTTATATTTTAAGTTTTGTTTACCGTGCGGTGTTTTTTAATAAAATTATTATCAAACATTCCAGTTATCTGGGTCTTTATTCCACTCTAAAGCTTTCTTCAATTCCTCTTCACTTATATACTTCTCATCTTTTGCTATTTCCATTAATGAAGAGAAATTAGATAGAGAAGAGAATTTGATATTTGCATCTTCAAAGTTTTTCTTAGCCTTTTCAAACTCATAAGAAAATATTGAAATAATCTCAAGCCCAATAGCTCCTTCCGCCTTAGCTGCCTCAAATGCTTTTATAGAACTTCCGCCTGTTGAAATTAAATCCTCTATAAGTATTAATCTCTTGCCGTTACAATCAGCTCCTTCAATCTGTCTTCCTCTGCCATGCTCTTTTTTCTCTGCTCTAATATAACACATAGGCTTATCAAGTTCATATGCTATAAAAGATGCCCAAGGTATGCCGGCAGTTGCAGTACCAGCTACTATATCAAAGTCTTTTAATTTTAATATATTTACAAAAGATTCAACTATCACTTTTCTATATTCAGGAAAACCTATTACATATCTATTATCGCAATATATAGGGCTTTTTATTCCAGATACAAAAGTAAAAGGCTCTTTAACATTAATTTTTACAGCTTGAGATGAAAGCAAAGCCATAGCTATTTTTTGAGCCTTGCTTTTTTTATTGTTTTCCATACCATCAGCAATCTCTTCTACAACCATTCTGCAAGCTTTAACTCTGTCTTCGCTTCTTGTGATAGGACGTCCAACTACAAGATAATCGCATCCGTTTTCTATAGCCTCTTTTGGTGTCATAATTCTCTCTTGGTCATCAACGCTAGCCCACTTCGGACGAACCCCCGGACATACTGTTCTAAATCTCTCTCCGCATTCTTTTTTGATAATAGCAGCCTCTCTAGGTGAGCATACAACTCCGTCAAGCCCTGCCTCTTTTCCAAGTTTTGCCCAATTAACAGCTAAATCTTTTAATGCTATATTTGAAGTGAACATGTTTTTTACGTCATTTTCTGAAAGACTAGTTAAAACTGTTACACCTATTATTAAGTTCTCTTTGTTTAGTTTTTTTATCTCTTCAACAGTTTTTTCCATCATCTTCTTTCCGCCGCTTGTATGCACATTAAACATAAATACATTCTGTTTAGCAGCAAAAAGCGAAGCCATAGCTGTTGTATTTGGTATGTCATGAAATTTCAAATCTAAAAATACTTTTTTATTTTTATTAGCCAAATATTCTATTATCTCGCCTTTAGTATATAAAAATAATTCAAGTCCCACTTTATAAAACACAGCCTCATCGCCAAGTTCATCTATTAACGCTACCGCCTCAGACATAGAATTAAAATCTAATGCTATTATAAGTCTGTCTTTTGGATTGTTATCTGCTATCATCATAAATGTGCTACTCCTATTAAATCTTTTATATTATTAATATTATTCTCTTCAAGATAATTGTTTATTTGTTTTATTATTTCTATAGGGAGTGTTGGGTTAGAAAATATTGCAGAGCCTATGGAAATAACTGAAGCACCTGCCATTACAAATTCTAAAGCATCTTCATATTTTTGAATCCCTCCCATTCCTATTATAGGTATATTAACGGCCTTGTAAACTTGATAAACCATTCTTAAAGCAATAGGCATTATAGCTGCCCCCGAAAGCCCTCCAAAAATATTGCCTAATAATGGTTTTTTTGTTTTTATATCTATCTTCATAGCTAAAAAAGTATTAACCAAAGAAACACTATCCGCACCCGCATACTCTACAGATTTAGCAATGCTCGCAATATCAGTAACATTCGGAGATAATTTTACTATTAAAGGCTTTTTTGTTAATACTTTTTTTACTTCTTTTGTAGTTTTCTCAGCACTTTCACAGCTTGCCCCAAAAGCCATACCGCCATTTTTTACATTAGGGCAAGATATATTAAGTTCAAAAAAATCAACTCTCTCTATCTCATTAGCAATCTCTGCCACTTTAACATACTCTTCTAATGTGCTTCCATTTATATTTAAAATAATAGGTGTTGAGTATTTTATATTTTTTATAATCTCATCTCTAAAATATTCTATACCCGGATTTTCTAAACCTATACAATTAATCATTCCGCTTGGTGTTTCTGCAATGCGAACACCACTGTTGCCATCTTTTTTATTTAATGTTATGCCTTTTAAGTTTACAGCACCAAGTTCATTAACATCAAAATAATCATTATACTCTTCACCAAAGCCAAAACAGCCAGATGAAGTTATCACTGGGTTTTTTAATTCTTTACCTAAAAAATTAATATTAAGTCTGTCATTATTCATTTTTAATCCATAAATATTTAGCATCAAATACAGGTCCGTCAGAGCAAGCCTTTTTTAATACTACCGTTTTATTGTCATAACTAACTTCAACATTGCATCCCAAACAAGCATTAACTCCGCAAGCCATTCTCCTCTCAAGAGAAGCATAGCATAATATGTTGTTTGCTAATGCTATTTTTATTATTCCATTCATCATAATGGTAGGGCCGCAAGTGTATATTATATCAAACTTCTCTTTTTTTATTATTTCGTTTGTTTTCTCTACAGCATTACATTTATCACCAACAGAGCCGTCATCTGTAACTATGTGTAAGTTAATATTATTAGTATTAAATCTTTCCATTATGTTGAGGGCGTACTTATTTGCTCCCCCCATTACAAGAGTGATGTTATTATTATTATTTGTTAATTTTTCTATTAATAGCTTTATAGGTGCAATACCCATTCCGCCTGCAGCTATAAGCACTTTTTTATTATTAATATTAGTGTCAAAACCGTTACCTAAAGGGCCTTGTATATTAACTCTTTCTTTTAGAGTAGATAAATATTTTGTGCCTTCGCCTTTTACCTGATAATAAAACTCTATTTCCTCATTAGAAACATAATGAACACTAATGGGTCTTCTTAAATATGTGCTGCTTTTGAGCATAAAAAATTGTCCTGCCTTAATATGCTTAAAAGCCTCTTTAGATTTTATTTTGAGAATATACTTATCCTCTGATATTTTTTTGTTTTCTACAATCTCACAATCTTCTAAAAACATAATTTCGCACAACCGCTAACAAAATTAAATTATAGTAATTAAATTGGAATAATCATTTATATACCCCATCATATCAAGCATAGCAGATATCTCGCCTCTATGATGAGTATTATGATTTAATTCATGCATTATTATATGATAGATTGGCTTTTTTAACATATCATCAGCGAAATCTATTTTTATTATTACATTATAATCATCTATACTATTTATTATATCTATTATTATATCATCTAATTTTTTTCTTGTATCAAATAAGGTATCTAAATTAGCATCTATTGGTTTATTGAATAAAAAATTATCATTAAGATATGTTAATATATCTTCATTTGCTATTATTTTTTTGCTTGAATACTTTCTTAAAATAGAAAAGAAATATATATCTGTTTTTATAATATGAGTAAAACTATTTATTAATGATTTAAAATAGCTTCTTGTTTCTTTGTATAAATCTGATTCATTAATTTTTTGTATATCTCTAAAAATATTTATAAGCATTCTATTTGCTTTTCTATTATATTCTGCCATAAGAGTAAGAACTCTTTGTGATGTGATTGTTTTATAAGTTATGATATTTTCTTTTTTATCTGATGTTTTTTTATTAGCTTTTTTGTACTCTTTTTTTATTTCTGAAAAGTCTTTTTTTAATTCTAATAAATTATCATATATTAATTTTTTCTCTTCTCTTAATTTTTTTAATTTTTTATTTTTTAATTCTTTTAGATTTTTATTTAAATTGTTTATAATACTTGATTTTAATATCTCTATCTCTTCTGACTTTTTATTTAACCTATTTAATTCTGAGTTTATTTTTTTTTCTAATAAATTAATTTTATGGTTTATCATAAACGATTCCTTTTTGCTATAGTAAAAACAGCAATTAACTAATAGTAATAGAGAAATTTATTTTTGTCAAATAATTATTAATTATTTTTTATTATTCTTAAAAATAATAATTTATAATCTCTTTTTTAATTATCAATAGATGTGTAAACACCATTATTTAATAACTGTATGATAATTTACACTCTACAACATTATCTATACCTTCTATGCCTTCAATAGGTATATAGTATAATAATTCAAAATCAAAATTATTATAGCTAATTAAAGCTTTGATTGTGAAGTCCATTAAATAATTTGGAGAATGTGAGAAATATGAAATAATACTAAAAATACTGTCAACAAATGAAGTATATAATCCTATAGAATAAAATGAATGGCTTTGTTCATAAAAATATTCTATATATGGAATAAATACCCAATTTTGTGATATGTAATTATAATTTATTCCAATTAGAGATTTTATGCCGTCAGTATTTTTATATATTTGGTCATTATATAAAAGGTCATAATTTATATTTCCATAGAGTTTTAAATTAAAATCAAATATATATGAGGCTTCTAGTCCGAGTGCAACATTATTTTTTAAGTTTAAATCATATTTATATTTAACAATGCCCATTAAACCCAACTCGGTTGTAGAATATTTTGCATAATACCAAGCAGTATAAAATTGAGGCTCTTCCAAAAGGTCTATAGATTTTGTATCGGTTATAAATCCTATGGAATGAGTTATATTATCTTGATAAATATTAAGCTCTGTATTATATAGAGAATTATAATCATCATAAAATACACTATCTTCAACAAATATATATTGTCTGTTAAAACCTTCACCAAAATGGAATTTTCTTTTTCCAATATAAAATGCCATTACATCATTTAAATATGAGAACTCTATTTCATCAAATGTAAATGTTATAAATCCATCATTTTTTTCTTTTAAGCTAGAAGTAGACATATCAAATTCAAGATCATATTTTGTATACACTCTAATAGCTGGCTTAAATATAAAATAAAAGTTAGGATTTAATAATTCAAAACCTATATAAAAATAACTATCATTACTAAGTACATCATTTTTTATAAACTCACTAGGCTCTAAATCTATATAACTAAGTCTATTTTCAATACCAAATTTAGGACTTATAATTGCAAATGATGTATTAAAAAATATACCTAGTAATAATAAAGTTAATATAATAAATTTTTTCATAAATAATTATTAATTAAATAAACCAAATAATGCCTTCATATTCTCGCTTCTAAAATACGAGCTAGTAACATCAGAGGATTCCATTCTCTCCACATTACAAACAGTACTTAAATTAGTGTTAATTATAAGATTATAAAATTCCATCTTACTAAAACCGCCGCTGCTGCTTATTTTATAAATGCCTTTTTTTATAGCCTTTCCTGTATTATCAAAAAAATCTATTATATAATCTTTGCCTTCTTTTTTTAGAAGAGCCTTAGCATATGGAACATTTTTGCTGTTTTTTATTAAACTAACACTATTATCAGCATTAACACTCTCAATCTTATAATCATTAATAAAATTAACAGACATTATATCGCTCATATTAGCAGCACCTGTTATAACATAATTGCCTGATATTTTTAAAGCCGAAACTTGATTTCTTCCCATAACAAAAGAGCCTTGAGTGTTTGCAAGAAAAAGACTCTTACTATTTTTTAAATATACTAGTTTATAATTTCTTCCTGTGATAAGCTCAAAATCACTAACAACACTCGTACCTTTTTTACTGTCTGTATCTACAAAGTTGCCTATCAATCTGGCGTTTTTTCCATCTATATGATATAAACTAACAAACTCATTAAAAATATTTTTTGAGTATAAAACATTAGCAAATATAAATATTATTAATAAAAACTTATACATATTTGATTACCTCTATTATAGGCATTCTTATTACTTTTATTATAGGATATATTCCAGAAAGTATAGAAACACCTAATACCCATATAAATATTAAAATAATGTCTTTTAATCTAAATAATAAATTTAAATCATATCCGTCAGTAGAGCCCGGAAACTGGAGTCTTATATTAAAAATATCTATTATACCAGATATACCATAAGAAACAAATATAGATATAATTGAGCTAATTACAGCTACTATTATAATTTCTAAAAATAAAAGAAGAGTTACATTTTTTATATTTATTCCTAATGCTCTCATTGTACCAAACTCATTTAAACGCTCTAAAAAGTTTGTAGTTAATATTTGCATAACTGATACAAATACTAATACACTTAAAATACCTAAAGCCATAAGATAATTATCATTATACATCTTAATAACAGCAATGAAATATGTATTTAAATCTTTCCAATCTTTAGCTTCGTAATTTAAATTATTAGAATTAAAATAATCGTTTAAAGAGTTTTTTACTTCTGTAGCCTTGCTATAATCATTTAAATAAATAAGCAAATTATGAGCATTTCCTTCTTCTAAACCAAAAGTAGTGTAAGCAGCATTTAGAGGACAATAAAGAATCATAGGGTCTAAATAACTATTATTTAATGTTATAGAACCAACAGCCATTAAAGATCCTAATGTGATGCCATCTCCAAAATCTGTCATAAAATTTAAATATGGGGTATCATCATAATTAAGATTAAAATATTTACCCAAATCGTACCCCAAAACAACAGTATCCACATCATCATTAAATATAGGTGTACCCTCTTTTAACATAACAGTAGACATTACTTTTGAAGAATCCTCATAAGCATAGCCTACAAATATTTTACTTTTATTTTCATTACCTACTATTCCGTTTAAATCTAATTTTTTCTGATAATCATCAATGCCTTCAATAGTTTCTAATTTTTTATAAAGTATGTCAAAATCAGAATTATTTAACATATTGATTTTTTCGCTTGTAGTATCCCAATAAGATTTATCAGCAATGACAACAGAACCTCCGCTTGTATTTATTATTGATATAATTCCTTCTTCAGAGTAATTGTTGTATCCGCTTATAATCATAAGTGAAACAAAAGAAACTATTATAAGTATCATATTTAAAATAGTTCTTATTTTATTATACCATAAATTATCCCAAGCCAATTTTATAATATTCATAAACTTCTCTCCAATATACCATCTTTCATAGTATAAATAGTATCAACATATTTTTTTATAGATTCATCATGCGAAATAAAAAATCCTATTCCATTTCTGTTTTTTATTTCTTTTGTTATATATTCATAAATAAATTTACTAGTGTCTGTGTCAAGATTTGCACTTATCTCATCGCCGAATATATAAGGTGCATCAGTAACTAACGCTCTTGCTATTGCCACTCTTTGCTTTTGTCCGCCTGAAAGCTGTTCGGGCTTTTTGTTTTTTAAATCATCAATTTTTAGATTTTCTAATATTTTCATGACTTTATTTTTAGTGTCTTTATTATCTACATTTAAAAATCTTAATGGTAAAGCCGCATTATCAAATACTGTTTGAGTTTTAAGTAATTCTAAAGATTGAAGTATTAAGCCAATATTAATAAGTCTGAACTTACTTCTTTTATAATCATTTAAATTAGAAATCTCTTCAGAGTCCCAATATACAGAACCTGTTGTTGGAGTATCTATACTTGAGAGAATATGAAGCAATGTACTTTTTCCAGCACCGCTAACTCCATTAATCCAAACTATCTCTCCTTTCTCAATTTCTAAGTTAATATCTTTGTTTGCCAATATATTATAATATTTTGTTTTATATAATTTTGATATATTGCGGCAACTAATTGCCTTCATTTTATGCTCCTTATATATTTTTATTTAGTATAATAAAAGAATTCTCTGCCATTTCTATAACCGTTTTCAAGTAAAAATGTATATAAACCATCTGGATAAATCTGCTTAGCAAGTTCAAGTTCTGCAAATGCATCTTTTACTTTGTTTGATTTAATATAAGCTACTGATTTATAAATATGCATTCTATACATCATATATTCAGGAAGTGAGTCATAATCTTCAAAAAAATCAATTACAGCAGAAAAATTATAATTATTATAATAACCCATTGTGTATATTTGCCATATTGCTATTAACTGTTTTGCTCTGGCATCATTTGGATTTTTAAGCAGAGCAAGACGGGCATAATTATTCATATCTATTACTATAGTGTATGGAAGTTCGTTGTTTACTGAAGCTAAATTAATTAGTGAGGCAGAAAAATCAGAAAAAGCTGAATAAATATCAGAATCAGCATTTTTAAATAATTTATCTTTTTTTGTATTATTATGAACATCTAAAAGCATTTTATAACTTTCACTAGCATTTCCAGATAAAACAGAAATACTAGACCAAAGTGAGTATGCTTCTATAGATAAATATAATTTCTCTTCAGTTGTTAAATTACTGTTTTTTATTTCATTAACTAACGCTTCAATTTCAGCATCTTTTAAAATTCTTGCTGCAGAATAAAATTCGCTGTTTTTATTGTTTATATTATTTAATATAGATTCTGCCTGAGGAGATAATGTTATTTTTGCTTCCAACAAACTAAATGAAAGTAATATTATAATAAAAATTTTACTCATCTATTTTCCTTAAATTAAATAATTTAATTAATTTTAATAATGTTCAAATAAACTAACACCTTTTGCATTTTCCTCTTTTACAAAATTTACAAAAGCCGCATCAGGAAATATATTATAAGCCATATCAAAATATTTTTTGTAATTAGCTTCATCTTTTTCTACAAAGTATATTTGAGACATCCATAAATAAGTAGTATGCTTTTCCCAATCTTCTTTAGCATTTGCTTCTGCTTTTTTGAATATAGGCATTGATTTATCATATCCGCCTCCATAGAATTTCGGCATAAATGATACATATATAGCTTTACCTAATAATGAAGGGAAATGATTTGGATTTATTGCTAAAGCCTTATCATATAAATCAATAATTTTATTTGAATACTCCATAAGCTCATTTAATGTAGCATAGTTTACAAATGCTGTCATTAAATCTGCTAATGATGCTAAATAGTCAGGATCTTTTTCTGAAAGAAGCGGGTCGTTGTTTGCAACATTGTCTTTTAAATATTTGTATATTTTTCTTTTAGACTCTTTACTAGCACGTACTTCCATTACAACTGTTACATTAGTTATGATTTGCTTTTGAAGTTTGTCTAATTTCTTCTCTCTTAATCCTTGCACCTGTGCTTCTACAGACTCATCTCCAGAGTTCATATAAAATGAATTATAAAGCTCATCTATTTCTTTAATGTAGGCAAATGATTTTACACTGAATATTAACAAAAATAATAAAATTAAGTTTTTTTTCATAATTTAATCCTTATATTGATAATTAAAAACTAATAGCACTAATTACTACATTTATTATTAAACTTTTATTATTATCAGTAGCTAAAGTTATTTGTAGAGGTGCAGTAGAGAATAAATTAAATCCTATGCCGCCTCCTACCATGTATAACATCTCACCATCATTAATACTTTGATATTCATATTTTCCATATCCAATATTTCCAAAACCCACTAAATATAAATCATTCCAACCAGATGGCAAGAATCTCATATATAATTTATATTCTAAATGTAGAAATGTTAAAAAGCTATAAGGCTCTACATATTTTTCAGCATTGTTTAATGGAAGCATCTGCAATATGCATAAATATTTCTCTCCAATAGAATAATTCTTTTTAGAGTCATTAAAATAAGCACTATAACTAATATACGGCATAATGCCCAATTCTCCCCAATAGTGGAAAAATGAATAAGGCATAGATGCATATATTCCATAAGAATATTCTTTTCCATTTGGTATAATATTAAAATCTATTCCTGTATTAAATTTTAATTTATTAATAGAATTATCATAAATTAAAGCAGATACATCTACACTCTGCTGAAGCTTGAAAATATTATTTATTTCTTTAGTGTTGCTGTTTAAATCAAGTATTTTACCAACGTTAAGGTTATATGTGAGAGAAACATTTTCAAACATATATCCTGTTGAAAAATTACCATAAGATTCTAAGGTATCAAAAGTATATTTATCAGTATATGGAATTAATCCTTGTTTATATTTTAGATTTATAAAAAACCTATCGTATCTATATTCCATGCCAGCATATGCAAAAAGTCCAAAAGAGTATGAGCCATATTCATAGCTTATACCTATACGTGGAATATAGAGATATGAAGCATTTTTTCTATATAGATATCCAATATCAATAAAGAATGGAAAGCCTGTAACATGGTAAGTCATATAAAAACTTGATCTTTTGAATGTGTCTTGTGCTTTTAAATTTAAAGAACTAATAGATATAAATAAACAGAAAATTATTAGGAATAATTTAGAAGTTTTTATATTAAGCCTTAATGAAATTTGACTAAAAAAAAATTGATGCAACACCAAAAGAAAAATGGTTAATTGTAAAGTGTAATTTTCCAAGACTACTGTAGACTGTAGACTGTAGACTGTAGACTGTAGACTGTAGACTGTAGACTGTCTACAATGATTTGTATCAAAATATCAGTTTTCATAGGCACTAATATAACATAATTTAATAATTATGTCAATAAAAAATATGAAAAATTTGTCATGGAGCCATAGATATTGCACGTTTTTTAGTTAAAATAAAGTAGGTATTCCTTATAATATAAATAACCCAATTTAAAGGAATACCTATGAAAGAATATACTTCAAATCAAAGAAAAAAGATAGTTCTAAAAATTAATAAAGTTAAGAATAAAGAAATATTAGCTTCTAAATATGATATTAGTATTAGAACATATTACTATTGGAAAAAACAATTAGAAACTTGTTCTATTATAAAACCTAAATCTACTACACTTAAAACTAATAAAAATAAATTGAAAAATAAGAAAATTATTAAAAGAATAATCGAGATAAGAAAATTATATGGTTATGGTAAATTTAAAATAAAAAAACAATTAGAGTTAGAAGACATTAAAGTAGGAACAACAGCAATAGAAACTGTTCTAAAAGAACATAATTTGTATAGAAGTAAAAAGAAAAAAATTAAGAGAAAACATAAAGGAAAGCATGCGATTTATATCAAGGAGGCAGGGGAAAAAGTACAAATAGATGTTACGCTCTGCGGACTTCGTAATATGCTTTTTTTGGTGAAATACGTTATTATCAATTTACTGCTGTAGATTTAGCAACGAGAATGAGCTTTAGATATTTATACAATAAAAAAATATATATAATATTTTCTTTCTTTGTATTCATTGTATTAAATAGATAATGGTATTAAATTTATTTATCATAGGCATTTGTTTAAAATATAAGATACATTATATTTATTTTGTAATAAAAATTGCATTAAAAAGTTTACAGTCCTGCGGCTTCCATTGGAATTTACGTAGACACATACAGCTATATAATTTTATAAAGACATAACCGAGACAAAAAATAATTTTATAATTTTTACCCTAAAGAATTATTCTTAGAGAAAGCTAATCAAAAATTAAGAAAATATAATAACTTTTTTAATTAAAGATATGATTCCTATAACAAAAAATTAGTATCTCTAAATTATAATTAAACTTAAATCTTTTAAATATTTTTATTATCTCTTTTATAGTTTCACCTGAGGCATAAACATCATCTATTAAAAGAATATTTTTATTTTCAAGTTTTTTATAGTTTATTATTTCAAAAGCATCTTTAATATTTTCACTTCTCTCTTTTAGAGTTTCTAAAAATTTCTGTTCTTTTATATCTTTTTTTATTTTTAATAATTCACATTTTTCTATATTAAACTCTTTAGATATATAATCAGCAAAAAAATCCATTACACCGTTATTTTTATTTGAAGGAACATAAATTATAATATCAAATTTTTTATTATTTTTTTTTACATAATCATAATAATAATTTTTTATATTTTCTGTTATCTTTATAGGAAAATTAATATTATTTTTTTTAAAAGCTCTTAATTCATCACCAAGCTCTCTATCTAAATCACCTAATGCCGTTATCGGTATATTATCTATATCGAATTTTTTGTAAGCTAAAAAAATATTATTCATTATATTTATTTTTTAATATAAGATACATTATGCTTGCAAAAATCCAATTTACTATTACACCTTTATATCCTAAAATGACACTATTTAACCAAGCATTAATATTTACATCAAAAATAAAAGTTAAAATTACAGATGATAATCTTCCTAATATTAATGCAAATAATGAAACTAATATAAAAGATATATTTCTATTTTTCATTAAAGTTATAACAACAGCAAATACTATTCCCTCAAGCATCAAAAAATATAATGTTGGAGGCATAGGCATGTTTGTGAGAAAATAATTCAAAAGAGGAGATATAAAGCTAAGCATTATTAAAAATATAGGATTTAATACATATGCTCCCAGAGATAAAGCAAAAAATATAGGCAAAAATTCTGTGCCTTTAAACCCAAAATAATGTGTTACGATAGGAGAAGCTAAACTTATAATACTTAGCAAAAACAATATAAAAATATTAACATTAATTTTTTTTAAAGATAAAGTTCTCATAAAAATATCCTAATTAAATTATTTTTTATAATTATATCATACTTAATATATGCATATTTGTCAAAATTTACGCACGCAAAATAAAATTTAAAATATATACGCATTAATAATGATAATTTAAATTTTATATAAAGTCTGCTTACCGTGCGTTGAATAATATTAAAAAATTTATTAAAAGCTTGGGCGGGTATTAATATTTTTAAATAGACAATAAAAATAATTTAAACTAAAATTTTAAAACATTTTGTAAAGAATAAAGGGCGGGGTGTGTAAATGGATTTTTCATTAAAAACAAATCAATTACATATAAATACCGTTTAAGCTAAACTATTTATAAATACATATTTCTTTTTTAATTAAAAGCATATTTGTATCATATATTTTTTGACAATTTATTATATATTAAATATAATATCAATTATGGTAAATAATGAAATAGAAATAAAAGCTCATGTTAGAGATTTTGAAAACACTTTAAGTTTTCTATATAAGAATGCAAAGTTTAAAAAGAAGTATTTTAAAAAAGACATTTATTATGCTAAAACTGATGATATTTTAAATAATGATATAAAGTTAAAAAATTGCATTAGGCTTAGAGTAGAACATGGCGGTTATACATTTTGCTCTAAAGATAGGAAAATAATAGAAGGTGTAGAAGTTAATGATGAAATAGAAATAAAAGTGAGTAAAAAAAAGTCAAGATTTATAATTAATTTTTTATCATCACTTCAAGGCTATAGAGAGTATGTGAGAAAAGAAAAGAAGGGCTATGCTTTTACATATAAGAACTCTTTAGTGGAAGTGTCAAAAATAAAAGGTTTAGGAGATTTTATAGAGATAGAGTTTTTAAATAGTGAAGAGAGTGTAGAAAATCAGGTTTCTCAGTTAAAAACTTTCTTAAAAGAAATAGGAATAGATGAAAAAGACATAGAAACAAAAGCTTATATTGACATGCTAAAAAAAGCTAAATAATTAGATTTTATTTACGATAACGAAACATAATTTTTAAGTTTATAAGTTAGGCTTTGTTTTGTGTTTAAAAAGATTTAATATATGCTTGACTTTTTTTAGTGTATATGTTAGTATACTTAAGTCTTAAAACATAAGGGCGATTAGCTCAGCTGGGAGAGCGGGTGCCTTACAAGCACTAGGTCGGCGGTTCGAACCCGTCATCGCCCAAAGTCTTCTAAAATGTTTACATTATTTTTTAGTATATGGCAGGTTTTGAACATCTTTTAATTATAGTAGCTATTCTTTTTCTATTAATATTACTTACTTTTCTTATTAAAAAAATTACTAAACATATTTCTATATTATTTGCTGTTATTATTATAATGGTGCTTTCTGTAGCTTCACTTGTAGGAATATATTTTAATTATACGACTAATATATCTGCTAATATGGAAGCTTTTTCTATGGAAAAGCAAATGGCAGAAGAGAAAAAAAGGCTTATTAGCAGTGTAAGCATGAAAGATGGAGTATTAGAGATTTTATCTTTACATTTGGCTTATTCAAATAGAATATCTAAACCTATAATAAGGAATGGCGAAATAGGTTTTTATTTAGATGAAATTTGGTTTAATTGGGCAGACGGTAAACTTTTAACAGATGCAGATATATCTAATGCTGATAATTATATAAGTTTTGGTTTTTATCCATATCCTGTTAATGGACTTCCTGTTATACAAAAGGCTACCCCTGAAAGGACTTTAGAGCTTCAGGAATACTATAAAAGAAGAATTAACAATAAAAAAATCATTAATAATACTTTTTTAAATACTCTTTATGATGGTTCTTCTCTTAAGACTATGATGACGCATATAAAAACTGTTAGTATATTAGGCTATAGAACTAGCATACATGATTATATAGTAGAGCCTCTTTCTAATGCTAGTGTAGAAATAAAATCTATGGCTCAAACTAATGTTCAAGTAAAAAATTATTTAGCATCATTAAAAACAGTCAGCGGCTATGTATGGAAAATAATATCAAAAAGTGCCAGCAGAAGCTATCATAGTTATGGAGTTGCAATTGACACACTTCCTAAAAGAAATAATGGTAAACAAATATATTGGGCTTGGACTAGGGTTAATAATAAAGAGTGGTATGCTGTTCCTTTTAATGATAGATGGAATCCACCTAGAGAGGTTATCAAAATTCTTGAGAAGTATGGGTTTATTTGGGGCGGTAAATGGCATAATTATGACACTGTGCATTTTGAATACAGACCAGAACTTATAATATACAACAGAATAAAAGAAGATGAAGAAGAGCTTTACAGACTCATAAAAGAATACGGTTTATATTAATTAATAGCATTAAAAAGTATATTTCTTAAATTGTTTTATTATGATATTTCAATTTTTTATTGTTCTTTTTCCCGCAGCAAAAAGAACCAAAAAGTGCAAGTGTTTTGCTTTATATTTATGAATATGCATTAAATGTGTGAATACTATAAATTTGTCTTAAAACTGCAGTCTTTTTGCTTCTTTGGGCCACCAAAAGAAGTGTGGGTGTGTACCCTACGGGCACGCTTCGCAGGGGGCAAAGCCACCACAAATAAAAAATTGAAAAATATTTTTTGACAAACTCAGTAATTTTTAGTATTATATAAAATAACTTCAATATAAAAAATAAATAAATATGACAAAATTAGATAATAATAACGAAAATAACACTCTAAATAGATGGCGTCTTATACTCGGAGATTTCGCCGATAATAATATTGAATTGCAAGAAGGTTTATCGGACATTAATGAATCTTTAAATTTTTTGTATGACAGAGAATATTCAAAAGAAGACGGTTATTATAATGATGATAATAGCACAACAACAAAGGGAGGTAAAAATGAAAGCAATCTAACTGTGCCAATGTGGGTTTCTAAAATAAAAAGACTCTTTCCAAAAGAAACGGTTCAGATAATGCAGACACATGCTCTAAACAAATATAATCTAACTGAGATGATTACAGATGAGAATATTTTAAAGGAAATGGAGCCTAATATGGAGCTTCTTAAAAATATTCTAACATTTAGAGATATGATGGATTCTAATGTAAAAAAACTTGCTTATAGTATAGTGAGAGATATTGTAGAAAAACTAAAAAGAAAAATGGAGCAGGATATTAAAAAAGTCTTTTATGGAAAGAAGCTTCCTAATTCTTATACAATGCATAGAAAAATATTTAGAAATCTTGATATAAAAAAAACAATTAGGCATAATTTAAAAAACTATAATACTCAAAATAATACAATATTCGTAGATAAACTTTATTTTAATAACAATATAAGAAACTACAATCCTTGGCATATTATAATACTTATAGATGAAAGTGCTTCTATGCTTGACAGCGTTATATATTCTTCCATAATGGCGTCAATATTTGCTAATTTGCCTTATTTATCTGTGAAGCTTATTATATTTGACACTTCAATAGTTGATCTTAGTGATTATGTTAAAGACCCAGTAGACACTCTTTTAAAGGTTCAATTAGGAGGGGGAACTGATATTGTTAATGCTTTGGAGTATGCTAAAAAAATTACAACTATTCCAGATAAGACTATATATTTGCTTATAAGCGATTTGGAAGACAGCAATGATTATAAATGTATGCATAACAGTGTAAAAGGCATTATTGAGGCAAGGAGTAAGATTTTTATATTAACAGCATTAGATTATGAATGTAATGAATCATATGATAAAAATGCTGCTCAAAAACTCTCTAAACTTGGTGCTAAGGTAGCTGCCATTACTCCAAATAAATTAGCAGAATATATAAACGATATTATATCATAATTAATTTATTATAATTAATTGGAAGGAGAATAAAAAATGAAAATATCTCATATTGCAATTTGGGCTAAAGATATTGAAAAGATGAAAGAGTTTTATATAAAATATTTTAATTGCAAATGCGGCGATAAATATGTTAATACAAAAAAAGGTTTTGAATCTTATTTTCTTGAGTTTGAAGATAATAGATGCAGATTAGAGATTATGAAAAGAAATGATATTAATGATTTGGATAAAAATAAAGAATATTATGTATTTGCTCATATTGCCATATCGGTTGGAAGCAAAGATAAAGTTGATAGTTTAACTAATTTGTTTGAAAAAGACGGTATTAAAATATTATCATATCCTAGAGTAACAGGCGATGGATATTATGAGAGTGTTGTATTTGATATAGAAAATAATAGAGTAGAGATAACTATTTAAAATTAATCTTATAAATAAAAAAGAGAATCTATATTATTAAATATAAATTCTCTTTTATTTATTTTTTATTTTAAAACCTTCATTTATTTAAATATTTGAGTGATGTCGTTTATTGTTATAAATATGGCAAGAGTTATTAAAAATGCTGCTCCAAAAGCTTGTATTTTTGTAAGCACACTTCTATTAATTGGTCTTCTCATTACAAGCTCTATAAAAGAAAATACTATCATACCCCCATCTACAACAGGAAGCGGCAAAAGATTCATTAAAAATAGTATTAAACTTATAGTAGCAGTAAAAGATAATATAGTTCTAATTCTATCAACACTAACAGATATTACCTGAGAAGAAAGCTGTACTATTCTTACAGGTCCTCCTAAATTTTCTCTTACTGATAGCTTGCCTGTAAATAAAAGTTTTAATCCATTTACATAAGAAACAATATATTTACCAGTTTCTTTAAAAGCCTCTGCTATAGATTTTGGAAAAGGTGTGCCTTCTATTTTTTCAACTTTTACAGGCGTACCCATAAACTCTATACCTAAACTTCCATAAGTACCATTTTTTGATTCCACAGGTCTTGGCATAGCTTCTCTTGTTATCTCTTGACCATCTCTTAAAACAGTAATAGTAATTTTATTTAAAGCATTATCCATTACAAGAGGTCTGAAATCTGCTATATTATCAGCTTTTATATTATTTACAGCTAATATTTTATCTCCAGCTTGAAGACCGGCTTCTTCAGCAGCAGAATTCCTAACTACATTTTTTATAATCAAATCTCCGCCAAAATAAAATCCCAATGCTCTCTCTCCGCTTAATGCTTTTAATATTTCTACAGATGGTATAGATATATTTACTGTTTCAATATTTCCGCTTTCTGCAGATTTTCTATTTAATGTAAAGTTAATATTATCTGCATTTTTTTGTATAGCTTCTTCATTTATAAGTTTTAATACATCATTATCATAATTAACTTTAACTCCATTTACTGCTGTAATAGTATCTCCGCTTCTCATACCGTATTCATAAGCTAATGTGCTTCCAGATTTTGAATGCATGTATCTAGCATCTTTGAATACACTTATAGTTGGAGAATATAAATCTACTGTAGAAGGTATTGATACTAATATAACAAGAAGTAAAAAAGCAAATAAATAATTAAAAAATGGTCCTGCAAAATATACTATGATTCTTTTTAAAGGCGACATACTTATAAAATCATCATCTTCCACTTTTCCATCTTCTGACATCTCTCCCTTAAACTTACAGTATCCTCCAAACGGTATGATTGAGAATCTAAAATCTATTCCTTTTATAGTCTTTCTAAATATTATAGGTCCAAAGCCTATTGAAAAAGCCTCAGCCTTTATGCCTACAGCTAAACCAGCAAGTAAGTGTCCCATTTCATGTACGAACACAAGAACACTTAATAATATAATAGCACCTATCCAACTCAATTTTGAGCCTCCTTTTTAAATACTATCTTTATTGATAATTATTACTAATTAATATATATTGTATAATAAAATATTTCAATACTAATTTTTTAAATTAGAAAAATAATATAATATTTTTAATATATTTCAATAGAATTTATGTAAATTATTTTTAATGCAAATACTAAAAACAATATAAAATATTTTCAAAAAAATTTTTAAAACTCTTTTATATAATAATTTGTATATTCAATAATATATTTTATACTAAAATTAATGTGATAAATAACACAATAATTTAATATTTATATGAGTATAATATTTAAAAAATTTCTACAATAAGTATTGATATTTATAAGAAAATTATATATTATAATAAATTTTATATTAAAAAGTTTAAAGGAGTCGATTATGAGTCATCAACACAGAGGGCAGTGGGGTACTCGTGCAGGATTTATATTAGCTGCTATAGGTTCTGCTGTTGGTTTGGGTAATATATGGCGTTTCCCATATATGGTAGCATCTAATGGCGGCGGAGCTTTTATGATAGTATTCCTCATCGCTATGCTTACTGCTGGTATACCTATTATGATATTAGAGTTTTCTATTGGGCATAAAACGCATAGAAGTGCACCAGGAGCTTTAAAATTCCTCAACTCAAAATGGGAATGGTTAGGCTGGCTTCAAGTATTTACTTGTTTTGCTATAGTTATCTATTATTCTGTTATTATTGCTTGGTCATTATCTTATGGATTATTTTCGCTTCAAGGATTAAAATGGGGAACTGATACTGTTGGTTTCTTTACTGGTGAATATTTGAAATTAGAAAGCGGTTTTTCTCTTGGAAATTTTAATTTGGGAGTAGCTATTCCTTTAATTATAGTTTGGATAATAATATTAGTTTCTGTTATAGGCGGCGTTAAAGATGGTATAGAAAAAGCTAATAAAATTTTTATGCCTTTGCTTGCTATACTTGTAGTAATCATACTTATTAGAGGTATTACTTTACCTGGTGCTTTGGCAGGACTTGATTATATGTTTAAGCCCGATTTTTCTAAATTACTTAATCCGCAAGTATGGATTGCTGCTTATGGTCAAGTATTTTATAGTATGTCTGTAGCTTTTGGTATAATGATTACATATTCTAGTTATTTGCCTGATGATTCTGATATTGCTAATAATGCTTTTATGACTGGTTTTGCTGACACTAGCTTTAGTTTATTTGCTGGTTTAACTGTATTTAGCATAATGGGTTATATGGCTTATTCTCAGGGTAAAGAAGTTGCTGAGGTTGCTGGAAGCGGCGGTATAGGTTTAGCTTTCATGGTATTCCCTGAGGCTATTAATGCTTTACCTGGTTTAAACGGAATATTTGGTTTAGTATTCTTCTTGGTGCTTGCTTTTGCAGGACTTACTTCTGCTATATCACTTGCTGAGGTTGTTATATCTTCTTTTATAGACAAGTTCCATTTCAACAGAAAAAAAGTTGCTGTTATAGTAATATTAATACAGGGTTTAATTTCTATGGTTTATGCTACAGGAAGCGGACTAAACATACTTGATATAGTGGATGCCTTCCTTAATAATTATAACATAGTTGTAAGCGGTCTTATAGAGATAGTATTAATAGCTTGGGTATACAAATTAGGAGATTTCAAAGAGCTTATTAATAAAGTGAGTGAGTTTAGAGTTGGATTATGGTGGGATTTCTGTTTGAAGTTTTTAACTCCAATATTTTTAGCTGTAATGTTGGCTTTAAAACTTATAAACGATTTCCAAAAACCTTATGGAAACGGAAACTATCCTCAAGCTGCTTTAATAATATTAGGCTGGTCTATGCCGATTTTAGGTTTTGTAGTTGGTATAGTACTTGCTAAACTTAAAGACAGAACTTTAAATAGTTAATAGGAGGGATGAATATGAGTCCAGATTCTGCAATATTTATGGCACTTAGCCTTATAGTAATATGGGGCGGCTTTATCTTTTTTGTAAGCATAGGTGCTAGAAAGAAATAAAAATAAATAATTAAAAAGATTTATATAAGGGGGAGACAAAATCCCCCTTTTTTATTAAAAATTTATATATAAAATTTGATACAAATAAAAATCTAACAATCTATTGTTAAATTATTCATCAGAATTTCTGCCTCTTTTATATCCTATTCCATATCCTCCTGCTCCACCACTGACAGTGCCTAATACCAAAGTTATAATTGGAGGAATAACAATTTTTAAAAATTCAGTATTGTCTTTAAATATAATAAGTATAAATAATATTAATGATACAAAAATTAGTGTTAAAGATATTACTAGTATCAAAATAAATTTTCTTTCATCTTTTCTATCATTATTTTTTCCTTGTATAGTTTCTTTTTCAACATCTATCATTTTATTTATATTTTCTTCAGATAATTTTACTATAGGATTAGATGATTGCATAACCATAGATAAAGTTCTTTCTATCTGATTATGTATTGTTGAAGTTTTATCGTTTTTATTAATAATACTTTGATTTTGTTCTTTATTAATATTTTCTTTATTATTTTTGTTATTAGACATATTATTTTTCTATTGCTCTTTTGATTATTTTATTATATGTAGGAATTATATATTTTTCTATAGAATTATTAATTTCTTTTTGTGCTATTCTGCTGTAGCAAAAACTTACAATAGTATTAAAGTCATTTTGAGTTAATTCTTCCCTATGTTTTAAAGCGAGATTAAGTAATTTTTTTTCTTCTTTTGTGCTTTCAAAATACATAATCCCCTCCTTTTTGTTAAAACTATCGGAAATATATAAATTCCATCCACACAAATTTTAGCATAAAAACAATATTTGTCAAGTAAATAAAATAAAAAAAATATAGTATATTTACATACCGTAAATTATACTAATTCTATTTATCAATTTTTTTATAAACCTCATCAATACTCTTTTGAAGCTCAATAGTTTTTTCAATAACACTAATAACTTTCTGTATATGCATAATGCTGTTAAGAGTAAGAGTCTCGCGAGCCTTTATATATTTTTCTATAGGCTTGTAACCGCCGATTGAATAATTGTATACTTCTTCTTTTACATTGTCGAAATATTGGGAAGAGTTTATTTTTATTTTGCTGTCTTCAAACTTGCAGAAGTCAATATTGTCATCGCCTGAAACAGGGTAGGAAGAAGAAGGAGCAGGCACTTTTTTAAGCAAATGCAAATCTATGAGAGCAGAGCCTAAAGAGGAAAGAGAAGAAAATAGAGAGCTGTCATCAGTAAAAGGAATACGCGGATAATCATATTTTAAGTCTTCTTTGTATCGGGAGCGGTATGAAGGAGCATAAAGCACGGCGTAGATGTAGGATAATATTTTGTATGGATAATCTTCGCTTTTGATTAGAGAGCCATTTAAGTATTTTTTTAGGAAATCCAAGAAGGTAGCTTTAAAATTAGGCTTACACTCCTCATCAAAATTTAACTCTTTAGAAGCATCTATTTTCTCATAAATATAAAGCGGAGCTACAAAATCTTTTGAACTATTTATATGGCAATCAATTATTTTATCAGTTATTAAAGCATGCTGATATGTTTGAGAAGTAACTAATCTAGTAAATACTAAACC
Source organism: Brachyspira pilosicoli (assembly GCF_008016535.1). GTDB lineage: Bacteria > Spirochaetota > Brachyspiria > Brachyspirales > Brachyspiraceae > Brachyspira > Brachyspira pilosicoli_A. The sequence continues at coordinate 65,198 of NZ_SAXY01000058.1, forward strand.
TATATTATCTTTATCAATAATATGTTTCATTGTATTATATCTAGGTCTAGCTATACAGCCTTCTGTATTATGTGTATAATAAATATTTCTAAAATCAAAAGGTCTGTAATGTATTAATTTTTTACTGCCCTCATTGTTTAATACTTCTATTTTGCATTTATTTAAAGATTTTAATCTATCTTCAGATATGCTTAAATTATATTTTTTACATATTTCTTTTGACTCTAAGTTTTTTATATCATTTAAAGCACAATCTAATTTATTTTCTGAAATATGTATAATTAAATTATCTTTTTTTGTTTCTATTCCGCTGTTTATATTTTCAAAAATCTCATGCAAACCTTTAAAATCATTCAAATATTTTTCATTGCTTTTTACTTCAGTAAACCAATGCCATTTCTCATCATCTTCCAATTTTTTCCATTTTTTATTTTCTCTGTCTATGTTTACAGATTTATCAATCAAATATTCTTTTTTATAATTTTGCTTTCCAAAAATCTCCTGAAAATATACTCCTCTATTTTTATTATTTTTTATTCCAGTCTTTACAAATAATGCTATGCATACTCCTACATCTTTTATATTAAAAATATTAAAATCCTGACTGCCGTCCGGGCATTTTTCTCCCTTATTCATATTGCCATGCAAATCAAAAATATATATTTCATCAAAAGTTTTCATAAGCTGATTACGCATTTCTCTATGACTAACACCGTTTATAAAAGAGTTATTTACTATTACTCCTATTATGCCCTGTTTGGTTTTCTCCATTTTCCAATGTGCGAATCTTAAAAATTTTATATAGTCATCATCTAAATTTATTTTTTTCTCATTTAAATTCTGTTTATAATCTTTAAGTAAATTTATTATCCATTCTTTGCAGTTTATTTCTTCAGACTTTGAATTATATGGAGGGTTGCCCATTATAACGAGTATAGGCTCTTCATTTTTTATTTTATAAGCCATATCAGCTTCAGCTTTCATATTCGGAAACATTGCCGCATAACCGCCTGCACTGTTATCTAAAGTATTAGTTAAATATAATTGCAGTCTCTCCCTATTCTTATAATCATAATTCAAATCTTTCAAATATTCATGTATTCTAAAGTGTGCCAACACATAAGGCACTATTAAAAACTCAAAGCCGTAAAGTCTTTTCAATATAAACTCTGAAACTATTTTCTCCCATACGCCTCCTATACCGCTTGATTTGGCATTATTATATGCAAGCTCTATAGCCCCAAGCATAAATGTTCCAGTGCCTGCAGCAAAGTCAAGTATATGCACATTCTCTCCGTAAAGCCCCTCGCTTATATTGAGTTTGTCTTTTAAAAGCTCATCTATAGATTTTATAATATATCGTACCGCCTCTATAGGAGTATAAAACACCCCTTTAGCATTTCTTGTTTTCTCGTCAAACTCTTTTAAAAAATATTCATACATATATATAAATGGGTCTTCTTTATCATGATTTTCTTTATATGAAAGCTCCCCGTAAAATATATTTTCATTATAAGAATTAACAGCATTCATTATTGAAACTATAGAATAAAATATACCGTTATTATTAAAATCGTTTATATCTATTTTCAAAAGAAACTCTTTAAATATTGGTATATAATCAGGCATATCCTTAAAACTGTTTAAATCAACATTTTTTCTTTTGCTTAGTCTGTAAAAAAGTAATGAAAAAGTGATAATCTGTGAGAAGGCATCTGCAAAATCTTTATCGCTCAAATCTTTAAATAAAGTGCTTTCAAATAATCCCTTTACATCTCTGCTTAAATATGAATCTTTATTTAATAATTCTAAATTTATAAAGTCTCTCAAAATTTTTGTTCTTCTTGCAAGAAGCGAAAGAAAATAATCTTTTTTATCAATCTCTTTTGCTTTGCTTATAAAAAACATATCAAATATATTTATAAGTTTTTTATAATTTTCTTCTGTTATCTTATCTTTTTTATTTTCATAAATACAAATCTCATCTTTTATAATAATATTGCCGTCATCTTCTTTTGAAAGTAAAATAAAATTAATATAATCAGTAAATATCAAATTATTATGAATATACAAATATTTTATTAACTGTTCTCTATATTGTTTATAATTTCCTTTGCCGTTAATAGATTTATTCAAATCAAAACCTACATCTTTACACTCAATAAATCCTATAAGCTTCTCATCTTCATTAACTATAGTAAAATCAGGAAATATTTTTTTATCATCTTCATCATCAATGCTTGATTCCTGAATTATTTTAATACTTTTATTAGGGTATAAATTAACAGCAAAAAATTTAAGCATATTTTCTAAAGGAGTTCTATAACTATGTTCATTAGAAGAGCCTTTTTCTTTTATATCATTTACAATTTTTACATACTCTTCAATTGTGTCAAAATATTTTTTATCCATAAATAACAACCTGCAATTTTTATGTTTTTATTATAATTCATAAATAATTATAGTAAACAACTTATAAAGAAAATATTATTGAAATTATATAACTAACTTATGTACTTGTTCATTACTATTTTTCGGCCGTAGTCTTCAAAGTGAAAGCTGTCTGTGTAGAGTGATATTAAAAGTATGCCGCGTCCGTTTTTTCTGTAAATGTCGTCATCGTTAGTTTTTATAGATTTGTAATTAAAGCCCTTGCCTTCATCTTTTATACTGATTTCAAGCATATTCTGTTTTATACTAAATGATATATTTACATTTTTATTATAATCATTATTGTTGCCGTGAACTATAGCATTGGTTAAAGCTTCTTCAAAAGCTATTTGCATGGCATCAGCATCTTTTATATTATGTGAATGCAAGTACTGAATAAAGATTTCAGATATATTTGGTATTAATCTTTTATTACTTGGTATTTTCATAGTCAGCATATTATTGTATATAGTATTTTTTCTATAGCTTATAAATAAAGTATAGTTAAATAATATGCATTGTCAAGATTTTATAGACAAATTATTAGATAGTATAAAGATTTTTTAATCCAAATGCTGTTATATTATCATTGCTGTTAATGGCTTTTAATTTGTTTATAGCCTCTTCTGCAGATAAACTCATTATATTGTAAACTCCCTCTTCTAAAGAACTGTAATCGGATGCTATAGCCTCACACATAGAATTAGTAGCAATAAAATAGTTATGATTTTTGTTTCTTCTTGAGCCTTCTATTGTAATGTAGTGTCCGCCGCCTGCACAAGCACAGTTTTCAAGAGCATATCCATTAATATGGTCTCTTGTTATTTGAGCAGCTTTGTTTTTGTCTATGCAAAACACTTTGGCGTCCCCCGCATGAAACACAAACACCCCCGCAAACTTATGATATAATACCCCCGCAATAGAAGCACCTGCCATAGATTTTTGAACATCATAAGCAGATTCTCTGGCAGCATTAACCTCTAGCTTAATAAAATTATGCATTATCCAGTTTATTACTTCTTGCTCTCCAACAAGTTCTACTAAATCCAAAAAATTCTCATTAAAAACATCTACAGCAAGCTTTGAAGCAAAAGTATCTCCCAAACCATCAGCAACTAATGCTATACAAGTACCTTCTATAGAGTTTATAAAATGGCTGTAATTGTCTTGTTCGTTTATTATTAACGGTCTTCCAAGTATTGCTTCGCTGTTAAAGAGTATAGTGTCAGTATTTGTTTTGTTATTGTTAGATTTATTAGTAAAAGAGAAAATGTCCATATAATTTTAAATTCCTTAATTTTTTAATTTATATTGTATAGGTAAAAATATTTTTTTCAAGTTTATTGATATAATAGATTTAAAGTTGTATTTTAAAAAAATAATTATTTTATAAATAATTATTTTATATAAAAATTTGATATTTTTAATATAGTATTAGTCTTGATTTTAAGATTATAATTTTATATAATATTATTATAGAAATTATTATAGAAAAATAAAAAATATTTAAGGAATGTTTTATGTCAAAAGGCTATTTAGCTTTAGTGCTTCATGCTCATCTCCCTTATGTTAGACACCCAGAACATGAGAACTTTTTAGAGGAAGAATGGTTATACGAGGCTATTACAGAAACATATATACCTCTTCTTGACGCTTATGATAGAATGGTTAATGATGGGGTAAATTTCAAAATCACTATGAGTGTAACGCCTCCTCTTATGAATATGCTTGCAAATGAGCTTCTTCAAAATAGATACGTTAATTACATAGAAAAATTGATAAGATTGGCAGAAATGGAAGTAGAGAGAACTTCATTAGATCCTAATTTTCATCATACTGCTGAGTTTTATAGAGATAAGTTTAGAAAGATAAGAGATATATTTGTTTATAAGTATAATAAAAATATATTAAATGGTTTTAGATATTTCTTGGATAGAGGAAATTTAGAGATAATCACTTGCGGAGCTACGCATGGCTTTTTCCCATTTATGCAGGAATATCCTAAGGCAATAGAAGCACAGTTAAAAATGGCTGTAAAAACTCATGAGAAGCATTTAGGAAGAAAACCTACAGGCATATGGCTTGGAGAATGCGGATTTTTCCCAGGACTAGAAAAACATCTTGCAAACAACGGAATTAAATATTTCTTTGTTGATACGCATGGTATAATGTATGCTGATAGAGTGCCTAAATACGGAGTTTATGCTCCTTTATATTGTTCTAGGGAGAGCAGAGTTGCAGCTTTCGGACGTGATATTGAGAGTTCAAGAAGTGTTTGGAGTGCTGAAGTAGGATACCCTGGCGACCCAAGATATAGAGAGTTTTACAGAGACATTGGATATGATTTGCCTTTTGAATATATAAAAGAGTTTATACAGAGCAATGGTCTTAGAAAAAATACAGGTATAAAATATTATAGAATTACTGGTAAAGATTGTGCTAAAGAGCCTTATAATCCAGAATGGGCTATGGAGGCTGCAGGTGAGCATTCTGGTAATTTTATGTTTAACAGAGAAAAACAAATAGAGTATTTAGCTTCAGTGATGGACGACAGACCTCCTATAGTAGTATCTCCTTATGATGCTGAATTATTCGGGCACTGGTGGTATGAAGGACCTATGTTTATAGAGTTTTTAATGAGAAAAATTCATCATGACCAAAACACTATAGAGACAATCACACCAAAAGAATATTTGGAAAGACACCCAGTAAACCAAATATCTATGCCTTCAATGTCTAGTTGGGGAGCTAATGGTTATGGTGAAGTTTGGCTTAACGGTACTAATGGCTGGATTTACAGACATTTACACAAAGCTGCTGAAAGAATGATAGAATTAGCACACGATTACTATAATGAGACAGGTCTTTATGAGAGAGCATTAAATCAGGCTGCACGTGAATTGTTGTTGGCACAAAGCAGCGACTGGGCTTTCATTATGCATACAGGCACTATGGTTGATTATGCTGTTAATACTACAAAACTATATATAAAGAGATTTACCGACCTTTATTATGCTATCAAGAACAGAGATTTAAATGAAGAGTGGCTCAGTAAATTAGAATGGCGTGATGATATATTCCCAGAGATGGATTTCAGAATATACAGTTAATAAAATTGGTAAATAATGAAGGGAGTGTTAATAAACATTCCCTTTTTAATTATGTTCTATAGAAAAGTAATACAATATTTCAAAGTTTAATGTATAGATATAATGCTATTATAAAAATTTATTAAATAATCAAATACAAAATATCAAAATAATTTTATATAACATTAATTGAATTTTATTTGTTTTAAAAATTTATTACTTGATATTTTAAACATTTTTTGATATAATTAAATTATGAAAAATATTAGTCCATATCTAAATAAAGAAGTTTCTAGTTGGCTTGATATAACAAAAAAATTAATAAATGAACATCCATTAAAGAGTGATATAGTTGATATATGTTTAAAATCTTGGAAAAGTATTGTAAATACTACAATAAATAGTTATATAAATTTGCAGATGAAAAACATGAATATTTCGCCTCAAAGTGTTGGTAATTTACTCCATGATGTTATACCTGAATATATAAATTTAAATACTGAAGATTTTAGAAAAGGAAATCCTAATGAAAAGGATGTAGTATGTAAATACAATGATCTATATTCTTTTGAAATAAAAACATCATCTCAAAATAGCATATTTGGAAATAGAAGTTATGCATTATCTGAAAATGGTAAAAATAAGTCAGGGTATTATTTAGCTATTAATTTTGATAAATTAATAGAAAATAATCCATCTATAAAGCATATTAGATTTGGTTGGATAGATTATTCGGATTGGATAGCTCAAAAATCTCAGACAGGACAGCAAGCTAAATTAGATAAGAATGCTGAAAATTATAAATTAATTACATTATATAGTTATGATAAAACTAAATTATAATTATTTTCTATATTTTTTATTCTATGCTTTATAATTTCGCAATATTTTTTTTGTATTTCAAATCCTATACAAAATCTGTTAAATTTAATGCAAGCTTCAAAAGTGGAACCTGAGCCTATAAATGGATCAAATACAACATCGTTTTCATTAGAAAAACCTAATACAGCTCTTTCTAATAGATCCATTGGAAATTGACATGGATGTTCTGTTCTTTCTTTGGATGAGCGATTTAAACCAGTTGTTACTTTTGCTATTTCCCATACATCTGATGGATTTTTCCCTAATGTGTTTACTCTAACTTTTCCATTTTTTTTTGAATTTGGATATTTAACATTCTTATCTCTTATATCATCTAAATTAAATGTATAGTTATATCTATCTTTTACATACCATAGTATTTTTTCATTTCTTGGACTTAGATATTTTTTACATGCAACACCAGCTGAGTAATTCCAAACAATTTCTTGATTTAAATAATATGGAATTTTATCCCATATCAAATATGGTATTGGTATAGCTCTTCCTATATCATCAATATTAATATATCCTAAATTTAATAACATACTACTATTATCTAAACTTAATTGATAAGCTTTATTTATCCATTTAATTAACCAATTCACGTATTCATTAATTGGTAATATATTTTCATATTCTTTCCCTATATTATAAGGTGGGCTTGTAATAATTAAATTTATAAATTTAAAATTTATAAGTTCTAAGGCCTCTAATGTATCAATACAAAATATAATACCATGCTCGTTTATATAATAAGGTCTTCCAAATAAGTGAATAAATTTATCTCTTATTTCTTCAAAATTATTTTTCATATTTCCTCAATATTTTATTAAAAATAATATTGTACTAATGATATATCAAATTGCGTATGAATGCAAGTAAAAATACAAATATAGTTGTTTAGGAGTATGAGATATTGGACATTTTTTAGTATAAAAAAAGCAGTATCCTTGTTATAATATTTTGAACAGAAAACAAATAAAAAGGATGCTACTATGAAAAAAGATTATAGCACAGAATTTAA
>NZ_SAXY01000059.1 GCF_008016535.1 Brachyspira pilosicoli
AGTTCTCAAACGATATAAAATACTTTCTACTCGATATCGAAATCATTTACAAAAGTTAAATACAAGATTTTTTATATTAGCATCAATATATAATTATCAGTTAAAAAATGACTTTTGAAACAAGTCTATTACATTCTCGCTTCCCTCTTTTATTAGCTCTCTTGCATATTTTATTATCTCTTCTGTTGATTCTATTTTTTTATTAAAATATTCTACTAACTCTTTTTTATTAGGTTTTGTAAGAAATACTTTTTCTTTTAATCCTATTTTAAACGCCTCATCTCTAGCATCTAATATCACTTTTATATTTTTATTTGCATTTGATATTATGTCTTTATATATGCTGCTTTCAATAGAATTAGGAACACTTCCAGATAATACTAAAACATCATTTTCTTTTATATTATCTTTTATATAGTTTAATAGTTCATTAACTTTTTCTTTTGAAATATTAGGAGATTTTCCTGCTATTTCGCTTTCTGTTTTTTTGGTTTTTAATTTTATATTTATTCTTGTATCTTCTTCTAAATAAATAAAACTTTCTTTAATTCCGTATTCTTTAAGATGTTTTTTTATATAATCTCCTGTAAAACCTCCGCAAAAACCTAATGCAGTAGATTCAACATTAAAATTTTTTAAAACCTTAGAAACATTTATTCCCTTTCCGCCTGCTAATGTATAGGCATTATTAACTTTGTTTAAATCCCCCTCTTCAAAGTTTTCCATGTCTATGTAATAGTCAACAGCAGGATTTAATGTTAAAGTATATATCATAGTTAATCCTCCTTGTTTTTATTTTTTCTTTCTTTTATTTATTTTATCAATTAACAATATATAACCCTTTTAATTTGCTTTTTATTTCTTCATTTATTTCTTTAGCATTTGTTATTAAATAGGAATCTTCCAAGTTATAAAAATTAATCAAATTCTTTTTGTTTAGTTTTGATTCATCGCATAAGAAGTAAGTTTTATTTGCTTTTGAAGCAGCTTCATTTTTTATCAATGCCTCTTCACTGTCAGGAGTAGAATATCCGTTAATATCTACTCCATTTGCCCCCATAAATGCCAAATCAAAATTAAAACTTTTTAGAGATAAAACAGCACTAGCCCCCACTAAAGCACCAGTAAGCATTTTCATTTTTCCGCCAATTAAATAAGTTTCTATTTTTTTGTTATAAAGCTCTTCTATATGGCTAAGCCCGTTAGTTACTACTTTTATGTTTTCTATGCCAGCTAAATATTTAATCATAGCAAAAACACTTGTACCAGCATCTAAATATATAGTGCTTCCGCTTTCTACTAATGAAGCAGCAAACTTACCTATATTTTCTTTCTCTTCAGAGTATATTTCTTTTTTGTATAATAAGCTCTCTTCCTGTATATCAACCAATATTGCCCCGCCATGAACTCTTCTTATCTTTCCTGCTTTTTCAAGAAATGTTAAATCACGTCTAATTGTAGCCTCTGATACATTTAGCCTCTCAATTAGTTCTTCTACTTTTATGTTTCTTTTTTCTCTTATAACTTCTAATATTAACTCGTATCTGCTTACTTTTAGCATTATTATTTTTACCTCTTCATAATTATAGTATATAAATATTTCATAAAAAATCAATTAAAAATAGTCAAAATTAATCAAAAACAATCAAAAAATATATGGTTTTTAGTTAAAAATATTGCAAATTAGCTATAAAAATAAAATATTTAAAAATAAAAGAGTCCTGCCAATATGTATTTAGCAGAACTCTTAAAAATGTATAATTATTATTATTAATTAATCTCTATCAATTTTTCAATAGTTTTTTCTAATAGATAAACACCAACACCAGTAGCACCTTTAGTTAAATATTTATTATTAGAATCAGATATAGAAGTACAAGCTATATCCAAGTGTGCCCAATTAGTTCCTTCAGTGAAGTATGAAAGAAATTGTGCTGCTGTGATAGTACCAGCATGTCTTCCGCCAGTGTTTTTAATATCAGCAACATCCGATTTAATTTGCTCTTTATACTCATCAAACATAGGAAGTTCCCACACTCTTTCATAAGTATCGTCACCAGCATCTTTAATAGCTCTAGACAATTTATCATCTGTAGAAAGCAGACCTGTAGCATGTCTTCCCAAAGCTATAGAACAAGCACCTGTTAATGTAGCAATATCTATTATATAATCAGGTTTATATTTATCTATTCCATAAGCAAGAGCATCAGCAAGTATTAATCTTCCTTCAGCATCAGTACTAATAATCTCAACAGTAACACCATTATACATTTTTAATATATCACCTGGATTAATAGCACCACTTCCTGTTTTGTTGTCAGTTAATGGACAAATAGCAGTAACATTAGCATCAAGATTCATATCACAAGCCAAAAATAAAGCTCCGCAAACTGCAGCAGCACCAGCCATATCATCTTTCATTCCAAGCATGCTGTCAGCAGGCTTCAAACTCATTCCGCCAGTATCAAATGTTATACCCTTACCAACCAATACTATATTTTTTTTAGCCTTAGGCTTTTTATATTGCATACAAAGTAATCTCGGAGGATTCTTACTTCCTGCATTAACACCTAATATTCCATTCATCTTTAATGTCTTTAATTGTTTTTCATCTAATACAGTAGCAGTTAATTTTTTCTTTTCAGCAATCTTTTTTGCTCTCTCTATAAATGTTAAAGAATTAATAACGTTGCTAGGTTCATTAACCATATCCCTAGCCCAACAAATATGCTCAGATATATTAGAAGCAATATTAATAGCATTTTCTGTATCTTTTTTATGGTCAGAAACAAGTAAAATATTATTAATATTGTTTTTCTCTTTAAGTCTTTTCTCACCAAAATGATAATTAAAACTATAAGAAGCTAAAAACATTCCTAAACAAAATTGTATATAAGATTCCTGAGAGCCAATTTCAGCAAATAATTCAGCCATATCAACTTCTATATCAGATATATGAAGCTGATTCATTATGCTTATTAAAGAAGCTCCTGCATTTTTCCAAGTTTCATAAATATAATTTTTCACTTCTTTATAAGTAATATAAATTACTCTAGTATTACTAGAAAAAGCAAATGCAAACGGAGTTGATATAGTATAATATTTATCTTTTACTAAACTGTTAAATAATTTTATATACTCATCATTAAATGTACAAACTTTAGGCTTTTCTTTTTCAACCTTAACAAAGATTGCTACTGTATCTTTTTTGATAAAATTGTTTGTATGTTTGAGTTTCATTGATAAGTCCTTTAAAAATTCTATAATTGATATTTTAAATATTATATATAATGTTTGTTTTATGTCAATTAATTAATTTTCAAATTCTGTTTAGGAGTGTGAGATATTGGACATTTTTTAGTATAAAAAAAGCAGTATCCTTGTTATAATATTTTGATATAGAAAATAAATAAAGGATACTACTATGAAAAAAGATTATAGCACAGAATTTAAATTATTTATAGTGGATGAAGCATTAAAAACTAAAAATATTAAAAGATTTTTAAAGAGACAAGAAATACCTAAATCCACTTTTTATACTTGGATTAAGAAATATAAAGACACTGGAACTGTCGCTAATTTTAGCACTAGACCGAAAACTTCTCCAAATATCTTTAATAATCAAGAAGCTATTAATTTAATTATTAAACTCTATACTAAAGAATATCGAGGTAAGCATTATATTAAAGCATATTTAAATCGTAAAGGCATTAAGATAGGTGTTACAGCGATAGAGAATGTACTAAAAAGAAATAATCTTTGGAGATACAAAATAAAAAAGAAAAAGAAGCGATATGATAAACGAAAATTTGTCTCTAAAATACAAAAAGAGGGCAAAATAGTTCAAATAGACACTAAATATATCAAATTAGGCAGAAAAACTGTTTATCAATTCACTGCTGTCGATTTAGCTACTCGTTATAGTTGGAGAGAAATCTATGAAGATAAAACACCTTCCAGTGCTTTATCTTTCTTAAAATATGTCTTAAAAACTTCACCTTTTAAGATACAATCTATACAGACCGATAATGGTATAGAATATACTTATCGCTGTATTAATACTCCTAAAATCAATATTTTTGATGAATACTGCTTGAAAAATAAATTAGAGAGAAGATATATTCCTGTAGCAACACCAAGATACAATGGTGTAGTAGAAAGAGTACACGGTATAGACGAAAGAGAATTTTATTCACGATTAAATAAAAAGGGGCTGTCCTAGATAACTAAAAAAGCTTCTTTTTCGCTAAATTATATATAATTTCTAATTGTTTGTCAACTTTTGGATTATTAAATCGAAACTGACATTCTTTTATGAATAAATAAAAATGTTCTT
>NZ_SAXY01000006.1 GCF_008016535.1 Brachyspira pilosicoli
ATTTGGGTATTTCTTCTATCTTTAAAAATCTTTTAATATTTTTAGTTTCTAATGCTTCATCCACTATAAATAATTTAAATTCTGTGCTATAATCTTTTTTCATAGTAGCATCCTTTTTATTTGTTTTATGTTCAAAATATTATAACAAGGATACTGCTTTTTTTATACTAAAAAATGTCCAATATCTCACACTCCTAAACAATATATTTCCAAGTGTAGCCTTTTTTCATCTCTAGAATTTCATCAACAGTGCCTTTTGCAATAATTTCTCCGCCGTTAGTGCCGCCTTCTAGACCTAAATCTATTATATAATCAGCAGCTTTAATAACATCAGGATTATGCTCTATTATTATAACGCTATGTCCTTTTTCTACTAATTTGTTTAAAGCTATTAGAAGTTTATTAACATCATCGAAATGAAGCCCTGTAGTAGGTTCATCTAAAATATAAACTATATGTTCATCACCTTGTTTTTTTACTAATTCTGTTGCAAGTTTTAAACGCTGTAGTTCACCGCCTGAGAAAGTATCTAGTCTTTGAGAGAGTTTTATATAACCAAGTCCAACTTCACTCATTATAGAAAGTGTTTTTGTAATTGATTTGTCAAATTCAAAAAACTCTATTGCTTCATCAACAGTGAGTTCTAATACTTCGGCTATGTTTAAAGATTTAAACCTTACAGATAAGGTTTCATCATTATATCTTTTACCTCCGCAAGCCTCGCAAACTATTTCCATGTCGGATAAGAAGTGCATTGCAATTTTTCTTATACCTTTACCTTCGCAAATATTGCATCTTCCTTCTTTGCCGTTATATGAGAAACGTCCTGCTGCAAATGCTTTTGCTTTTGCTGTAGGAGTTTTTGCAAATATGTTTCTTATTTTATCAAACACTTTACTATAGCTTACTAATGTACTTCTAATAGAGCCAACTATAGAAATTTGATCAACTAATATAGTGTCTGAAACAATCTCAGGTATTTCAACACTTTCAAATTTTGAATATTGATTGAGTCTGCGTTTCTTTAGAGCAGGGTAGAGAGTATCTATTATTAATGATGACTTACCGCTTCCTGATACTCCAGTAACAACTACTATTTTTTTAAGCGGAATATCAACATCAATATTTTTTAAATTGTTTGTTGAAACATTTTTTAATTTTATGCATTCAGTTTCTTCATTTCTTACAGCAGTTTTTTCAAATACTTTTTTTCTCTCGCTTAAATAATTTCCTGTAAGTGAATTATTGTCTTTTAATATATCATCATACTTGCCTTGAGAAACTACTTCACCTCCAAAAGCACCAGCATAAGGACCCATATCTACAATATTGTCAGCAGCCTTCATTGTGTCTCTGTCATGCTCTACTATTACAAGAGTGTTTTTTAAGTCTCTCAATTCTTTTAATGTGTCTAATAAATGATTTGTGTCTCTTGGGTGAAGCCCTACAGTAGGTTCATCTAATACATAAAGCACTCCTGTAAGTTTAGAGCCCAATTGACTAGCAAGTCTTATTCTCTGAGCTTCTCCGCCTGAAAGTGTTGCATATTTTCTGCTTAAAAATAAGTATCCAAGACCAACTTTATCTAAGAAACTTAATCTTGTTCTAATTTCTTTTATTGCTTCTTTTGATATAGTGTTTTCTCTTTCTGTTAAAAGGTTTGGAAGCTCATCAAAGAAATGAATAGCTTCTTCTACTGTCATTGCACATACTTGGCTTATGTTTTTATTTTGTATAGTATAAGACCTTATTATTTCGTTTAGTCTCTCTCCATGACATGAATCACATTCCTCATCAATAAAGAATTTTCCAAGAGATTTATCTTTCCACTCTGAGTAATCTTCACTTGTAACATCATTATTAGAATGCCACTGAGTTATAACATTTCCTACAGAATAATCTCCTCCAAAAAAGAATGTATCAATAACTTTTTTATCAAGTTCATTGAAAGGAGTTTCATACAAATCTTTTTTTGTTATGCTGTTTCTTTTTAAAAACCGCATTAAAGAATCTGTATAATATTTTCCCGGAGTAGAAAACATATTATGAATAGCAGTGTCTAATGCCCCGTCAAATAATGGTTTAGTGCTGTCTTTTATTGCTAAATCTATACTAAATGTAGGCTTACTTCCAAGTCCTTTACATTCATCGCAATATCCCCAATGCGAATTAAATGAAAAATGTCTTGGTGTTACTTCAAAATCAAATAATATTCCATGAAGCAAACAAGCTGGGAATTTTGTATGGAAACTTTCTTTTACAATTATTCCATGAGTTGCTTTTATATGTGCTACGCCGTTTGATAAATCCATTGCCTTTTCAATGGCATCTGCAATTCTTGCTCTTTTATCTTTTCCAACAACAACTCTATCAATCACTATGCCTACAGAGTATATCTCTTCTTTTGATAATTCTTTAATGTCTTCTTCAGTGATATCATCTATAACATAGTCATTGTTGTTTATTTGCATTCTTACGTATCCCGCTTCTCTTGTTTTTTCTATAATCTTTTTAATATCTTTGGCATCATTATCATTAAAAGTAAATCTATGATTAAATGAACTATGATATAGAGGAGAAATTATAACAAGTTTATTCTGTTCCATAGTGTCAACAATTTCGGTAGCAAGTATTGAAGGAGTTTCGGCTTTTAGAGTGTCTTTATCAGAGCAATGCGGACAATGTGGTTTGGCAAGCCTTGCAAAAATTAATCTGAAATAGTCATAAATCTCTGTAACAGTTGCCACAGTAGAACGGGGATTTCTGCTTACATTTTTTTGGTCTATTGCAATTGCTGGTGCTAATCCTTCTATTTTGTCAACATTAGCATCTTCAAATCTTCCTAAAAATCTTCTTGCATAAGTAGAAAGTGATTCAACAAATCTTCTTTGTCCTTCTTTAAATATAGTATCGAATGCAAGAGAAGTTTTTCCGCTTCCTGATACTCCTGTGATAACATTTATTTTATTTTTTGGGAGTGTTAAGCTTATATTTTTGAGATTATGTTTATTGGCTCCTTTTATAATGAGAGATGTATTTTCTTCTTTTTTTGTATCTTCTGTTTTTATATTCTCTTTTTTCTTTTTTGAAGGCTTTAATATTTCTTTAAGTTCTTTTGCTGTGAGAGATTCTTTTACTTTTATTATGTCTTCAGGCTTACCCTCAGCAACAACTCTTCCTCCCTTATCTCCGCTTAAAGGACCCATATCTATAATATAATCAGCACATTTAATAACGTCCAAATTATGCTCTACAACTAAAACAGTATTTCCTTTCTCAACAAGTCTGTCTAATGCTTTTAATAATTTTTTTATATCCTCAAAATGAAGCCCTGTAGTGGGTTCATCTAATATATATAAAGTGTTTCCTGTAGATATTTTATGAAGTTCGCTTGCAAGTTTTATTCTTTGAGCTTCTCCTCCTGAAAGAGTAGTTGAAGGCTGCCCTAATTTTATATATCCAAGCCCTATATCTTCCATTATTTTTAATATTCTTGTAATTGAAGTTATACCGTCAAAAAATGTAATCGCTTCAGATACGCTCATTTCAAGAACATCATAAATAGTTTTGTCTTTATATTTAACGTCAAGAGTTTCTGCATTAAATCTTTTTCCACCGCATTCCTCACAAGGCACTAATACATTTGAAAGAAATTGCATCTCTAATTCTATAACTCCAGCTCCTTCACATGTAGGACATCTTCCGGTTTTTACATTGAATGAAAATCTGCCTTTATCATATCCTCTCATTTTAGCAAGTTTGGTAGCAGCAAATAAATCTCTTATAGGCGATAAAACTTTTGTGTATGTTGCAGGGTTGCTTCTTGGAGTTCTTCCAATAGGAGATTGATCAACTTCTATAACTTTGTCAATGTTTTCAAGCCCTTCTATTTTTTTATGACTTCCCGGAGTTAAAGCCTTACCATAAAAATGATTATGCAAGGCACGCATTAATATGTTTTCAACTAAAGTAGATTTACCGCTTCCAGAAAGCCCTGTAACTACGATAAATAACCCCAAAGGAAACTCAACATCTATATTTTTAAGATTAAATTGATTAGCTCCAACTACTTTTAAAAACTTTCCGTTTCCTTCACGTCTTTGTTTAGGAATCTCTATATCATCATCACCGCGTAAATATTTGGCAGTGTATGATTTATTAGATTTTATAAACTCTTCATAATCACCAATGCCAACAACCTCACCTCCATTAACACCAGCATTAGGACCTATATCAATTAAATAGTCAGACTCTTCCATTGTCTCTTTATCATGCTCTACAACTATGACAGTATTATTTTTGTCTCTTAATGTTTTTAATGACTCAATTAATTTTTTATTGTCTGATTGATGAAGTCCTATTGAAGGCTCATCAAGCACATATAAAACACCTTCAAGTCCGCTTCCAATTTGCGATGCCAATCTTATTCTTTGAGATTCTCCTCCTGAAAGAGTAGGGGAAGAACGTTCTATTGTAAGATAAGTTAATCCTACTTTCACTAAAAATGTTAATCTGTAAATTATCTCTTTTACTATAGGAGCACCAATCACTTCTTCATTTGGTTTTAATTTTAATTTGGTAAAATAATCATATAAATATTCTATAGTCATTGAAGAGAAATCAGCTATAGTTTTTCCGTTAAACTTTACTGACAAAGCATCATCATTAATTCTTTTCCCCTTACATTTAGGACATTCAACTTCGTCCATAAAATTAGCATAATAATTCATTTTATAAGTTTCGTAGTCATATTTTAATCTGTCTAAAATTCCAGGCACTCTCTCTTCAACAAGTTTGCTATGATACCAAAATCTTTTTCTCCATTTTACTTCTTTATCAGTACCATAAAGTAAATATTTTTTTTCTGTTTTAGTTAAATCTTTCCAAGGCTTTTTTAAATCTATTTTATAAGTTTTAGCAATCACTTCTAATTCATCAGTGCCATATTCCATATCAAAACCTATATGGTCATCTACAAAACAAGATAAAGCCCCATCATAAATATTTAAATTCTCATCTCTTACAATATGCTTTTCTGTAAATACATGCTCAACTCCAAGCCCGCCGCAAACAGTACATGCCCCCATTGGGTTATTAAATGAAAATAAATTAGGCTCAATGTCTGCAATAGAGTGCCCGCAGTTTGCACAAGACCTTTCAGTTGTGTAGAGTTTGTAATATTTATCTATTTCAAACTGCTTGCTCATTTTAATTTTTTTCTTTTTAGTTTTTGTATCTTCTTCAGCATTTTCTGTAGTTTGTGTTTCTAATACTTCCTCGCTTTTTTCATGTTCTTCATAGAATGCCACTAAGCCTTTAGTTATTCTTATAGCTCTTTCAATATCATCAGTAATTCTTGATAAATACTTATCTTCAACTTTTATTCTGTCAATTACTATTTCTAAAGTGTGCTTCTCATATCTTTTTAGTTCTGGTATTTCATCTTCATCGAATTTATAAACTATATTATCTATTCTTATTCTAGGATATCCTGCAAGTTTAACTTCTTCAATTTCTTTTCTATACTCTCCCTTTCTATCTCTTACAATAGGGGCAAGCACTAAGATTCTTTTTTGAGCAAACCCTATTAAAACACTTTGTGCAATTTGGTCTTCGCTTTGCTTAGAGATTTTATGTCCGCATTTAGAGCAATAAGGCACTCCAAGCCTTGCAAATAATAATCTAAAAAAGTCATAAATCTCTGTAACAGTACCCACAGTAGAGCGAGGGTTTTTATTTACGCTTTTTTGGTCTATAGAAATAGTAGGAGATAACCCTTCAATATGTTCAACATCAGCCTTAGCCATAACACCTAAAAACTGTCTTGCATAAGCTGATAATGATTCTAAATATCTTCTCTGCCCCTCTTTAAAAATAGTATCGAATGCGAGAGAGCTTTTTCCGCTTCCTGATACTCCTGTTAAAGTAGTTAGGGTTTTATGAGGTATTGAAAGTGATATATTTTTAAGGTTATGCTCTTTAGCACCTCTTATTTCTATAGAATTGTTAGCCATTAATTTATCCTCTTAAAAAAGTTAAAGTATTATAACATAAATTCTATATAAAAAAAGGCTTTATTAATATTAAATATTATTTATTAGATACCCTACAATTTTATATTTTATACTTAAACATAGATTTAATTTTATTTATTATTTGTGGTGACCCTACGCCCCAGTTCTTTTATTGATATAAAAGAACCAAAAGAACTGCATTTTTGCTAAAAGATTGGCATTATCTTATATTTAATACATATTGTTAAAATATAAAATTATAGTAATTACATTTTTTGCAAATGCACACCAAGAGTAAAAAGTTTTTTATTATACAAAAAGTTGATAATATTTTTATAATGTACAGTAGTTAGAAAATGTATTTGTTTCAGTATAACTAAAAAAATAAATATATAAAAATTAATCAAACTAAAATTCAATAACTATTTTCATTTTTTCTGCAATCTTTTTTTGTGTAGTTGAATATTTAGAAAAATCAAAATTGAATCCGCCTGTTATATGACCTAAATGTACTGGTATTTTTTTAAAACCTACACATATTTTTTTGCATTCATTATGTATTTTTATTACATCTTCTAATTTAACAGATTTTTTTTCTAA
The DNA here is from genome assembly GCF_008016535.1 of Brachyspira pilosicoli. Classification (GTDB taxonomy): domain Bacteria; phylum Spirochaetota; class Brachyspiria; order Brachyspirales; family Brachyspiraceae; genus Brachyspira; species Brachyspira pilosicoli_A. The sequence goes on from NZ_SAXY01000006.1 coordinate 6,615, forward strand.
CTTAGTTTTATCTAATTTGCCTTTATCAAAAAAAGTTTCTATAAATGCAGTTAAATGTAAACTTTTAAAAACATCCAAATTTATATTTTCTTTTTTTATCCAATTTTGAAATTCTTCAGGAGTAATTATATTCTTTGATTGCTCTACATTAGTATCACTTTTATTTTTAATTTTATTATGATGAGTGTCTTCAGATTCAATATCTGCATTAACATTTCCATAACCTAAAGCAGAATGTTTCGCAGAAAAACCTCCGCTATTTTTAGTTTTTTTTAATGTTTTAAATTCTTCTTCATCACTATAAGATATATTATATTTTGTAGCCCCTAATTTATGCAATATCCTTATAAACGTATCTCTAAAATCTAATTTATAATTTTCATTAAAATTTTCCATTGGGTAATAAATATTATTAAATATCTGACTATGAACTACATAAGTATTATTTTTTACCTCACTAAGCGGAATAGTTCTAGCACCATCTCTAAAAAAACATCCATCTAATTGATTATCGGCAAATAAAATTATATTGAATCCCTGTACAATTTTTTCTACTTGTTTTGGAAATGAATCTATTTCAAATTTTGTTTCTTTATCACATAAAATTATTTTATCTTTGTTATTCATATTATACCTAACTTTTTATTTAAATATTACAGCAAATGCTATTACTACACCTAATATAACAGTACCTGTCAAAATACCTTTAGCTATCATTTGTTTCTTTTTATATTGTTCATTTTTTATTTTCCAATTATCAAAATTACACCCAATTACTTCAATAGTCCTTTTTATATTATCTTTAGGAGAATTATTAGACCAAATGAGTAGTAAGTATCTTTTTCTTCCTATATCATCCAATTCAGGATGTTCTAAAAAACAATAATTGTCTGTAATTGTAAGTTTTCTTATATATCCATCATTAATTAAATTTTTTCTTCCAACTTTATCTGCTATTTTCACTAAAACTTCTCTCTCTTCTTTTCCTGTTACAATAACACCGTCAGCTGCTGTAACCCCTGCATTTTCTATATTTTTTCCCTGTATATTAGCCAAAACCATAATATTTCCTCCTTGTAACTAATTTAATAAAAAATTTATAATTTCATATTTTGGATTATTTTTTAATTCGAATATTTTTACTGGCAGAGGTACATGTTTTTCATCGCTTATTTTTTGAATACAAGATATTATTTTATCATTTATATTTTTATCTATATCATTTCCCCATGTGCCTATTAGTTTTATTTTTACATCTTTTCTTTTATTGAAATATGGGGAGAAAAATTGATTTAATAACCAGCCATGTCCTCCATGTATTAAAAGCATTTCAAAACCAGCTCTCTTAGCAAGTGAAGCAACATTGTCATAAGCATCAACTATGTATTTAATCATTTCTTTTGTTAATGATTTAACTTCTACTCCGTCAGGGCGAACAGTATCAGAAGTGCCCCATTGAGCCATACTTTGTTTTTTGCTCTTGTCTGTCATATATGTACCAGCATACATACCAGAGTGAGATAATTCTAAACTTGCTATTGAACCATGTCTTCTTATAGCATCAGCAGTATAAGTAGCAGCAGCAAGCGAGTTTAATATTTTTGTATCTAAATGATAAGCATGAGAGCCGTCTGTTTCAGGATGCACCATACATTCACTCACTGTAACAGCACCTGCACCGCCTCTTGCTCTTAATTCATAAAATGCAGTAGATTTAGGTCCTATACAACCATCATTAGTTATATCAGTTCCGCCCATTGGAGCTGAAAACATTCTATTTTGAAAAGTAACCCCAGCTATAGTGATAGGTTTACATAGATTAGGATATTTATGTTTCATATTTTATCTCCTTAAAATTTATTTATTTTTTTTAGATATTTTCAAAATTATTTGATAGCATTTTTTTAATTATGCAGTCTTTTTGCTTCTTTGGGTCATACCCACAGGCACTTCTTCGGTCGCCCTGAAGGACTCCCTTTGGTCTCAAAAAGAAGTGGGGTGTGTACCATACGGGCACGCTTCGCAGGGGCAAAGCCCCGCAAAATTTTCAAACTAATTTTTATAAAATATCATTTATACCTATCAATTAAGAATTAGTTCTCTTCTCTCTTTTGTCTAAAATTGAATATATTATTGTTAATACTATTCCAAAAATATTCAAAGCACATGCCACCAAAAATGCATTCTGATAAGTGCCATATTGACGATACATGCTTCCCATAACAGTAGGTCCAAAATATCCAGCTATAGCAACACCAATAAACATTATTCCGTAATTAACACTGTTATTTAAAGTTCCGAATTTTGAAGCTGTAAATCCCGGAAAAACTCCCATAAATGAACCAAAGCAAAGTCATACTATTGATATGCCAATATAGAATATCACATTAGTGCCCTCTCCTGATTTGTAAAGGCATAATAAACCTATTGCCCCAAGTATACATGAAAAAGCTAATGTTAATATTCTTCCTATTTTATCTGAAGAATACCCTGCTACAATTCTTCCAAATACATTAAATAATGCAAGAACAGAAACAGCAGTACTAGCAGCAATAGCACTCATACCAACTAAATTTCTTGCAACTGCTGAAGCTTGAGAAGTAATCATCATTCCAGTAAAAGCTCCGCAAGTAAATAGAAGTATCATCACATAAAAAGCAGGAGTTTGAAGCATTCCTTTCCAATCTTTATTTATAGGAGCAGTATTTGAAGTTTTCTTTTCTGGAGGAGTCCAACCATATGGTACAAAGTTTACAGGACATTTCTCTATAGTAAAAGAACAAAATGCAAGTATAATACAAAAAGCTACACCTACAATTTTGAATGCAGTAGGAGCATCAAATTTATTAACTATTGTAGTAACTATAGGAGGAAGTGCCACAGAACCGAAACCGTATACTGCAGTGATAATACCGCCTACCAATCCGCTTTTATCAGGGAAGAATTTTATGCAGCTGCTTATTGCTGTACCATAAGCCATACCTAAACCAAGTCCGCCTATTAAAGCATAAGATACAATTAAAAATCCTACACTTGTAGCAAAACCAGAAAGAAGCATTCCAAGCCCCCACATCATTCCGCCTACAAACAAAACTTTTTTAGGTCCGAACTTGTCATTAACCCAACCGCCGCTTATCATTGTGATAGGTCCAACACTATTAGCTATTGTATATACTATAGCCAAATCGGCAGAAGTTAATGTTCTTCCTAATATGCCAGATAAATACTCTGCCATAGGAGAAGCAAATACACTCCAAGTATAAATAGAGCCTAAACATAAATTAGCTAAACATACAACAAAAAGTATAAACCATCTCTTTTTTGTGTAATTCATAATTATACTCCTATAAATTATTTTTTATATAAAAACATTTATAAAATGTTATTTTTTACTCTTTATATTAAAATAGTAATGTTTTTAATGTACAAGGATAATAACATATAAAAATAAACATGTCAATATATACATATTTATTTTTATATGTTGTTTAGTATGGATTTAAATTTTAATAGTGATATAATATAAGAAAAAATAATAATTGGAGCAGTTTTTATGGGAGTACTAAAATACGCCATTTTGGGACTTTTGAATCAAAAAAGTATGACAGGATATGATATTACAAAAGAATTTGAAGAGGCTTTGTGCGAGTTTTGGAGTGCCAAACATAGTCAAATATATCCAGAATTAAAAACCCTTAATGAACAGGGTATGGTAGAATATAAAATAGAAATATCAGGTAGTGTTCTTGAAAAAAAATTATATTCAATAACAGAACTTGGCAAAAAAGATTTTATGAAATGGCTTGAATCAAAAAAAGATATTCCTCCCACTTTTAAAGATGAGTTTAGATTGCAGTTATTTTTCTCTGATTGTTTATCAGAAAAAGATAGAGAAGAGTTAATAAAAAATCATCTTAGTCAGCATATAGCTAGGTTGGAGCATTTAAGGAATAATCAAAAGAAATTTGAATCTATACCAGAAAAAAACACAAGTGCTTTTAGTGATTATTTGGTATTAATGGGGGCTATTATGCGAGAAGAGAATACTTGTAGGTGGCTTGAGAAATGTTTAGATCTATGTGCTAAATAAAATATTATAAAAAATAATTAATATTATAATTTAGAAAATATATAGAATAAAAAGTACTTTACATATTGCAAATAATGCCGAGTAATATAGCATAAAATACAAAAAAAATAAGAAAGACTATGACAGTTTATATTATAGTATTTATTGTAGTATTTTATATATTACTTTTTATTGCAAGTAAAATACTGCCAAAATTATATTCAAAATATGTCCAATCTGATATGGATAGAGTAAATAACTTTATAGCATCCGAGAAGTATGATTTAGCAATAAAAAAATTAAGAGATATGCTATCCAAAAATAAAGTGCATAATAAATCTTATAAAATATATAAAATTATAGGTGATTGCTATTATAAAATGGGTGAATATCCATTTGCTATAGTTGAATATAGACATGCAATAGATACAGGTGATGATTCTCCTGAAACAGTAATATCTTTAGGCAGATCTTTAAATGCTATAGGAAGAAAAGAGGAATCATTAGCACAGTTTTTATCATTATTAAAATTGGGCGGAGAATATAAGGTTAATGTTTCTATAGAGATAGGTAAAATATATTATGATAATAGACAATATAATACAGCTTTTCAATTTTTTGAAAATGCTTTAGAGAATGATTCTACAAACAAAGAGGCTTTAAAATATAAGGCATATTGTTATGTTAATGCTGGTAATTATAATGAAGCTATAGTTATAATGAATGGTATTATAAACAAGTATCCTAATGATCCTGCTTTGAATTATAATTTAGGACGTGCATATAAAGGAAAATTAGATTCTAAAAATGCTATTAAGCATTATAAAATATCTAGTAAGGACAGAGAATATGCTATTAAATCATTGTATGAGATAGCTTTATGTTATATAGAATTAAACAATATAGAGTTTGCTATTAAATATTTGGAAATGGCTATTGCTTATGACGGTATTGATAAAGAATTAAATTTGGCTATATTATATCAATTATCTGAATGTTACAGTAAAATGGAAAATCTTAATAAGGCTATAGAGTACTTAGAAAATATAATTATAATAAATCCAAATTATAAAGATGCTGATAAAAAATTAAACGAATACAAAGAGTCAAGATATAGTGATAATATTAAGAACTTCTTTAAACTTGATGAAAATGAATTTGCTGATTTGGCATTAAAAATAGTATCTACTATGAACCTTATTCCATATTCATTAAAGACTACAGATAAAAAATATGTTATAATTTTTGCTAAAGACGGAAAAAGCGTACATTCTACTAAAAAAATAGTATTCTTTAGAATGTCTTATAGTCCTATATTTAATGAAGAGCTTATACAGTTGTATGATTATGCGGTTAATGCTAATGTGGTTAATTCTGTGCTTGTAACTTGTTCTATGGCTACTCCTGATGCTATTAGATATGCGGCTATGTCTAGAATTGATATAGTTGGTATTAAACGTTTAGAAAGTTTAGTTGAGAAGTCTACATTTACAAGTGTTCCTGTTGGGGTTACTAGAAGCGAAGAAAAATTAGACTGGATTGTATAAATTTTTTGTATTATGAAAAAAGTTCAAGATTTCTATTTTAAAAAAGCTAAAGAAGAAAATTATAAAGCTAGAAGTGTATTTAAATTAGAAGAGGCACAAAATAAGTTTAAGTTTATTAAATCGTCTGATAATGTGCTTGATGTAGGCTGTTCTCCGGGTTCTTTTAGTCAGTATATGCTAAATAAAATTATTAAAACAGGTTCTGTTGTGGGGGTTGATATACTTCCTAATAATTTAGCACATCAGAGATTTAAATTTATTCTTGGTGATATAAAAGAAATGGACGCTTCTACTTTTGACAATATAGAGTTTGATGTTGTTGTTAGTGATGCTATGCCTAATACTACTTCAGACAGAGAAACTAATCATTTACGTTCTATAGGTTTGTGTGAGAAAATATTTTATTTAGCAAAGGATGTATTAAAAGATAATGGAAATTTTTTTATAAAAGTTTTTGATGGAAAAGATTTACCTAATTTTAAAAAAGAGCTTACTGATTATTTTGTTTCTGTAACGGTGTTTAAGCCAAAAAGTTCTAGAGATGAAAGCAGAGAAGTGTTTTTATTTGCAAAGGGTTTTAAAAAAGAGTAATTAAAAAGGGCAAGTCAAAACCTGCCCCATTTACAAAAATTATTATAAAGATTTAACTATGTCTTTAAGTTTATTTAAATCTTCAGCATTAGGGTGACCCATAGCATTTGAATGATTAGCTAATTTGCCTTCTATAACTTTTTTCTCATCATCAGTAGCAGCTTTAGCTAACATATTTTCAAGATTTTTTTTCTGACCTTCTATCCATTGACCCTGACAAGCATAAGTTCCGATTATTGTATTAGAAGAATCTATAAATGTTTTAGCAGGGTTAAGCATTTTATCATAATAAGCTTGATTATCTCCATAACCAACTGTCATAAATAAAAATACTTTTTTGTTTTTTAATGTTTCCATAAATTTGCCAGCAGCCTCATCACAAGTACCCTTATAGCTTCCAGCACCAACAAATACTATATCAGAATCATTAACTTTAGAACTGTCTACTGCATTTACTTTAACGCATTGTAAGCATTCTCCATTAGCAGCTTCTTTTATAGCAAGAGCTAATTTTTCTGTATTTCCGCTTTTACTTGTATAAACTATTGAGTATTTCATTTTACAATCTCCTTTAAATGTTAGATTACTCTAATAATATATTATTTGAATATTTTTGCAAGTGTAATATTTTTTATAAATCTATATTAAAACATATTGACAAACTTCGATATGTTTGCTATAATACATATCGATAAACTTCGATGTATATTAGGGGTATTAATGAAAAATTATAAAAAGGACGCTTTAGTGTTTAAAGCATTTTGTGATGAGAATAGACTTCAAATATTAGAAATGCTGAAAGAAGGCGAGATATGTGCTTGTAAAATTTTGGAAAAATTAAATATAGTTCAGTCTACATTATCTCATCATATGAAAATACTTTTAGACTCTAAAATAGTAAATGGGAGAAAAGAAGGTAAATGGATGCATTATAGTATAAATAAACAAGGCTTTGAAGAGGCAAAAAATATTCTTAACTCCTATGGAGAAAAAATAAAAACTAATAAAAAAATAAAATGTAAATGTGATTAAAAATTAAGGTGTGTAAAAATGGAAAACATAAAAACTATATTTATCTTTATACAAGATCAAATTATATCAATGAAATGGCTTAATGCTTTGATAGGCAATATATTAAATAATTTTGCCCTATCAGAAACATTAAAAGGTGTTATACAATTTTTTATTTATGATGTTATAAAAATATTTATTCTTCTTTCGGTGTTAATATTTTGTATATCGTATATTCAATCATTTTTTCCTCCTGAAAGAACAAAAAAAATATTAGGCAGATTTAATGGCATATCAGCAAATATATTAGCAGCACTTTTTGGTACAGTTACTCCATTTTGCTCTTGTTCATCTATACCTCTTTTTATAGGTTTTACTTCTGCGGGTATACCGATATCTATGACATTTTCTTTTTTAATATCATCGCCGCTTGTAGATTTAGCTTCTTTAATGCTTCTTTCGAGTGTATTTGGAATGAAGATTGCCATTGCTTATGTTGTAGTTGGGCTTATACTTGCTGTATTGGGCGGCACTATAATAGGAAAGCTTAAAATGGAGAGATATTTAGAAGACTTTGTAAAAAACATAAAATCTAATGCTAATATTGAAATAGAGAAGATGACAAAAAAAGATAGATTAATATATTCAAAAAATCAGGTAAAACAAACTATAAAAAAGGTTTATTTATATATATTTATAGGGGTAGGAATTGGGGCTTTTATACATAATGTTATACCTGAAGAGTGGATAAATGTTATACTTGGAAAAAATAATTGGTATTCTGTGCCTTTGGCTTCTTTGGTTGGTATTCCAATGTATGCAGATATATTTGGAACACTTCCTATTGCTGAGAGTTTATATTATAAGGGGGCTGGTTTAGGTACTATATTATCATTTATGATGTCTGTTACAGCTCTTTCGCTTCCTTCTATGATTATGATTAAAAAGGTTGTGAAAATGCCATTGCTTATAGTTTTTGTGGGTATTGTTACTATTGGTATAATAATAATAGGGTATTTATTTAATAATTTTTATTTTCTATTTGTGTAATTTTATAGTATAAAATCATTATAAAAAAAGGAGAAAATTATGTTTTTCAAAAAGAAACAATCAAGCTGCGGCTGAGGAGGCTCTTGTGCACCTTCAGTTGAAGGAAACACAAACAATGTTAGAATAAAAATACTTGGACCAGGATGTTCTAACTGCAAAAAATTAGAGGAAAATACATTGGAAGCTTTGAAAGAAATGAATATTGATTTAACAGTAGGACATGTTCAGGATATGGAAAAAATAGCTTCTTATGGAGTTATGTCTACGCCTGGTTTTGTATTAGATGAGAAAGTATTATCTTATGGCAAAGTGCTAAATAAAAATGAAATAATTGAACTATTAAAAGATAAATTGCAATAAATTTGTAATTATTCCATAATATACCTATACTAATTTTTAGGTATATTATGGCTTTTTATTATAAAGATGCTGATTTAGATGCTATTTGTAGTTTATGATGTCTGTTAGAGCTCTTTCGCTTCCTTCTATGATTAAAAAGTTTCTAAATATGCCAAGGCTTATAGTTTGTTGCGGGGATTATTGGAAGAAGATATGATATTTATTTAATGCTTTTTTTTTGCATAAAAAACATTTATGCATATTGTGCGGGAAGATATATTTTATTTACAGAAGAGTTGTTTATAAAAAATAGTTTGTAAAAAATAAATATTATAGCTTTAATTGATTTGATATTTTTAAAAAATAAATTTGCAATTATATCAATATACCTGTATGATGTATATATAAAAAACTTTTAAGAGGTATATATGCAAAGAATAGATTTTGGCTGAGGCTGTTTGCCCGATCCTCTGGAAGATGAGGGTATACAAAAAGAGAGTGATAAAATCTTATTACTATCCAATGAAAACTCTGCTGATATGTTTTTGAATTTGCAAAATGCTGTAAATAAATTGAATATTGATTTTCCTATTAAATGTACTGATGATAAAGCTATTATGTCATATTATGGTGTTATGACTTTGCCTGCACTTATAATAAACGATGAGCTTATTTCTTATGGTGAAATTCTTTCAGAAGAGAAATTAATGGGAATTTTAAAAGAAAAATTGTTATAAAATAAAGTTTTATATAAAAATAAAATTTAAAAAAAAGGAGAAAATTATATGTCATTAAAAGATCTTTTTTTTGGTAATGGAGGCTGCGGCTGAGGTCCTGTTATAGATCCCTTCGGTGAAGAGGAGAAAGTACAAGAAGAACCTATTAGTGCGAGGGTAAAAATACTTGGAACAGGCTGTGAAAATTGCAGAAAATTAGAAGAAAATACTATAGCTGCAATTGAAGAAGCTAAGCTTGATTTGGCTATTAAACATGTAGAGAATATGGAAGATATAGCATTTTATGGTGTTATGTCAACTCCAGCTTTGGTTTTAGATGATAAGGTTCTTTCTTATGGAAAAGTATTGAGTAAAGAAGAGATTATTGAATTATTGAAAGCTAATTTATAATTTTTTGTTTATGATATTTTATATAAAAAGAGGTGGATATTTATTCATCTCTTTTTTATTATTATCCATTTAGTACATCATTCTAATTTTAATATGTATTTATCTTTTATTTATTAAAAAAATAAAAAAAATGTAATAATTTTTATGAAAAAGGAGTAATTATACTTGCAATAGTTATATCTACATAGTATAATATATTTATTGATAATAAATACTAATAAGGATTAATTAAGATATCAGGCAAAAAATTAACTACAGAATTTGGTGCCCCAGTAGAAAACAACCAGCATTCCATGACAGCAGGTGCAAGAGGACCTATGTTGCTCCAAGATGTATGGTTTATGGAAAAGATGGTGCACTTTGATAGAGAGGTTATACCAGAAAGAAGAATGCATGCTAAAGGTTCTGGAGCATATGGTACATTTACAGTTACTCATGATATAACAAAATATACTAAAGCAAAAATATTTTCTGAGATTGGAAAGAAAACAGAATTATTTGTAAGATTCTCAACTGTTGCAGGTGAGAGAGGAGCTGCTGATGCTGAAAGAAATATAAGAGGTTTTGCTATTAAGTTCTATACTGAAGAAGGAAACTGGGACCTGGTAGGAAACAATACTCCTGTATTTTATTTTAGAGATCCTTTGAAATTCCCAGATTTGAATCATGCTGTAAAAAGAGACCCTAGAACTAATATTAGAAGTGCTCAAAACAAATGGGACTTTTTAACTTCACTTCCTGAAGCAATTCACCAAATAACTATAGATATGAGTGATAGAGGCATACCTTATAGTTATAGGCATATGCACGGATTTAGCAGTCATGCTTATAGTTTTATAAACAAAGAAGGCAAAAGATATTGGGTAAAATTCCATTTCAAAACTCAGCAAGGAATTAAAAATCTAACTGATGAAGAAGCTGCAGCAATAATAGCAAAAGACAGAGAAAGTTCTCAAAAAGATTTATTTGAAGCTATAGAGAGAGGAGATTTCCCTAGATGGAATATGAAAATTCAAATAATGACAGAAGAGCAGGCAAATGCAAGCAAAAGAAATCCATTTGATTTAACAGAAACTTGGTCGCAAAAAGAATATCCTTTAATTGATGTTGGTGTTTTAGAATTAAATAGAAATCCTGAAAACTATTTTGCAGAAGTAGAGCAATCAGCATTTAGTCCTTCTACAATAGTTCCGGGTATCGGATTCTCACCAGATAGAATGCTTCAAGGAAGATTATTCTCATACACTGATACTCAAAGATATAGATTAGGTGTAAATGTCATGGAGCCATAGATATTGTACTTTTACTTGCTATGATATTTTTGATTCTTTCTTTGATTGTAATATAACCTAACGAAGAAATCAATCTTTGATTGTTATAAAAATGTGTATATTCTTTTAATTTTTCTCTTAATAATTCTACTGTGATATTTTTATTTAATCGTGAATAAAATTCTCTTTCGTCTATGCCGTGTACTCTTTCTACTACGCCGTTATATCTTGGTGTTGCTACAGGAATATATCTTCTCTCTAATTTATTTTTAAGACAATATTCATCAAAAATATTTATTTTAGGAGTATTAATACAGCGATAAGTATATTCCATACCATTATCGGTCTGTATAGATTGTATCCTAAAAGGTGAAGTTTTCAATACATATTTTAAGAAAGATAAAGCACTATAAGGTGTTTTATCCTCATAGATTTGCCTCCAACTATAACGAGTAGCTAAATCTACAGCAGTGAATTGATAAACTCTTTTTCTGCCTAATTTGATATATTTCGTATCTATTTGAACTATTTTGCCCTCTTTTTGTATTTTAGAGATAAATTTTCGTTTATCATATCGCTTCTTTTTCTTTTTTATTTTGTATCTCCAAAGATTATTTCTTTTTAGTACATTCTCTATAGCTGTAACCCCTATCTTAATGCCTTCACGGTTCAAATATGCTTTAATATAATGCTTACCTCGATATTCTTTAGTATAGAGTTCAATAATTAAATTAATAGCTTTTTGATTATTAAAGATATTTGGAGAAGTTTTCGGTCTAGTGCTAAAATTAGCGACAGTTCCAGTGTCTTTATATTTCTTAAGCCAAGTATAAAAAGTAGATTTGGGTATTTCTTCTATCTTTAAAAATCTTTTAATATTTTTAGTTTTTAATGCTTCATCCACTATAAATAATTTAAATTCTGTGCTATAATCTTTTTTCATAGTAGTATCCTTTTATTTGTTTTCTATATCAAAATATTATAACAAGGATACTGCTTTTTTTATACTAAAAAATGTCCAATATCTCATACTCCTTAACAAATTTGTGTTATATATTATTAATTTATAATTTAATTAAAAATGTAAAAATATAATAAATTAATATTGTATTATTGTACTTGATATTTATTTTTTAAAGTGTTATAATATTCTAACAATGAAGGGTTATAGAATATTAATATTGTTTTTTTCAAATAGTATTATAGTCTGTTTTATAACATTAATTAAAAATTAAATAGGAGAATAAAATATATGGCTGACGATAAAACAATATGTTTCTGTATGGGTGTCAAGGAGAGTCAAATTATAGACGCCATAAAGAAAAATAAATTAAAAGCTGTAGAAGAGGTTTCAAATATCACAAAAGCTGGCACAGGCTGTGGTAGCTGCATACCTACTATACAAAAGATACTTGATGAAATTAATAAATAAATAATTATTAATTAATGGAGGTAAAAATAATATGTGGGAATATACAGATAAAGTAAAAGATCATTTTATAAATCCAAGAAATGTTGGAGAGATAGAAAATGCTGATGCTGAAGCTATGACTGGCAGTATAGTTTGCGGAGACGCTTTAAAATTAACTCTAAAAATTAACAAAGATACTGAAGTGATAGAGGATGCTAAGTTTCAAACATTCGGCTGTGCTTCTGCTATAGCCAGCAGCAGTATTTTAACCGAGATGATAAAGGGTAAAACTTTAGATGAGGCTAAAAAGATTACAAATAGAGATATAGCAATGGAGCTTGGAGGACTTCCAGAGGAGAAGATGCATTGTTCTGTAATGGGCATGGAAACATTAGAAAAGGCTATTAATAATTACAGAGGAATCAATGTGGAAGAAGATGAACATGATGAGGGAGCTATAATTTGTAAATGTTTTGGTGTAACAGATACTAAAATAAAAAGAGCCATAAGAGAAAATAATCTAACAACGGTAGATGAGATAACATTCTATACTAAAGCAGGCGGCGGATGCGGAGCTTGTAAGGTAAAATTAGAAGATATATTAAATGAGGAGCTTGCTGAGAGAGAAAGACTTCAAAAGAATGCCCCTCTAACTACAGTACAAAAGATTAAAAAAATAGAAGAGGCAATAGAAACAGTAATTAACCCTATGCTAAAAATGGACGGCGGAAGCTGTAAATTAGTGGATATAGAAGGCAACATAGTAAAAATATCTTTTAAGGGAGCTTGTTCTTCTTGTATGGCTTCTAAGAATACTTTGAAAGGCTTTGTTGAGCCTAAGATTAAAGAGTTAGTTGATAAAGATTTAGAAGTAGTAGGAGTATGAATTATGTCTGACAAAAAAATTATATATATGGATAATAATGCCACTACGAGAGTTTATCAAGAAGTTTTGGATGCAATGCTTCCATATTTCAAAGACCAATATTATAACCCTTCTAGTATGTATAGCCCAGCAGGTGCTGTGCATAAGGAAATGGAGAAAGCAAGAGGGGATGTTGCTGACTTTTTAGGATGCGAGCCTATAGAGGTTTGTTTTGTTTCTTGCGGAAGTGAGGGCGATAATATGGCTATTAGGGGTACAATAGAGGCTTATCCTACAAAAAATCATATTATTACTACTAGAGTAGAACACCCTGCTGTTATAGAAACTTGTAAATCATTAGAGCGTTTGGGTTATAGAATCACACTTTTGGATGTAGATAATGACGGAAACATTAATATAGATGATTTAAAAAAAGCTATTAATGATAATACAGCTATAGTATCTATAATGTATGCTAATAATGAAACAGGTGTAATTTTCCCTGTAAAAGAGATTGGGGAGATAGTAAAAAATGCAGGGGCAGTATTTCATGTTGATGCTGTGCAGGCTGCTGGTAAATTGCCTTTAAGTATGAAAGATGAGCCTTATATAGATATGCTTACAATAGCAGGTCATAAAATACATGCTCCAAAAGGTATTGGTGCTTTATATATTAAAAAAGGCACTAAATTAAGAACTGTACAAACAGGCGGACACCAGGAGAGAGGACGCCGTGCTGGTACTGAGAATGTTCCTTATATAATAGGGCTTGGTAAGGCTGCTTCTATGGTTAAGGCAGAGCTTCCTAAATTTATTGAACACACTTCTAAATTGAGAGACAAACTTGAAGAAGAAGTTTTAAAAAGAATTAAAGAAGTAAAAATTAATGGAAGAGGAGCTAAAAGGGTAAGCAACACTGCAAATATTAGTTTTAAAAATATAGAAGGTGAGGCTATACTTTTATTGCTTGACGGTTATGGTATATGTACTTCAAGCGGAAGTGCATGTTCTTCTGGTACTTTAGAGCCTTCTCCTGTTTTACAGGCTATGGGAGTTCCTTTTGAATATGCTCATAGTTCAACAAGATTCTCTCTATCATTAGATAACACTATGGAAGAAATAATGTATACAGCAGATGCTATAGAAAAGATAGTAGCAAGGCTTAGAGATATTTCCCCATATAGAGATTAAAAAATATTAACGTAAATTAAAAATATATATCATTTTGGAGATTTATATGATAGCTAACAACATACTCGATTTAATAGGCAATACTCCTATTATAAGATTAAGTAATATTGAAACTAAATTTAATTTAAGTAAAAACATAGAATTATATGGAAAAGTAGAAAAAAATAATCCTGCTGCTTCGATAAAAGACAGAGCAGTAAAACAAATATTATTAGATTTAATTAAAGACGGTAAAATAAAAAAAGGTTCTACAATTATAGAGCCTACTTCAGGCAACACAGGAATTGCTATGGCAGCTATTGGAAGTTATTTAGGGCTTAATGTTATAATAGTTATGCCTTCTTCAATGTCTGAAGAAAGAAGAAAACTTATAAGAGATTATGGAGCAAAGTTAGAATTAGTTGACGGAGGAATGGATGCTGCAGTTGAACGAGCAAATCAATTAAACAGAGAAATACCTGATTCTGTGATACCCGGTCAGTTTATTAATGAATCTAATGTTATGGCACATTATTTAACAACAGCACCAGAAATATATAAAGATATGGGAGATGTAGATTATATATTTGCTGGGATTGGTACAGGAGGAACTGCTACTGGAATAGGTAAGTATATTAAAGATAATAATAAGAATACTAAAGTAATTGGAGTTGAACCTGAATCTTCACCTCTTCTTACAAAAGGGTATGCTGCCCCTCATAAAATACAGGGAATAGGTGCTAATTTTATACCAAAAATTTTGGATTTAAAGGTGATAGAAAAAATAATAGATGTATCAAATGATAATGCTATTAATACTGCAAGAGAGATATGTTTTACTGAAGGTTTATATGTGGGTATATCTTCAGGGGCTAGTGTTTATGCGGCAATTGATTTATCAAAACAATTAAATAATGATTTAAATAATAAAATAAAGATGCTTTGTATTTTGCCTGATACAGGAGAAAGATATTCTTGGAGCTAAAGTATTATATTAATGAAACTAAAAACTTTTAATGAACTTCCTAATCAAAATGATATAAAAGATATTGTAAAACTTATAAGGGACTATGTTTTTCCTAATTTTTTTAGAGAAACTCCTAATAAAGATATTGTAGAAAAAAATATAATTGAACTTTATCAAAAAATAGTAAGTAATGATTCTGTATTATCAGATTTTATAAAACAGCTTGAAGATATTAAATTAAGTCTTGAAAAAGATTTAGAGTTTTTTTATCAATCTGACCCTGCTTCAAAATCTTATGATGAAATAGTATTAACATATCCTGGTTTTAGAGCGATTTTTCATTATAGAATAGCACATATATTTTATAATCAAAAAGAGTTTTTAATAGCAAGAACTATATCTGAATTTGCACATTCAAAAACAGGCATAGATATTCACCCAGGAGCTAATATAGGAGATTATTTTTTTATAGACCATGGTACAGGGATAGTTATAGGTGAAACTACAGTAATAGGTCATCATGTAAAAATATATCAGGGAGTTACTTTGGGAGCATTATCATTAACTAATGGAAGAAGTCTTGAAGGCAAAAAAAGACATCCTACAGTTTGCGATTATGTTACAATATATGCCAATGCTTCTATATTTGGAGGGGATACTGTAATAGGTAAAAATTCTATTATTGGTGCTAATTGTATAGTTTTAGAATCGGTTGAAGAAAACAAAAAAATCACTCTATAGATTTATATGATTTAAATGTGTTATCAACTTTTTCCCGCGTACGAGCTGTACCACCTTGCCGCACAGTAATGTTATGCTTTAATTATAACTTATTAGTCGTGCGGGGGAGTGCCTTTTAATGTACAATTAAATTATAAAATTTATAATAAAAATGCAGTTCTTCGCGAAGCGTATCCGAAGGATATGAGGTTCTCTTATACTAATACCACAGGCATAAAAAAAGAGGCTTAATATAAAGCCCCTTATTTTTACTTGTTTTAATTAAAATCAAACACCAAGCGAAATTATAGCAAAGTTTTTGATAGAAGTAGCAGCACCAGCTTCTTTAGAGATTTCATCTATTAAACTTTTAATAGATATTTTGTTGTCTGTAAATAATTTTTGGTCTATAAGAACGCTTTCAGAATACCAAGAGTTCATTTTACCTTCAACTATTTTTGCTACCATATTTTCTGGTTTGCCTGCATCTCTTACTTGTTTTTCAAATATTTCTTTTTGCTCATTAACAGCATTAGGATCAATTCCCTCTCTGTTTAAAGCTAAAGGTTTTTCACTAGCAACATGCATAGCTATTTGATTTGCTATCTCTAAACATTTTCCTTTAGGCTTAACATCAAACTCAACAATAGTAACAAGTTTATTATTGAAGTGAACATAGCTTCCAAAGAAACCATCAGTCTTCATAACTTTTACTTCTGCAAGTACAGTTTTCTCTCCCCATTTTTGCATACCTTCGTTTATCATAGCTTGAATAGTTTCACCATTCTCACCTTTAGTGTTTAGAAGAGTATCAACACTAGCATTATCAACTGTCATAGCAGTTTTAGCAATGCTTTTAGCTAAATTAATAAATAATTCATTTTTAGCAACGAAGTCAGTTTCACATTGAAGCTCTATACAAGCAATTCGAGTTTTATCATCATTAACACAAAAACCTATAGAACCTTCTTTAACTGTACGTTCGCTTTTTTTAGCAGCAACAGCTGTACCTTTTTCTTTTAATAGGCGAATAGCCTTATCCATATCACCATCAGCTTCTTGAAGAGCTTTTTTACATTCCATAATACCTATACCAGTACGCTCTCTAAGCTCCTTAATAGTGTCCATACTAATATTTGCCATTTTTTTATCCTTTAGTTTAATTTTTTTATTTTTTATTAATCTTGGTCATCTTGGTCAGAAACACCATACTGTTCAGCAATAGCTTCAGCAGCTTCAGTAGCACTATTATCATAAACCTCTTCAGCAATCTCACCAGTAGATTCATGTTTAGCTAAAGTTTCTTTTCCAGCCTCATTTTGTCCGTCTATAATAGCAGAAGATATAACTCCAGCAAATAAACTTATAGCTCTGATAGCATCATCGTTACCAGGTATAGGGTAATCTATAAGTTCTGGGTTACAGTTAGTATCTACTACAGCAACTACAGGTATTCCTAATTTTCTAGCTTCGCTTACAGCAATATGTTCTTGCATAGGGTCTATTACAAATATCATATCTGGTAAGTTTTCCATATCTTTGATGCCTGCAAAGTTCTTTTCTAATTTGTCTTTTTCTTTAAGAAGAAGTATTACTTCTTTTTTAGGCAATTTATCAAAAGTACCATCAACTTCTTCTTTTTCTATTCTTTTAAGTCTAGCAATACTTCTTTTGATAGTAGCGAAGTTAGTAAGCATACCGCCTAACCAACGATTATTAACATAATACATATCGCATTTTTCAGCAGCTTCTTTTATACTTTGTGAAGCTTGTTTTTTAGTACCTACAAAAAGTATATTTCCGCCGTTTCTTGACATTTCTTTAACAGCATCATAAGCTTTTTTTACATAAGTTAAAGTTTTCATTAAATCAATGATGTGTATATCATTTCTTTCCTGAAAAATAAAAGGTTTCATTTTAGGGTTCCATTTTCTAGTTTGATGTCCGAAATGAACGCCTGCCTCTAAGAGGTCTTTCATAGCTGGTAATGACATAAGCATATCCTTTAAAATAAAATAGAGTACCGATTAAGGCACCCTATATCCATAAATTTCTAAACTATTACTATATTAAAAAAATCATAATGCTTTGATTACTAATATTTAAGTAACAATGTCTTTTTATTTAAGATAATTATAAAAAAAAAATCTTTAAAGAACATTTTGCTATTATGGAAAAGTTTACCAATTAAATCGGCTTAGTTAATATAATAACATTATTACACAAAAAAGTCAATTATAATATAAAAATATTTTTATTTAAACATAAAAACTTTTTATTAGGCTAAAATGCTATCATTTCGCTAAATAAAAATATTTATTTGTGACTAAAAGTGAAATTTAATTAAGCAATTATCATAAAAAGCATAACCATCACTGTAAAAATCAATACTTTTACTAAGCTTTCAAGTGCAAATAAATATAAAATATACTAATAGAAAATATTCTTATCTTTTATCTTGACTTCTATCATTTTAATAAAAATAAATTAACTTTCATAAAGTAAATTTAATGATTCCTCTTTATTAAAACATAGAATAATAAAATTTATTTTTCTTATAAATATATCATATAAACTTTTATTTATAAAATATCATATTAGTATCAATTTTAATATTATTTGTATTTGTCCCTTCTATGCGTATAATAGGTATATAATTGGATGTAATACCATATTGATACATAAATTTTGATAAATAAGAATTATATATAGCAAAGTTAGTTGGAATATAATACAAGAAACTATTATCTTTATCAAAATCTTGTGTAATAATTATAGCATCATCATTATTTTTTTCAGCTTCAACATATAAATTATAGGTAATTATATCTGGTCTATTTTTTAATGTATAGGCATTATTTATATATATTAGCCAAGTATCAAAACACAATACTACTATTATAAATGAGACAATAATAGAAACTATTAATTTTTTATTATAAAACTGTAATATTTCTAATATAACACTTATAAATAAAAATAATACACACATTGTTATGCCATAATAGACACCTATATACATGAATCCAGCAATACCTAGAAGACCAGTTATTATTAATGATAGTTGGATAAATTCTAATTTTTTTATATATTTATTTTTTAATATCCTTATTATTAGACTTGTTTCAAAAGTCATTTTTTAACTGATAATTATATATTGATGCTAATATAAAAAATCTTGTATTTAACTTTTGTAAATGATTTCGATATCGAGTAGAAAGTATTTTATATCGTTTGAGAACT
>NZ_SAXY01000060.1 GCF_008016535.1 Brachyspira pilosicoli
AAGAGTACACGGCATAGACGAAAGAGAATTTTATTCACGATTAAATAAAAATATCACAGTAGAATTATTGAGAGAAAAATTAAAAGAATATACACATTTTTATAACAATCAAAGATTGATTTCTTCGTTAGGTTATATTACAATCAAAGAAAGAATCAAAAATATTATAGCAAGTAAAAGTACAATATCTATGGCTCCATGACATCAAATAAATAAAATATTAAAAAACATATATTATAAAATATTTTTTTTAGTATTTGTTTTAATAAAAATTGACAAACATAAAAATAAAACTATACTATATATATAAGAAAAAATTTATTTTTTTAAATCTAAGTAAAAAAGTTATCAAAATCACAATAGTAGGAGATTATCATGGCAACAAAAAAGATGGTTTACTTCTTTGGTAATGGTAAATCTGAAGGAGCTAAAGAAACAAAAGCATTGTTAGGCGGTAAAGGTTTAGGTCTTGCTCAAATGACAGAAAGTAAAGTACCTGTTCCAGCAGGTTTTACAATTACAACAGAAGTATGTGATTATTATTCAAAAAACAAATCATACCCTAAGGGACTAGAAAAAATAGTAGATGAAAACATTAAAAAACTAGAAAAGGCTATGGGAATGGAATTTGGTAATGCTGACAAACCTCTTCTCGTATCTGTACGTTCTGGTGCTGCTATATCTATGCCGGGTATGATGGACACTATACTTAATCTTGGAATAAACGAAAACGTAGTTAATGGAATTATTAAGAAAACTAATAATCCTAGATTTGCTTGGGACGCTTATAGAAGATTTATTCAAATGTTTGGTGATGTAGCTATGGGTGTTGATCATGACAAATTTGAAGAGATACTTGATGAGAGAAAAAAAGCTATAGCACCAAAAATTGGCAAAGCTGAAAAAGAAGTTAAAGATACCGACTTAGACGTTGAAGAGTTAAAAATTGTAGTAGAAAAATATAAAGCTATGTATAAACAAGAAATGGGCGAAGCTTTCCCTGATGACCCTAAAGTACAATTATGGCATGCTATTAATGCTGTATTTAGGAGCTGGAACAATCCTAGAGCTGAAGCTTATAGAAAGTTAAATGATATAAGAGGTCTTTTAGGTACAGCTGTAAATGTTCAGGCTATGGTATTTGGTAATATGGGAGATACTTCTGCTACTGGTGTATGTTTCTCTCGTAACCCTGCTACTGGTGAAAACAAATTTTATGGAGAGTTTTTAATTAATGCACAAGGTGAAGACGTTGTTGCTGGTATTAGAACTCCTCAAGAAATTACATTAGAAGGAAGTAAAGAATGGGCTAAAAATAATGGTAAAAGCAAAGAAGAAAGAAAATCTAAATATCCTTCACTTGAAGAAGTTATGCCTGATGTTTATAAACAATTAGTAAGCTATAAAAATCAATTAGAAAAATATTATAAAGACATGCAGGATATGGAGTTTACTATTCAAGAAGGCAAACTTTATATGCTTCAAACTCGTAATGGTAAGAGAACTGCTGCTGCTGCTGTAAGGATTGCCGTTGAGCTTGCTGAGGCTAAAATAATTTCCAAAGAAGAGGCTTTAATGAGAGTTAATCCTTCTGATTTGGATCAGTTACTTCACCCTATGTTTGACCCTAATGCTAAGAAAACTGCTAAGATACTTGCTAAGGGATTAAATGCTTCTCCGGGTGCTGCTGTTGGTAAAGCTGTATTTGCTGCTGAGAGAGCTGAGGCTATGAAAGAGGCTGGAGAATCTGTTGTACTTGTTCGTATAGAAACTAGCCCTGAAGACATTAAGGGAATGAATGCTGCTGAAGGTATATTAACTGCAAGGGGTGGTGCTACTTCACACGCTGCTGTTGTGGCTCGCGGTATGGGTAAATGCTGTGTTGCTGGTTGTAGTGCATTAGACATTGATTATAATCAAAAACTTATGAAAGTTAATGATACTGTAATTTATGAAGGTGATTATATTTCTATAGATGGTTCCACTGGTGAGGTTATGCTTGGACAGGTTACTACTAAAGAGGCTGATATGTCTGAAGACTTTAGAAAACTTATGCAGTGGGCTGATGAAAAAAGAAAAGAAAAGAAATTCGAAGTTCATACTAATGCTGACACTCCTAATGATGCTCAAATCGCTAGAAAATTCGGTGCTGAAGGTATTGGTTTGTGTCGTACTGAACATATGTTCTTTAATGCTGACAGAATTAAAAGCGTAAGACAGCTTATACTTGTTGCTGAAGAAGTGAAACAATTAAAAGAAAAATTAGAAGAAGCAAAAAAAATTGGCAAAGCTGATTTAGTTGAAGAATTAGAAAGACTTTATAAAGGACCAAGAAAACTTTATGATGATGCTTTAGATAGTTTATTCCCTATGCAAATGGAAGATTTTGTGGGTATATTTACTGCTATGGATGGTTATCCTGTAACAATAAGACTTCTTGACCCGCCTTTGCATGAGTTTATTCCTCATGAAGATTCTCAATTACAAGAGCTTGCTAATGAAATGGGAGAAAATTTTGATAAATTAAGAGCTATTAGAGATTCTTTACATGAGTTTAATCCAATGCTCGGACATAGAGGATGTCGTCTTGGTATCACTTATCCAGAAATATACGACATGCAGGCTAGAGCGATAATTGAAGCAGCTGTTAAAGTTAAGAAAAACGGCGTAGATGTTCACCCTGAAATAATGATTCCTCTTGTTGGTACTCTAAAAGAGCTTAAAATGATAAAAGAGAGAATTGTAAAAATAGCTGATGAAGTATTCTCTAAAGCGGGAGATAAAGTTGCTTATAAAGTTGGTACTATGATAGAAGTTCCTAGAGCTGCTTTAGTTGCTGATAAGATTGCTACAGAAGCTGAGTTCTTCTCATTTGGTACTAATGACTTAACTCAAATGGGAGGCGGTTTCTCAAGAGATGATGCTGGTAAATTCTTAAAAGACTATGTTGATAAAGAAATATACGAAAAAGACCCTTTCCAATCATTAGACCAAGAAGGTATTGGTGAGCTTTTAAGAATAGGTGTTACTAAAGGAAGAGCTGCTAATAAAAAACTTGTTGTTGGTATATGCGGTGAGCATGGAGGCGACCCTGCTACTGTTATGTTCTGTTATGATATAGGACTTAACTATGTAAGCTGTTCTCCTTATAGAGTACCTATTGCTAGACTTGCTGCTGCTCAAGGTATAATTAATGCTTCTGCCAAAAACAAAAAAACAAGTGTCAAAAAAGAAGTAAAAAAAGTAGCTAAAGCTGTTAAAAAAGAAGTAAAGAAAGAGCTTAAAAAAGATGCTAAAAAAGCAGCTTCTACAGTAAAAAAAGCTTCAAAAGATGTAAAAAAAGCAACTAAAGAAATAAAGAAAGTTGCTAAGGCTGTAAAAAATACTGTTAAAAAAGAAGTAAAAAAGGCAGTATCAAAAAAAACAAACTCTAAAAAATAATCTTTTATCTTTATAATTTGTAGCCTGTGTGCATATTAGCATGCAGGCTTTTTTATTGTATACTAAAAAGTTTATCAATTTTTATTATTGTTCTTTTTCCCGCAGCAAGAAGAACCAAAAAGTGCAAGTACTATAGCTTTGTATATTTGGAACATGTATAAACTATATTGTAATACCAACATTTTAAGCATAAAAAATGCAGTCCTTTTGCTTCTTTGGGCCACTACCGCAGGCACTTCCTTCGTCGCCCTGAAGGACTCCTTTCAGTCGCGGTGCGGACTTCGTCAAAGTTTTCGCCCTTCGGGCACGCTTCGCGAAAGTGCAAATTATTAGCTTATTAGTATAGCAAATATTTAAGTTTTATACCTAGTAAATAAATATATAAAATAATACCATATATTTTTGGCTATACTTTATAAAAATGCAGCCTTTTTAGTTCTTTGTACCAATACCACAGGCACTTCCTACGGTCGCAAAAGAACTGGGGGGTGCGTACCCTAAGGGCACGCTTCGCAGGGGGCTAGCCCCCGAAAGAAGTAAAAACATAAAAAATAAATTAAGCTTAAAAATTTTATTTACAAACGAAAAATATAAAATATAATAGAAACATGAATTATATATCAAACCTACACACTCATACCGCCTACTGCGATGGTAAAAATACTATAGAAGAAAATATATTATACGCAATAGATAAAAACTTTATAAGCTTAGGATTTTCAGGTCATTCTTATCTACAATTTGATAAAGCCGCTATGTCCAGAGAAAATACAATTAAATATTTGGAAGATATAAAAAAATTTAAAGAAATATATAAAAATAAAATTCAAATATATTCAGGAATAGAAGCAGATTATTATTCAAACTTAAATAAAAACACAGATAAAGAAATGATGTTAGATTATAGAATAGGCTCTGTACATTTTATAAAAGATGATGAAAATAATTATTTTTCTATAGACGCATCCAAAGAAAACTTTGTAAACACATTAAAACATTTTGGAAATATTAAAGAAGTGGTATTGAGATACTATAACAATCTAATAGATATGATAAATACTCAAAAACCAGATATTATAGGACATTTGGATTTAATTAGAAAATATAATTTTAATAAAGAATATTTTACAGAAGAAGAAGACTGGTATATAGAAAAGCTTAATGAAGTATTAGAAGTGATAAAGAAATCAAGCTCTATAGTAGAAATAAATACTAAAAAAATGAATAAAGATAATTTAAACGCCCATTATCCAAATACTGACACTATAAAAAAATTATTAAAATTAAATATACCTATTATCATAAACACAGATGCCCATTCTGCAAACAGTTTAGATTATTTTTATTATGAAATGGTAGAAAAATTAAAAACTTTTGGTTACACTAAAATAAAAATGCTTATAGATAGCTCATTTAAAGATATAACTCTAAACTAATCAAACGTATTTTTCCATTTGGTTATAAATAATTTCTGCTAAACCAAATGTTTTAGTTTTAGAGAACTCTTTAGCATATTCATCATATAGCATATCTTCAAATATCTCTTCTGCCATACCGCCGTCTACAAGTCCGCTTTTATTAACTGTCTTTCTCATCTCTTTAAGCATTTGATTAATCATTAAAGATTCAAAATCTTCAGAAACTTCTCTCAAACGTTTTTTTTGAAACTCTTTATTAGCATTTTCAGAAGTATTTTCTACACTAAACTTTGTACCATAATTTTGATACTCTTTTTTAGTGTTGTTAAGTTTATTTAAATTAGCAGTTCCAATACTCAAATTATATTTATCAGTAATATTCATATATTTACACCTCTATAAAAAAGCATACACCACTATTACTATCGGAAAATATATAAATCCTATTAATACAATTTTTTATTACCAAGTAACAATATACTCTGTGTAAATATAACCATTACTAATAGATTTAGAAATTTCTACTTTAGCTGAATTAGGATATCTATATCTAAATATATTATTAATTAACTCATCAAAATATATTTCCATCATATGATCATAGTTAGGAAAATAGTATAAATGATAAATAAGTTTTCGCTTCTCAGATTTTACAACTTCTATATTGATATTTTTAAATCTTTTATTACTAAATTTAATAAGCAAATCAGCTAGAGTACGACCTCTATAAAATTTTATTTTTAATTTATTTAAAACACTGCATTTTCTAAAACCATATTTAGCAACATCTCTTATACAATCTGTATTTCCATCATAAAATTCATTCATAATTATATTAATAGGCATGAAAAATGAACTAGATAATACAAATTTCTTTTTAAACTTCACTTTCTTTACATCGCTATATATAATTTTAGCATCCTCAGGCATTTTAGTAATTAAAGCAATAGTTTTTTCTTTGCCAAAAGTTTCTATCATAAACTTATAAAATCTTTTTACTAATGTATATTTAGCATAAGCTCTATCCCCATCATTAATACTCTTAATCTTTCCGGCAATAACTTCTTCAAAATCCTTAACTACATATGAAGACATCTCTTTATCTAATGTATCAATAGAATCTCCGGAAATATTAGAAAGAACTTCTATCTCTTTAATTAAATTAAATACATCATTAATACGCTCACTCATATCCTGTGTTTTACTAACTATATCATCTGTATTTTTAGATACTAATTTAACAGCCTCGTCATTTTTCTTAGAGAAATCTGATAAATGGACTAAATCATCTTTTGCAACAGATATTCTTCCATGTAAAGATGTATATTGTTCTTTAATATCTTTAATAGCATTAGTAAGATGTTCTATAGAAATATTCATATCTTTTGTGCTTATATATTTATCATCTACAACCTTTTTTACTTTAGTCATAGTATCTACAAAGTTATTTACTTTAGATATCATATTTTCTATCACATTCATTCTCTCTGACATTTTTTCTATCATTAAGTTCATCTCTTTTTCTATATCTCTAAGTATTCTATGAGCTTTTTCAGATTGAATATTTGTAGTAGTAGCCAATTTTCTTATCTCTTCAGCAACAACAGCGAAACCTTTACCTTGCTCACCTGCATGTGCAGCTTCTATTGCCGCATTCATCGCAAGCATATTAGTTTGCTGAGAAACATCTATAGTAGAATTAACAAACTCTGATATTCCTCTAATAGAAGACACAAGATTTCTAGTGATACTCTCTGTTTTTAATATTTTCTCTTTACTATCATTTGATAATGACAACATTACATCAGACTCATCTTTAGCCTTAGCAACAGACTCTGAAACCTCTTCCATATCTTTTTGTATTGATAATGTTAAAGAGTTAATTTGATTCAAACTTGTAGCCTGCTCATCAATTTTTATTTGAAGGTCATTAGTCATTTGATCTATAGATATAAGTTCAGAGAGGTTAGAAGCTATTATCTTATAAATTTCCAAATTACTACTTTCAACAGCTTTAAACTCATTTTGCTGAGAAGATATATTATCTACAATTAAGTTTACAGACTCAGTCATAGAACCAGCAACTTTAGAAATATCAGAAGTTTTATTTTTTAATAATGTAATTTGCTCTTTAAATATAGATAAAGTTTTTGATACAGTAGAAAATACATGCTGAACCATATCAAAAAATATTATTATCCAACTGCTTAAATAGCCTAGAGAATCTTTAGAGTTTATTTTAGTTATATTAATAAACATATTATTATTAAATACACCCTCTTCAAGTTCATGGGATATTTTATCTAAAGGTTTTAATGATATTGGTATAGTAATGTTTAATATAATGATTATTACTATAATAGCAAATATCAAAATAACAAATATAGTATTATTAGTTTGATCTAAAACACTTGAGAAATATGAGCTAGGTACAAACATAAATAGATTATATAAGCCACTGCTAAACTGTCTAACGAATATATGGTAAGGCACATCATCAATCATTACATTATTTTTTATAATTGTATTAGTAGATATATCTAAATTATTTATAGCAGCATTAAACCATGGAAAATCATTTACATTACTTAATATATATTTAGGATTGTCATGATATACTATTTTATTATTTCTTGTATCATATATTATTGTATTAAAAGGTCCTGTTTTTACTATATTAGTTAATACTTCATGTGCTATATCAAGTGAAACATCAGATAAAGAAACCCCTATAAGTCTGGAATCATCTGTAGAATATATAGGAGAAGAAAATGATACTACTTTTTGAGGCTTATCCAAATTTTTCAAATATGGAGAAGAATAATAAACATTTTGAGGTCTTTTAGTTTCCCTATTCCAATTATTAGGAAGTGCCAATGCATAAAACTCTTCATTTATATAATTATCCATAATAGTTCCAAACTGAGGTTCCATTGTGCCTGCATCAGGTACATCGTATAGATATAAAGAGTATAAATTTTTTAAATTAGCGTTATCTGATATAATACTAGGTTCAAAATATATGCCATTTGCTATAACATGATGCAAATCAAGCTGAGATTTATGAAATCTGTAAATTATATCTCTAAGGCTGTTTTGTGGATTTTCTACGTTGCCAACATCATACAATTCATAAGATACTGTAGCTATATCTGATAATGAAACTGTACCAACAGATGTAGTAGCATATATATTATTAAATGCTGATACTATATCATAAAAATAATTTTGCGTAACTGCCATAGCATTATCATACAATGCTTTTCTATTTGTTGTGCTATTAATAAAAATAGTTGGGGATAATGACAATGCAACTACTAAAATAACAGAAAAAAGTACCTTATTTTTTAAACTCATATATAGAAACCTTATTTTTTTTACTTGCAAAATTATTACTTAAATTGTCGGATATTGCAAGCATATTTTTGAGAGCCTTAAATATTTATTTTATATTAACATATATTAATATAAATATCATACTAATTTATCAAAACTCTTATTTTTTTACCATTCTCTTTTTAAATAAATTAAAAACCGAAATAAAATCTTCATTCTTGAAAACTACATTAACTATACTGTAAATTATAACACCTATAAATATAACAATAAAAACTTTTATTATAAAAACTATTCTTGTGCTACTATCTCTCAATATATAAAATCTAAGAGAATAAACTGCCATAGCCATAATAATGCTTGATAATAAAGTTTTAATAGTATTAATTTTACCACTATTAAGCGAAAAATACATATTCATTCTTTTCATAAGTAAAACATATAATATAATAAAAGAAACAATGTTTGCTATTACACTAGAAATAGAAATTCCTATAATATCAAAATGAAATATATAAACGCATAAATAATTGCTAATAGCATTAATAATAAAAGCAAAAAAAGCTATATATACAGGGGTTTTCATATCTTTCATAGCATAAAAAGACTGTACAACAATCCTATAACTAGCAACAAAAAAAAGCGAAACAGATAAATACCTCAAAGCATTAGACACAAGCAAAGTAGATTTCTCTGAAAAAGCCCCATATTGAAAAATCATAGCAACAATTTCTTTGCCAAGTATCATAAAACCAAAAGTTGCAGGTATAGTTATTAATGCCACCAACCTCAAAGAATAAGAAAGAGTGTCTTTCGCCTCATCATATTTTTCATTAACTATTAACTTGCTTAAAGTAGGAAGCATAACAGTGGCTATACTAACAGCAAAAACTCCCAAAACAAACTCATGTATCCTATTAGCAAAAGTAACAGCTGACACCCTGCCCTCACCAATAGCACCAGCAAAAGCAGTAGATACAAGCAAATTAATCTGATAAATACTCGCACCAAATATACCCGGAGCAAATAGTTTAATCATCTTTATAACATAACTATCTCTAAAATTAAAATTAGGCAAAAAATTAAATCCAAGCTTCTTTACAAAAGGAATCTGATAAGCAAATTGTACCATTCCTCCAATAAGTACAGCTATAGCAAAAACATAAGACATATTATCAAAAACATTAGGAAGCAAAAAATAAAATATCAATGCCAAAGATATAATAACAATATTAAGAAGTATAGGACTTGCAGCAGATATAGAATAATATCCCCTCACATTCAAAACTCCCTGCATCAAAGCGGCAAGTGAAATAAACAAAAGATAAGGAAACATTATCCTTGATAAGTCAGTAGCCAAACTATAAGCCTCATAACTTGCCGATTTATAAAGCAGCTTTACTAATAAAGGTGAAATTAATATTCCGACAAAAACTATAAATATTAGTATTAATGACAATAATGTAAAAACAGCCCTAAAAAAAACTTTAGAAGCCTCAATACCTTTATTTTTTTCAAGGTCGGTAAAAACAGGTATAAAACTAGCAACCATATTGCCCTCAGCAAATAGCCGCCTCAAAAGGTTTGGAAGTATGAACCCTATAGCAAAAGCATCTGCTATAAATGTTGTACCAAGTAAAATAGCCTGTATTTGGTCGCGTACAAGTCCAAAAACTCTGCTTATAGTAGTTACCACAGACATCTTTAAACTTGACTTTACTATGTTTTCTTTTGTATTTATTTTCTCATTTTTTTCTTGCATACAATTATCTCTTTTACTATTATATAACTATTACTAATTAAAATAAGAAAAATACTGAGATTCTATTTGATTAATTATTCTTTTTTATCTTCTTCTTTTTGCAAAGTTTTTTTCTCTTTTTTTAGGGCTTTTTTTTCTTCTTTCAGAGCTTTTTTAGATTCTTTCAAAGCCTGCTTCTCCTCTTTTTTTAATTCTTTAGCTCTAATTTTATCTCTCTTAGCTTCAATTTTAGCTTCTTTTTTAGCCTCTTTTAAAGCTCTCTTCTCTTCTTTTTTTAATTCTTTAGCCTTAATTTTTTCTAACTTGGCTTCCATCTTAGCTTCTTTTTTAGCATTTTTTATAATTCTTTTCTTATTTCTCTTTACAGAAACCTTTTCAAAAAATACCAATATCCAAAATTTTATATAATCAAAATATAAAAATATCCTAAAAATATTTCTTTTGAGATAAAAAAACTCCTCTTTATTTGCCTCAATTACTTTCATATTTGGAGATTTTTTCTTTCCGCAAAAACAGTCCAAAGGTCTTGAGATAGGCACGCATAATTTCATGCCTAATTTACCTCTATTTTCATTAAACCAATATAAAGACTTTTTAAAAGGCATATATATAAAAAATACATCAGGATTCATTTTTTTAAAACCAATAAAAGCTTTGTCCAACTCTGATTTATTCTTTGTATTTTGATAAGTTCCAAGTATGCTAATATCAGGATATATTTTTTTCATTTTTTCAGTGATTGTAAAAAAATACTTCTCTTCATCACCAAATAAAAACATTGTCATCTTTCTTTGTTCTATATAAGACAATACACTAGAAAATAAATTAAAATCTTTAATATACTCTAATTCTTCTTTATATATAAACTTATATGCTTTAGATATGGAAGGATGAGCAGCAATAACTAAAGAAGCATTTTCTATAATATTTTTTAATTTTTTATTAAAACGAACACTCAATAATTGATGCACATCCAATGTTACTATAAGAACATCATTTCCATCTTTTAGTTGATCTAAAGCAGTATATAAATCATTGTTAAAAGTATCTATTCTAATACCTAACAAAGAATTTTTATTTATCATAAAATATTAAGCCCTAAAATCATATAGCAAGAGTTCTGCATAACTCCAAATCTATAGGATCAATTTTAGGAACTTTTTTAACAGCATCAGCCAAAGGAGTGTAGGTATATTCACCTTTCCATATACCAACAGCAACATTTCTTTTACCTTCTAATAATGCCTTAACTGCAATATAACCAAATCTTGCAGCCATAAGACGTTCACGAGAAGTAGGAGCTCCGCCTCTTTGCATGTGTCCAAGTATAGTAACACGAGTATCAAAACCCGTTTTACCTTCTATTTGTTTAGCTACCTCCATAGCACCTCCTGACTCATCACCTTCAGCAACCACTATAATAGAAGATTTTTTACCTCTCTTTTTTGCTACTTGCAAGTTTTCTACTATCTTATCAATATCAGTAGTTGTCTCTGGAATAAGTATGTCTTCAGCACCAGAAGCTATACCAACTTCTAAAGCAATATAACCAGCATGTCTGCCCATAACCTCAACTACAAAACATCTTCCATGGCTAGTAGCAGTATCTCTTAATTTGTCTATAGCATCCATTGCAACATTTACTGCTGTATCATATCCTATAGTATAATCAGTACCAAATATATCATTATCTATAGTACCCGGTATACCAATAACAGGAAACTCTTCATGGTGATTAGCAAAATCTAAAGCACCTTTATAAGTACCATCACCGCCTATAACAACCAAAGCATCTATACCATTGTATTTCATATTATCAGCTGCTTTTTTCATGCCTTCTTCTGTTTGAAACTCTGGAGATCTTGCAGAAAATAAAATTGTACCGCCATGGTTAATAATGCCGCCAACAGAACCTGCATTCATCTGATAAACATTATTATACATTAATCCCTGATAACCCTCTCTTATACCTACCACTTCTAATCCATTAGCTATAGCTGTTCTAACAACACTTCTTATAGCAGGATTCATTCCTGAAGCATCACCGCCGCTTGTTAATACTCCTATTTTCTTTATATCAGCCATATTGAAATAACTCCTTATAAAACATATAATATTTAATTATATTATTATTTATCTAATTTTTTATTATATATTATATATTAATAATAAAAGAATTGATATACAAAAAATAAAAAAAATTAATATGATAAATTCAGAATATGTTGAAATAATAAACATCATAGAAAATAAAAGATGGGATAAACTCAAATATATCCTAAACGATATGCACCCTATAGAAATAGTGGACATAATGCGTATATTAGAAAATAATAAAGATAAAACTATTCTTTTTAGATTATTATCAACAGAGAAATCTGCTTTAGTCTTTTCCGAATTAGATGTTAATGAACAGGAAGAATTAATATCTTCTATGAATGATAAAGAAATAGAAGAATTAATGCATGAAATGAGTCCTGATGATAGAACTTCTCTTTTTGAAGAACTTCCAGAAGAAATAAATAAAAAAATATTTTCTTTAATGGAAAAAGAAGATTTGTATATTACTAAACAATTATTAGCTTACCCTGAATATAGTGTTGGCCGTATAATGACCACAGAATATATATCTATATATCCAAACTTTTCTGTAAGTGAAGCTTTAGAATATATTAGAAAATATGGAAAAGATTCTGAAACTTTTGAGGTTATATATATAGTTGGTAATAAAAATATATTATTAGGATATATTTTATTAAAAGATTTATTATTTGCTAAAAAAACTGATATAATAGAAAACCTTATGCATACAGACATCATATATCTTTCTGCATATTCAGACCAAGAAGAAGCTGTACTTGTTGGAAGGAAATATGACTTATTATATATACCTGTAGTAGATGCCAAAAACGCTTTAATAGGAATAGTTACTATTGATGATATATTTGATATAGCCGAAGAAGAAGATACAGAAGACTTCCACAAATTAGGTGCTATAAGCATAGATGATGACTTTACAGGAAATATTAAACAAGCACCTATATTAACTCTATATAAAAAAAGAATTAATTGGCTTTTTATATTAGTTTTTATAAATATATTTTCTGGATATTTTATAGGAATATTTGAAGAAACTATAAGCAAATATGTTTCTTTAATATTCTTTTTACCACTTTTAATAGACAGTGCTGGAAATGCTGGGGCTCAATCTTCCACACTCATAATAAGAAGTTTATCGCTTGGAGATGTTAAAAAAAGCGATTGGTTATTTATGTTTTTTAAAGAAATTGCTATATCTTCTATACTTGGTATTACTATGAGTTTAGCTGTTTCGCTTATTGCAGTATATAGGGGTGGATTAATGATAGCTTTGGTTGTGTCATTATCTATGATATGCGTTGTAGTGATAGGAAGTCTTATAGGGTTATGTTTGCCTTTTATATTTGTGAAACTAAAAAAAGACCCTACTACAAGCAGTGTTCCTTTGGTTACTTCTATATGTGACATTACTGGTACTTCTATATATTTGTTATTAGCAAGCATTATACTCACAAAAATTAATATATAATAATCTATTAGCATAAATTTTAAAAATAAAAAATGAATGTAATATAAAACTATGCCGATAATAATTAAAACTATTTTTAGGAATTTTAATTATGAAAAAATATATAGTTTTAATATTTATATTTGCTATAAGCACTATATATGCAAGCAATTATGAGAGTATGATAAAATCAATGAGATTAGAAAATATAGAAGAATTATCAATAGCTGATGATAATTCTACTATTACATTCAATCAATTAGCAGAGTATTATGCAAGCATAGTAACAGATAAAAATGCAACTCCTGAACAATTAGAAGCTTTGGGAAATATTATAAAATTATGGACTGATACTATAAATCAAAACTTCTCTAAAGAAGAAATATTTACTAAATACAGCACAGTAACATCAACTCTATCATCTATGTCTATACTTTTAATATTAAGAATAGCAATAAAAGATAACAACATACAAACAGAAGAAATGCAAAAAAGTATTTATGAATCAATTAATAATAGATTTATACCATCATTTGCACAATTTAAAAATGACGGCTGGAAAACAGATTTTAACTTTTATGTAATAAATATGTCAGCTTCAGTTTGTAAATGGTATGAAGATGAATCAAAAAAATTAGACTATCCCAATTTTAAAGTATGGAGAGAGGGAGATTTTTAATTTAATTAATATAAAAAACATTAAAAAATTATTATTCATGGAGGAATAAAATCATGGAAGCACAAGTTCAAGAGAGAGAAGAGGTAATGACTATTACAGCTAAAGAAGATGTAAAAACTCTCATTACAAAATATAAAGAACAAAATATTATAACTATCACAAGCAAAAAAATCAAAGCTATATAAAAAACAAAAAGGCAAATTATTATTTATTTACTAATAGAAAATAATTGCCTTTTTATAAAATAATTAAAATAGTTTTATATGTTTTAAATAAATTTTTAAAACATTAATAATTATTTTTAAACTAATTTCAAATAATGCTATGAAAATTACAAATTAAAATTCAGCACCTTCAGCACTTAAAAATCCGTCCTTTCCTTTATCATAAGAACTCTTTAATAAATATCCGTAAAAACCTTTAGGGTACATTTTTAAAGCTTCATCTAATTCTCTAAAAGCCTTATCAGTTTCATTGACTTTCATATATGCCATAGACCTATAAATATAAGCCCTGTAAATCATATAATCTGGTAAATTACTTGTATCATTTAAAGAAGTTATTACAGAATAAAAAGCAGCATTGTTATAAAAGTTCAAAGTAGCTATCTGCCACATTCCATATATTTGCTTTGCCTTTATATTGTTTTTATCTTTTAATAGTGCCAAACGAGCATAAGTATACATATCAACTATTATACTATAAGGATATTGGTTATTAAAAAAAGCAAGTGAAGTAAAAGAGTTTGCAAAGTTGGCATAAGAAGCATAAATATCAGAAGAGCCTTTTTTGAAAACTTTATCTTTTTTAAGATTATTGTATATATACAATAAAGTTTTATAATCTTCTTCAAAGGTTCCGCTTGCAATAGACACATTAGCCCAAAGAGTGTAGCATTCTATACTTAAATGCATTTTCTCTTCTTCGTTTAAACTGCTGTTATTAACTCTATTTAAAATATCCTTAGCTTCGCTCACTCTTACAAGTCTTGAGCCTGAATGGTATTCATTATTTTTATTATCTATTTCTTTTAATATAGCATTAGCCTTGCTTGAAATCTCTCCGTATAAACTGCACAAAGCATTAATAAAAATCAAAACAATAACTCTAAACATTTTAATTTCCTTATTTTTATTTATTAAACTCAAGCAATTATATATATTAAAATTTTTAATTTTATAAAAAGTGTTTTTTATCTTTTTTATTTGTGGGGACTAGCCCCCACACCCCCACTTCTTTTGGTGACCCAAAGAAGCAAAAGGACTGCATTTATATACAAAATATAGGTCTTATTTTATACATATTCCAAATATATAAAGTTAAAAAACTTGCACTTTTTGGTTCTTTTTGCGGCGGGAAAAAGAACAACAAAAAAATTGATAAACTTAAAAATTTTTAGTATATTTAATCATATCTTAATTAAACATTCCTTTTCCTTTGGCGTTCATATTGGTAACATTCTTTATAAAAGCTCCCTCTGGAAATATATCTTTTGCCATCTTCATATATTTATCATAATTGGTTTTATCATTATTCTTAAAATAAGCCTGTGAAGTCCATAAATAAACTATATGCTTTTCCCATTTCTCTTTGGCACTATTTTCAGCCTTTTTAAATATTGGAAGAGATTTATCTATTCCGCCGCCTACAAATTCAGGACTGTATGCTGTAAGTATTGCTTTACCCAAAAGTGAAGTAAAATGATTCGCATTAATCTTTAAAGCATTATCATATATCTCCCCAGACTTGCCTGAAAGTTTTACAACCTCATTAAATGAAGAATAATTAATAGCACTACTCATCACATCAGCAACAGAAGCCATATAATCAGCATCTTTTTCTGTTAATAACGGTGTATTCTTTTTTATATTATCATTTAATAACTTATAAGACTCTCTTTTACTTTTTGGATTCATATATATTTCCATAAGTAAAATAAGATTCTCATAAGTTTGCTTTTCTGTCTTTCCATAATTGCCGTTTTTTATTTTTTCTATAGCCTTATATAAATCATACGCTTTGTTCGTATTAGCCATATAATAGAGATTATAAAGTTCATTAAAATCTTTGCTGTATGAGAAAGCCGAAAAACTAAAAGCTAAAGATAAAAATAAAACTGTAAAAATTTTTCTCATCATAAACCCTCCTTAAAATACTATAGTGCTGATTATCAAATTCATAACCAAACTATTATTATTATCAACACCGAAAGTCAATTGTAAAGGTGTTGAGCCGTAGAGATTGTAGCCTATTCCGCCTCCTACAACATATAATAAATTGCCTTTATTAATGCTATTTTCAAAATATTTTCCGTATCCTATATTTCCAAAAGCAACTAAGTATATATCATTAAAACCAGAAGGAAGAAATCTCATAAAAAGTTTATATTCAAGATGAACAAATGTAAGAAAGTCCATATTTTTAAGATGTGCTTCCAAATTACTTAAAGGCATCATCATAATAGAGTATAAATACTTAAACCCAATAGAATATTTTTTCTCGCTTTTATCAAAATAAGCACTGTATCCTATATAAGGCATAATTCCAAGCTCGCCCCAATAATGAAAAAATGAATAAGGCATACTAAATGAAACATTATAAGAATACTGCTTTTCATTAGGTATAATACTCGCACCAAAACCTGCATTAAACTTTAACTTATTAACTCCATCATCAATAAATGTACTACTTAAACCAATATTTTGATTAATCTTAAATATAGAACTTAATCTGTAAACCTCTCTCTCAGACGCTATCATTTTACCTATATTCATGGCATAATAAATACTTACATTATCAAAAGAATAACATAATCTTAATTGTCCATAATATTCCAAATTTTTATAATTGAATGTAGCAAACGGAGGAGTTATTCCTTGTTTGTAATTTAAATCTATAAAAAATCTTCTATATCTGTATTCCATTCCAAGATTGGCGAATATTCCAAATGATGACTCTGCCCCATAATCAAAACTTATTCCCACACGCGGAACATATACAAAATGTGAATTCTTTTTATACGCATATCCTAAATCAACAGAAAATGGAAAACCAAAATAATTATAACTATAATGAAAACTTGAGTTTACAAAATCATTCTGAGCAAAAAGGAAACTTGACAATATAAAAAATATTAATAGCAATTTTTTCATAAAACGCAACTCACATATATTCAACTATATTAATATTACAACAAAAGTATTATGTCTGTAAATATACTTTGCACAAAATATCAATTTTTTTATTTCTTATATTCAAATATACTGCTTCTAAACAAATAATAATCTGCAACTATAGAAATAGTCCAATTTAATATACCAACAAAAGACCACATAAACCATAAATAATTATTATATTTATATGTGATGACATTTACAATAATCATTATTACAGAATAAATTACAACAGCAATAATAGAGTTTTTTAAATTAATTTTATATATATCATAACTATACTTTCTTATTTTAGGCTTTATATTATCAGAGAAATTCCAAAAAGAATAAATAACTATATAAATAAATAATACCAAATAAAAATAAGGCATAGTAAGTTTATAACCTATTTTAGTAGTTTCATTAAAAAAAGTTAAACTATCTACAATCACACCAAAAGTAAAAGCTAAAAGAGCTGTAGAAAAAGATGATATTAAAACTGTTAATATTTTTATATATAAATTATGTACAACTTTTGCATCTCTGCTTATATCTTCAAAAACTTCATCAATATTGCCAAGTTCATCTATAGATTTAATGCAAGCCTCTTCATATTTCATTCCATTTTTTACATAATGCTGAACTTTAGAATTTAACATATCTTTTATTTCATCTAATTGTTCAATAACTTCTTTCGTATTAGGATATTTCTTTTTAATATTTTTGTAAAACTCATTAATATTCATTATATTATTTCCTGTTAATATTTTTATATGGAGGAAGTTTTATAGCGTTTCCTTTTTTATGAACCTCTTCCTCAAGTAACACTCTATTACTTAAAGCAGCATCTATTGGAAATGATGAATAGCTTGTTACATTAAACATAGAAGATAAATCTATTGATGATTTTTTTGAGTTTAATAAATATTCTTCACTTATATTTCTATTTACTTCAGAATGCATTGCTTCCCTATAAGAAGATTCTGAAGTTTTTATTCCTATAGTGTCAGCATACATAGAAACAGGTATATTTGAAGAAAAATTCACAACGCTAAAAAGTAATGGTATCTCTCTAGATTCTAACTCTTCTTTGCTTATCTCCATTTTTTTAATATCTTTTTTCTTTTTGTTTATAATAGACACATAACATTCCTATTTTTATAAATTACATCTCATATATAATACTAAAAAAATTATTTTATAAAATTAAAATATAAACAAAAAAGACTAGCTCTAATTAAATAATTTTATTTCAATTAACTATTTTATACTCATAACTTTTTTATATAAATCATCAAACATTTTTATCACATAAGTACTTTCAGATATATTTTGTAAACAATTATCTACATCATCATATTTTATTGATAAAAATTCATCAAAAAATCTTTTACCTCTTCTTATATTTGAAGATTCTGGTATATAAATATTTCCTTTCATTTTTTTATTGTTAAAGAAAAATAAAATAGGTACGATTTCTATTTTTTTAAACTCGTTGGAAAGGTATGCAAAAGTTTTTATAAATTTTCTATTAATATCAATAAATTTACCAGTATCATGATCATCATTATATTTTATTTCTAAATAATAAATAATATTAGTTTCCTTATCTTCAAAAAGTAAATCTATATCATGGTTAAATGAATTACTAATATCATCTTTATTATTTTTTATATTATTCAATATTTCCTTTTGTAATTTTTTAAATGATTTTTCTAATTCATAATCAGTATTTAAAGTAGTTTGACAATCAGTTATGTAACTATTTATCCTAGTTTCATTAGATTTAGAAATCTTAAAATTATTGCTTTTTTTACCGCTATATTCATCTATAATTTTATATTTTTTTTCATTGGATATAATAACTCTCATAAGTTCTTCAATAAAATTTCCAAATTGTATATTCATACTTTGAAGTAATCCACCAAATATTCTATATTTTTTAGGTATAAAATGTATTTTTACATTATGTTTAGAATGCAATTCATCTATTTTATTTTTGTTGCTTGAATTTTCAATAATGTTATATACTGCCTGATTTATAATTTCTTTTATATTATCATTCATTACTATCTCCTATATAAATATATCTTAATTCATCTATAGGTATAAATTTATCATTGTAATATGTATAAAAATAATTCCAGCCATTATATTTTTCTAATTTTTGTAATTTAGCACTCATTTGATGTATAGAAAAATTTCCAAGTTCATTTTCAACATTTCCATTCTTATTTAATATGCAGACTTCATTTCCTTTTTTTGTATATAGTTTCTGATTAGGTTTTAAATAACCTTTTTCAATAAGATTTTTGATAGGAACCTTTGGTGGTTTAACCTCATAATCAAGATTTATAAGATTTGACATTTCAGTTTCCACATTTTTTATACGATCTTTAGCATAATATATGTACTTATCTTCTCTTTCTATTCCTATATAATTTCTTGCCAATCTTTTTGCAACAGCTCCAGTAGTACCTGTTCCAAAAAATGGATCTAATACTATATCGTTAGGTTTTGAAGAGGAAATAATTACTTTAAATAATAGATCTTCTGGTTTTTGTGTAGAATGTACTTTATTACCATCTTTATCTTTTAATCTTTCATTTCCTGTACAAAGAGATATATTCCATACACTTTTTTCCTGCTTATCATTATTTAAATGTTTCATAGTTTTATAATTAAAAGTATATTTTGTATTTTTATTTTTACCACACCATAATAAAGTTTCATGAGCATTACAAAATCTTGTACCTCCAAAATTAGGAACGGGATTAGTTTTACTCCATATTATATCATTTAATATCCAAAATCCTAAATCTTGCATTATTTTTCCTATGCGGAATATATTCTGAAATGAACCTATAACCCAAATACTGCCTGTAATTTTCAATATTCTTTGACATTCTGTAAGCCAATTTATAGAAAAATTATCATAATCTTCAAAACCATTAAATTTATCCCATTCATCATCAACTCCGTTAAATTTTGTTCCATTGGTTCTTAAAAGCTCTCCTTCTGTCTGCATATAATAAGGTGGATCAGCAAATATTAAGTCTATACTATTATTAGGTATTTTTTTTAACTCCTCTATTGAATCACCTTTTATAATAGTATTTTTTATATTATTAATTATATACATTTATATAAAGCCTTATGATAAAAATATACAATATATTTTAACCTACACTAATTAAAATTACAAATATATAAATATTATAAAATAAAAATACTAGATTTAATATTAGTAAACCTAGTATTTTATAAAAATAATTATTATTTACAATTAATAGCATCAATTATTTCAACACATTTCATATACATTCTAGGAATATGGAAAGGACCTTTATACATATTGCCTTTTAAGTCAGTAGATATTGAGCCATCTCTATGAAGATATCCATACCATTCGCCGTATTCTGTATCAATGAATTTTTTAGTATATTCTTTAACCATATCATGTTTTTCTAAATATTTATTATCTTTTGTAAAATAATAACAATATAAAGCAGCAATAGCAGCTTCAGTCTGAGGCCACCAGAATTTCATATCATGATGATACTCGCTTTTAGGCTTTCCAAGTACATCCATATATTGAATAATTCCGCCATATTCTTTGTCCCAGCCCCATTCCCACATCCAGTCAAATATTTTTATTCCTAGAGCTTTTAATTTTTCATCATGTCCTCTCTCTATAGACTCTCTTAATATAAACCAAGATGATTCTATAGCATGTCCTGGATTTAATAACCTTCCTTCAAAATGGTCTTGTAAAGTGCCGTCAGGGTTGCATTGTTCTAATACTGCTTTTTTATCTTCGTATAAGAATAATTGTATATTAGAAAGAAGTTTATCAATATATTTATTATAATAATCTTTATTTTCTGGGTCTGCTTTTCTTAATTCCTGAACAGTAGCAAGCATTATCATAGGAGGTCCGAATGCTATAGTAGGTCTGCTGCCTGCATCAAATTTTGGAATTAAAAGATTTTCTTTTTGATAGCGGTCTATATTATCAAGTATTTCTCTAGCCTTTTTAACATAGCTTTTATCTCCGCTTGCTCTTGAATATGCCGCCATTGCTACTAAACAAAATGTTTCTGAAAAGTAGTATCTCAATCTTTTTATGATAGGCTTACCATCCTCTGTAACTCTGAAATACATTCTTCCGTCACCGGCTTTGTCAAAACAATATTTCTCTAAAAAGTCTATACCAGATTTTGCAGCATCAAGATACTCCTGTTTTTTTTCAAAATCAGCATAAAGAGTAGAAAGTACCCAAGCAAACCTTCCCTGAAACCATACAGATTTATCGGTTTCTATAAGTCCGCCTTTTCTGTCTAAAGCTGTGTAGTACCCACCATGTTTTTTGTCAAGTCCGTTTTTAAGCCAAAATGGGATAATATTATCTTTTAGCATATGAAGATATTCGTTCTTTACTTCATTTAAATTACTCATAAAAAATCCTTATATGTTTTTTTAATAAATTTATCTATTAATATTAACCTATCAATTTTTTTAAATCAATAAAAAATTTTTCTTTTTATTTTAAAATATAGTATTATTTAATATAAAAAAGTTTGTATTATTGAAGGTAGTTTTATTTATGGATAGAGATGATTATAAAGAAATACATGAAGAAGATATAGAAATATTAGGTGAAGATGGAATATATAGAAAATATTCAGAGTATAAACAAAAAAGAGAAAATAAAAAAATAGTATATTGGATTCCATTTATTTTAGCTTTAATATATATAATATCTCCTATTGATGCCGTTCCAGACAGAATACCGATAGGAAAATTAGACGATATATTTTTGCTATCTATTACGTTTTTTTATGCAATAAAAAAATCTAATTTTGTACAAAACTCATTTTTAAATATGATTATAAAAAATATGATATTGTCAGCAACTATCACTCTATTTGTTTTAATGATACTTATATATGCAGTGGCTATTTTAGTATAAAAAATATTTAAAGGATAAAATATATTAGTTTTAAAAGATAATATAGTTTTTATTAATTATTATTTTTATTACCAAGTGTCAGAATATACCTCACTTTCGTCTGTAAACCAAGCGAGATTAAATCTTCTAAATACTAAATTATAATTATCTTTTCCGCCTGCTTCTGAAGGCTCTTCAGCAAAAGTAATTATAGTTCCGTCAGGCAATGCATATATAGAAGAATAACAAGATATACCAGGCTGTATAATCTTTTTAGTATTCCAAGTTTTACCTTCATCTTCACTCATATGCAATGTTAGTTGAGTTCTTTGATTTTTCGAATTACAATTTATAAATAATAATCTGTCTTTAGAATGTCCATTAGATTTTAATGTATATCTAATACCTTCAGCATTAGCTCTTCCATCTGTTAAACCTACTCCATATTCAACTTTTTTCCAATTGTCATCAACTCCATCAGCTACTGCCCAATATCTATCTTTTTCTTCTCCTTCAGCTGGTTCTGGTCTAGCACTCAACAATAATTTGCCTTTATTTTCACCGCTGACAATTTCTGCTATCACTTTTGCCTCATTATATCCATTATTATCATATTGTGTTAAACCGCCAACTTGCCAAGTATTGCCACCATCTTTAGAATAATAAGTAGCAACCCCTATTTTACTCGTTCCATTTTTACTTGCAACTACTA
The DNA here is from genome assembly GCF_008016535.1 of Brachyspira pilosicoli. Classification (GTDB taxonomy): domain Bacteria; phylum Spirochaetota; class Brachyspiria; order Brachyspirales; family Brachyspiraceae; genus Brachyspira; species Brachyspira pilosicoli_A. Next base: position 22,999 of record NZ_SAXY01000060.1, read on the forward strand.
AAGCACAAACTAATGTACCATCGCTAAGAGTAGTACCTCTTCCAGAAGTAGCAAATCCTTTAAAATAGCCATTTTGTTTCAATTTACCAGTTGTAAATATGTCTCCCTGAACTTCTTTCCAATCAGACCAAGTTAATCCGTCATCAGTACTTATAGATACAGCTATTCTAGATTTTTGTTCAGTATCCCATCTGAATGCTCCCCCTGTAGCAGATAACATTACCAAATTACCAGTAGGTGTATGTTCAAATAGCACAGGGTCTCCATGAGCATTTTTTTTTTCTGTAGGTATTTTTCCAACTCTTATATTGTCACTCCAAGTTTTACCGCCGTTTGTACTTCTTCTAACAGTAGGTTCTATTAGATCACAATTACCCCATCCTATATCATCATTAGATTTTTTTCTGTTATCAAATGCTACTATTATAGTATTTTTCTTTGTTAGTAAAACGGCAGGTATGCGATAATATTGCTTAGGGTCTGAAGTTGTATGCCCTAATGTTATAGTATGTATCATTTGTGCGGTTTTCTGTTCTTCATCAGTGAGAAACCAAGAAGGTTTAGTATTTGTATTACCACTGCCTGAATTATTGCGGCTAGGCTTCGCTGGGTTAGTACATGATACTAGAAATGAAAATGCTAATATTAAAAATAATTCTGATTTATTCATAATTGACTCCTTATAAATTTGTTGTATAAAAAAATCAATAATATTTTAGAATAAGCTAAAATAATATGTTATATTTCATATATAATTTTAAGTATATCAAAATAATTTCATATTTCAATATTTTTTATTTTATTACTAATAGGTATAAAATATGTAGTTATTTTCATACAAATAAATATTATTTTATAAGTATAATGCAATATTATTTATAAAAAATATAATATTATCAACAACTATCACTCTATTTTGTATAATGATTATTATATATCTAATAGCTATTATTATTTAAAATCAAATTTGTATTTTTGAAAATAACACACTAGTAACTTATATAATGAGATATGTTATATATAAAAGCATATTTTTTATATTTTAGTGTTGATAAAACATAAATAATGAAATATACTATATGTTATGTATTGAATATATAAATTCATTTAATACAAAAAAGGAGTTAAGCATGAATAAATGCGAAGGTATATTATCAGCTCTAATGACACCATTTAACAAAAATGGAAAATTAGATGAAAAAGTATTGAGGAAATATGTAAGACATAATATTGACCGTATGAAAGTTAATGGCTTATATGTCGGAGGTTCTACTGGAGAGGGGCTATTAATGTCTAAAGACGAAAGAATGGCTGTACTTGAAATTACAAAAGAAGAAGTTAATGGAAAAATACCTCTAATAGCACATGTAGGTACATTAAATCTTAATGAAGCTTGTGAAATGGCGCAAAAGGCAGAAGAGTTAGGATATGATTTAATATCAGCTGTTACTCCATATTATTATCCATTTTCATTTAGTGATATCAGCAAATATTATAACACTATTCTAAAGGCAACAAATAAAATTCCTTTGGTAATATATTTCTTGCCTAGCCTATCAAACAACAGCATATCATTAGATGACTTTGGAAAACTTTTTGAAGATAAAAGAGTTATGGGAATAAAATATACTTCATCAGATTTATTCTTATTAGAAAGATTAATACAAAAATTCCCAGACAAAATGATGTGGGCTGGTTTTGATGAATTATTAATAGCATATGCTTCTTATGGTTTAAGGTCTGGAATTGGTTCTACATACAATATACAAGGTCCTTTAGCAAGAAAGGTAGTAGATGCTGTTGAGGCTAAAGATTTATCTAAAGCTCTAAAAATACAGCATGATATGAATGATATAATTAAAACTTTACTAAGTGTAGGTATATATCCGGCACTTAAAGAATGTATTACTTTCTATGATTCTTCAGCTGTTTCTTATTGCAGAGCACCTATGGGTTCAAAACCGCTTGGCAAATCAGAGAAAAAAGTATTAAAAGATATGTTTGATAAATATTTATCTAAACTATAATATATTTTTTAGAGTGCTGCAGTAAATAAAAAAATCAGCACTCTTATTTTTAATTAATTTTTAAAAGGACATTGTATTATGATATTAAAACCAATAAAAAGTGAGTTTAATCAAAACTTTCATGATGCTATATGGAAAGCTAAAAACTATATTAGAGAACATTATGAGGATTTGAAAAAACTCCCTAATGGAAAACATCTGCTAGACAAAGAGATATGCGAGGGTGCTTTTATCAATGTTACAGAATATGATAACAAAGATAATCCTCCTTGGGAATCACATTTAAAATATGTAGATGTTCAAATAATTTTTGAAGGTTCTGAAGATTTTATTATAGCAAATACTTCAACATTAAAGCCAAAAACTTATGATGAAGAAACCGACTATCATGATTGGGAAGGTGAAGGAACTCTTCGTTTAACTTTATCTCCAGGAGAAATACTTATACTTCTTCCTTACGACGCTCATAGAGTAGGGCTTCCTCCAAAAAGCGGTAAAAATCATGTTAGAAAAGCTATAGTTAAAGTACCATACAAAGCTTAATAACTATGCTTTCTTAAAAAGAATTAACTTTTTATAAACAAATATTTTAATAAATAGGAGAAAATTATATGGCTTGGCATTGGTTTGACTGGATAGTCATAGGGCTATACTTTGTCGTAATGTTTTTTATTGGTATGTTCTTTGCTAAAAGAACTAAATCTACAGATGATTATTTCAAAGCTGGAGGAAGAGTTCCTGCTTTGGTAACAGCAATGAGTATTTATGCTACTGCTTTATCATCTATTTCGTTTATTGCTATACCTGCTTCTGTTTACAATAATAGCTGGCTGCTTGGTATGGCTCCTTTAGGAATAATTTTGATGGTATTATGGGCAGCATATACTTTTGTACCTTTCTTTAGAAGAGTTAATGTTACTACTGCTTATGAATATTTAGGAAGAAGATTTGATAATTCTTTCAGACTTGTTGGCAGTTTAACTTTTATACTTTTTCACGTTGTGAGAATGGCTATAGTAATTTATCTTCCTACATTAGCTATACAACAAGTTGTGCCAACATTAAACCCAGTGTTGATAACTATTATAGTATCAATATTCTGTGTTGCTTATACATCTATGGGAGGTATTGAGGCTGTATTATGGTCTGATGCTATACAAACTGTTGTACTTCTTTTGGGTGCTTTCTTAGTAATTATAGTAGGTTTCTCTTCTGCTCCTGAAGGTTTAGGACAAGGTTTCAAACTTTTAGCTGATGACGGTAAAATTATAAGCCCTGATTTCTTCTCTTTAGATTTAGCTAAATCTAGTATTTGGGTTATGATAGTGGGCGGTTTTGTAAACTCTATTTATTCTTATGTGGGCAGCCAAGATATAGTTCAAAGATATGCTACAAACAAAGATGAACATGAGGCTAAAAAAAGTTTATTTATGAACGTTCCTTTGCTTTGTACTAGTATTGTAATATTTATAGGTATGGGTTCTGCTTTATATATTTACTTCCATTTCAAAGCTGCTTTACCAGAAAACATTAATGGTAATGCTATACTTCCATACTTTATAGTAAATGCTTTGCCTGTTGGTATATCTGGTATTGTAATAGCTGCTATATTTGCTGCTGCTCAATCCACTGTATCATCTAGTTTGAACTCTGTTTCTACTTGTATGACTGCTGATATTTTAGAATATTTCAAATCTGGAATGGCAGACAAAAGCAAACTTAAATTTGCAAGAGTTTCAAGCTGGATAGTTGGTATATTTAGTACACTACTTGCTATTTACTTTATATATAATGGTCAAGGCGATATGTTCTTGTACTTCCAAGCTATTACTGGTCTTTTGGGCGGTCCTATAGCTGGAGTATTCTTAATCGGTATATTCTTTGATAAAGTAGAATCTAAAGCTGTATGGATTGGTTTTATAGTTTCTGTAATAATTGCATTCTATGTCAGCAACCCTGCTGGTATGCTTACTAAGTTTATACCTGGTTACGTTAAACCAAAAATCTTTGAGTTTATGTTATCATTTATAATTATAGGCTCTAGCGTAATAGTATCTTTTATATCTTCTTTCTTCTTTGGAAGACCAAGCGAAGAGAAAATAAAAGGCTTAACTTATTCTACTACTATTAAAAATCAAAAATAATAGTTAGATTATTTATATATTTTAAGGAAACAAAATGAAAAAATTATGTTTGATATTATCTACTATATTTGCTGTTAGCTGTTCGAATAGTAGTAATACTACTAGCAATAATGCAAATGTATTAGATTCTAAAACTGATAAAAAAATAGTTTGGGAGATGGGCGGACATTTGCCTGCTCAAACAGGAATGGATAAAAATATCGGTACTGCTGGTTTGTTATATGGTTCTTTAGAAAATAAATATATTGTTGTTGGAGGAGGAGCTAACTTCCCTGAAGAATCTGTACTTAACGGCGGAGCTAAAAAAAGTTATTCTGATATTTATATGCTTGAAGATAAAAACGGTGTATTAGAAGTTGTTGAGCATATTAATTGGGAAAACGAATTAGGATATGGTGCTTCTATCACTACTACAAATGGTATATATTATATCGGAGGCTCTTCAAATCCTGAGGCTGATGATGATATATTGTTTATCACATTAAAAAATAATAAATTAAATGTTGAAAAAATAGGCGATTTACCTTTCACATTACAAAATGGTGTTGCTGTTTATAAAGACAATAAATTATATATTATCACTGGTAAACAAGCAGGAAAAGGAAGCGACAAAGTTTATGAGTATGATTTAGCTACAAAAGAGACAAAAGAATTAGCTCCTGTACCTAATCAAGCAAGCAGAACTCAAGCTGTTGCACAATTACTAAACGGCAATATATATGTATTTAGCGGAGGCGATGCTACTGCTTATACCGATGGTTATAAATATGATTTTGCTAATAATACTTGGGAAGCTGTTTCTGATGTGGCTCTTAACAATGAAGGAATATCTTTGCTTGGTGCTGTATCAGTTAAGCTTAATGAAACAGAAATGCTCGTTATAGGCGGTTTCAATAAAGCTATCTATGATAATGCTGTTTATAATTTAGGTAATCTTCAAGGTACGGCATTGTCTCAATTTAGAGCTGGTTATTTTGGTGCTGACCCTTATGAGTTTGATTGGAACAGCAAAATATTAATTTATAACTGCGAATCTAATACTTGGAAAACAATAGGAGATGTTCCATTTGATGCTCCTTGCGGTGAAGGTTTAATATTAATAGGAAATAAAATATATTCTATTAACGGAGAAATTAAGCCGGGTGTTAGAACAGACAAAATGTATGTAGGCACTATAATGGCTAAATAAAGATAATTAATAAAATTAGTAATTTATTAAAGGGTTTTATCTATAAAAGATAGAACCCTTTTTTTAATGCATTAAAAATTTACTTCAAACACAATGTAGCCCAAAAGGTGGGAACATTATATTCATGGAGAACTCCTTCGCCGTTGGTATCTTCATAAATATCAATCAACTTAAAACCGCACTTTAATTGACCTCTTATCTGATCTTCAATAGTATGAGAAAATTGAATACCGTCATTTTTACTTAATAATTCATCTAATAATTTTTTATCCTTTAATGGATTAAATGGAAGTTTATATTTAATCTCTTTACTATCTTCATCAAACAAAAAGTTAATTCCATTATCAAGACCAGACATAAGCCTTCCGTCTTTTTTTAACACTCTATAGCATTCACTCCATATATGCGAAACATTCTCTACATAACAATTAGAAACAGGGTGAAAAATCAAATCAAAGCTCTCATCTTCAAATGGGATTTTTTTTGTCATATCATATTTTATAGCATTTATACTATAACCTTCTCTCTTTGCTACAAACACATCATTATCTATCTGTTTTTGAGAATAATCTATTAATGTGCATTTAGCTCCCAAAGCTGCAAATATTGGCATCTGCTGACCTCCTCCAGATGCAAGCCCCAACACATTTTTATTTTCTAAATTTCCAAACCATTCTTTAGGAACATTTTTAGTTGGAGTTAAAAGCATATCCCACTTACCATTTTTAGCTTCTAAAAACTTTTCATGTGTAATAGGAATGCCCCATTCCCAACCATCTTCAACCCATTTATCTATAGCTAAAGAATTTAATTTTGTATAATCCATATAAAGACCTTGTTATTAGATTATATTATTGTGTATTTATTGCTTTGTAAAAACTCCGCTTTTTCCGTCTGCCTCTACATTAGCACTGCTGTCACTTGTAAACACAAGATCAACTGAGAAAGTTTGATTAGCAAATGTTGTGCTTGCAGAATAATGGTCATCGCTATGTTTTGTAATAAGGGCTGCAGAAATAGTAATATTCTCATATTTTAATGAACCGTCAGAATTAATTGTTACTGTTTTTCCATTAAGTTCACCTTCAGTGCAAATCCAAGTGCCTTCATATTTTTTGCTTATTCCTAATATATTGTCAGTTAAATTACTACACCCTATTATGATACTTAAAGATAATAATAAGAAAACTAATTTTTTCATTTTTTACAAACTCTCCTTAAACATATACTAATATAATAATATATTTATAGCAATTATTTAAATAGATTTTTTCTGTTTTTTAATATATAATATTTTCGCACAATATAAGGAGCAAAGAATTATTATAAATTCTTTTTTAATTTTATTATGATAAACAAAATAAACAAAATGCCTACAGCCCTCACAGGTTTAGCACTTGGCGTAGGCGGTATATTCAACGCTTGGACTATATTTACAGGAAAAAAATACTTTTTGCATACATTGGAGCTTTAATATCATCTGTATTAATACTTACAATAATCACAAAAATATTTTCATCTTTCAAAGCATTTATTAAAGAATTAGAGCACCCAGTAGCAGGAAGTACAATACCTACTTTAGATATGGCAATTATGGTAATATCTAGTTCTGTAGTACAATTTATAAGACCGCTTGGTATTGCTATGTGGCTTATAGCTATAGTTATACATACAATATTTGCAATTACTTTTATAGCTCATAGAATAAACTTAAAAGACAGACATAATATGGTGACTAGCTGGTTTGTTCTGCCTATTGGTATAGTTGTAGCTTCTGTCAGTGGAAGTGCTATGGGCTTTCCTACTTTATCACAAGCTATTGTCTATATAGGAATGGTTATATATATAATAATGTTTCCTTTTATTTTTTATAGAATTATATTCCATGAACCTTTAGCTGAAGATAAGTTTCCTGCTTTCGCTGTAATGGGGGCACCTGCTAATTTATGTTTATGCGGATATTTAACTGCATTTCAAACATACAACACTGCTATACTTAATTTGTTTTTAGCATTAGGTTTAATTACAACATTTAAAGTTTATTTGTCTTTAATAAAAGCTTTTAGAATAAAGTTTATACCGTTATTTGCAGCATACACTTTCACTCTTGCAATAGGTGCACAGGCTCTTTTAAAATTTGCTAACTATTCAAAATCTATTGATGCAGAATATTATTATATATGGAGATATGTTGCTATAATAGAGCTTGTAATTGCTAGTTTGATGATATTATATGTATTTTTAAATATGATGTCTTTTATACATTTCAATGTTATAAAGGATAAGGAATAAAATATAATTGATTGTGTTTTGTTATAATATTTAATTTTTATAATTTTTTATTTTATTCAACTTTTTCCCGCGTACGAGCTGTACCACCTTGCCGCACGGTAATGGTATGCTTTAATTATAACTTCTTAGTCGTGCGGGGGAGTGCCTTTTAATGTACAATTAAATTATAAAATTTATAATAAAAATGCAGTTCTTTTGGTTCTTTTATACCAATAAAAGAACTGGGGTGCGGGGCAAAGCCCTGCAAATAATTAAAATAAAAGAGTCAAAAATTTTTGCTATATATTAAAACTATTATTTTCTATAATTTTTTGTTGTTCTTTTCCTGCAGCTACGCGGTGCGGACTTCGTCAAAGTTTTCGCCATTTGGGCACGCTTCGCAGATGGCAAAGCCACCACAAATAAAAAACTTAAAAATTTTTAATATACTAATTATTCTCTTTTAAATAATTAATAAATCTCTCTGGCAAATATACATTACTATATTCTAATGCCTTTCTAAATAAAGGAGCTATTTCTGATACTTTAAATCCCGCTATGCCGCAGCCTATCTCTGTAACAAGAAATTTTTTATCTTTGTTTTTTATAGTAAAATCTAAAAACTCATCGACATACTTTTTTATTTCATCAATACTCATCTTTCCGCTTCTCGTATAATCAACCGTAGGAATAGCAAAAGTTTTACCCTGAAGACCAAAAGCCTTTCCATATATAGCTCCCCAATTCATAGCCATTCTTGCAGCTCCCCCTGCATGCATGCCTTCAGTGTTGCTTCCAAATACAAAAACTTCATCGTCTTCTAATTTATCAATATGTTTTGCTGATACTCTCATAAATATAAATCCTAATTAATTAATTATAGCTTCATTAAATCTAAAATCTATTTTGTAAGTTAAAGTAGCTTGATCATGCACTGTTTTTAATATAGCAGCAAGATCAACAAATTTACTAGATGTGACATATTTGTCTAATATTACCTGAACCTGACAGCCTCTCGGATAAAGTATTAAATCCTTTCCAAAAGCATTTATTTCTGAAATAAGATTATATATATCATAATTGTTAGTTTTTAACTCATATAAAACACTTCTTAAATATTTTGTATAATCATTTTCTATTTTTTCATTTGTTGAAGTGATGGTTAAACCCGTAATATAAGGTACATCATAATTATAAATAGATGAATTTCTTATAATATATCCGTCATCAGTAATTTCGTATATGCCATTTTGAGATTCTGCTAAAAATAAAGTCTCTCTCTCTTTAATGTTTATGATTAATAAATCTGGAAAAGATATTTTTATGCTTTCTACTTGAAGTCTAATATTATTTTCTATTCTTTGTTTTATTTCTTTTTTGGGTATAAAAAATAAACTTTTATTATTATAATCGCTCAAATTAGCTTCTTCTATTACAGTAATTGGTGCTATTAATTTAAGCCCCCTTATCTCAACTCTCAAAACCTTAGCTCTATTAAAAACAAAACCAATACCCAAAGTAAATATTATTATTAAAAAATATAATACTATTTTCTTAATTAATTTTTTTTGTTTTTGATTTAATTTATTTTTTTGAAGCTTTTTTCTTAATTTGCTTTCATTAAAAGTTTTATTTTTCATTTTTTATTTTAATTTACTTATTTTTAATTAACTTCGCATCCAGATTTAAAACCTTTTTCTGTTACCATAAGAGAAAGAGTATCTCCATTATCTGCCAAAAGAAGCATACCATGTGAATTAACACCTCTAAACTTTTTAGGTTTTAAATTAGCAAGATAAAGTACAGTCTTTCCAACCATCTCCTCTGGTTTATAATACTCAGCTATAGATGATACAACTACTCTCTGCTCGCCTCCGCCTATATCAACTACAAACTTTAAAAGTTTATCAGCATTTTCAACCTTTTCAGCAACAACTATTGTAGCAGTCAATAATTCTAACTTCTCAAAATCTTCTTTTTCTATGTATGGTTTATGTTTATTTTCTTTAGGAGGATTAACTTCTTTTTTATTTTCCTCAGAAGAAGCACCTATCTCTTTTTCTATATCATATCTATTGAACAAAGGCTCTCCTTTTTCTATCTTTATTCCAGCCTTTAAAGAACCCCATTTCTTAGCATCTTCCAAAGGAACACTATCTCCAAGACCAAGTCTATTAAATACATTTTTAGGAGTTTCTACAAAAAATATTTGTAAATAAGCTGTTACTATATAGTATGCCTGAAAAGATATATACATAACATTAGCTAAATGATCTCTTTTACTTTCATCTTTAGCAAGATTCCAAGGTGCACTCTCTTCAACATATTTGTTTACCATCTTTATAACTTCCCAAATGTTAAACAAAGCCTCTTGAAATTTAAAAGAGTCTAGAGCAGATTCTACATTAGCATCTAAAGTAAGCACTGCCTTTTTTAATTCTCTCTCTCTGTCAGAATAAACACTCTCAACCTCTTCTGGAAGAACACCGTCAAAATATTTTCCAAGCATTGTAGTAATTCTATGCCACAAATTACCATAATCATTAGCTAAATCACTATTAATTCTCTTTAAGAAAAGCTCTTGTGAATAAAATCCATCAGCCCCAAAATTAATCTCTCTCATAAGAAAATATCTTAAAGCATCAACTCCATATTTATCTATTAAAGCATTAGGATCAACAACATTTCCCCTACTCTTACTCATCTTCTTACCATCGTCAAAAAGTACCCAGCCATGACCAAACACTTTTTTAGGAAGCGGTATATCAAGCATTTTAAGCATTATAGGCCATATAATAGCGTGGAAGCGAACAATCTCCTTACCAACAAAATGAACATCGCAAGGCCAATATTTTTTATATAGCTCATCTTCTTCACTATATCCTAAAGCTGTAATATAGTTTGATAAAGCATCAATCCATACATATATGCTATGTTCATTATCTATGGGGCAAGGTGTACCCCATTTTAACCCCTTACGAGTAACAGCTAAATCTTCAAGACCGGGAAGCAAAAAGTTTTTAAGCATCTCGTTTTGTCTCTCTTTTGGCTCTAAAAACTCAGGGTGTTCTTTATAATAATTTATAAGCCAATCTCCAAACTCAGAAAGTTTAAGATAATAACATTCCTCTTCTTTATACTCTAATTCTTTCTCACAATCAGGACAATAACATTTTCCATCATCTTTTTTTATAACCTGACTCTCTGTAAAAAAAGCTTCATCACTTACACAATAAAGACCTTTATATGAGCCTTTGTAAATATATCCTTTATCATAAAGCTGTTTAAATATATTTTGTACTATTCTTTCATGATAATCATCTGTTGTTCTTATATAATGACTATAATCTATATGAAGTCTTTTCCATAATTTTTTTGTAGCATCTACAATATTATCAACATATTCTTTGGGAGTGGTTTTAGCTTCTTCTGCTTTTCTTTGAATCTTCTCTCCATGTTCATCAGTACCTGTTAAAAAATAAACATCATACCCCATTATTTTTTTATATCTTGCCATGGTATCTGTTGCTATAGTGCAGTAACAATGTCCTATGTGTAAATAATCTGAAGGATAATATATTGGAGTTGTGATATAAAATTTTTTGTCTGTCATTTATTATTTCTCCCTAAAACTATGTTTAGACAATTATACTAAAATAAATGCTTTTTGTAAAGATAAAATTTTAATATATACCTATTATATATATTAAAATTATATTAGAATTCTATAATAATTAAGTTTGCATTTTTAAGTATAAAATTATTTAGTATATTAAAAATTATTTTTTGTATTGTCATGGAGCCATAGATATTGTACTTTTACTTGCTATAATATTTTCGATTCTTTCTTTGATTGTAATATACCCTAACGAAGAAATCAATCTTTGATTGTTATAAAAATGTGTATATTCTTTTAATTTTTCTCTTAATAATTCTACAGTTATATTTTTATTTAATCGTGAATAAAATTCTCTTTCGTCTATGCCGTGTACTCTT
>NZ_SAXY01000061.1 GCF_008016535.1 Brachyspira pilosicoli
TCTTAACTGCATTTTCAAATAAAGACCCATTAATATAAGGAAACTCTTTTAATGTTTCATCTAAATTAGTTTGTCTCTCTTCTATTTTTGTATCAAGCACTTCAAATAATTGATGAAGCCATATTCCAGTATCGCTTCCGTCTTCTTTTGTTTTATCTTCTATTAAATATTTAAAATCTTCATTTTTAAATATTCCCGTATCATCAGCAAACAAACAAAAAAGCACCCTCACCAAAAATAATTCCAAATCATGCTGTTTATAATTATTTTTTGCAAGTCTGTCATATAGCTTTCCCATAAGTTCTGAAGCTTTTATGTTGGCAGGCTCTAAATCTTTATAAACTCTTTTCTGATATCCTGCTATAAAGCCGAATAATTTTATATTTTTATAGAAATCTTTAAACTCAAATTTGTATTCTTCATTTTCATCTAAATCAAAAAGTTCAAAATTATTAAAGTCAGAAACTAATATATATCTTGGAAGTTCTCCTTCTTTTAATCCTTCAAAATATTCAAATGCCTGAGCTTTAGCTTCTTGTAAGTTTTTTCCTAAAGATTTATGCTCAACTATTAAAACTCCTTTCCAAAATAAATCTATAAATCCTTGTTTGTTATTTAATTTTTTTACAGGTTCTTCAAAACTAGCAACTCTTCTTCTGCTTAATCCAAAAACTTCAAAAAACTCGTTATAAAAAGTTTGTTTTTCGGCATTTTCTCTTTTTTCATTTTCCCATTTCTTTTGAAAATCCAAAGCTCTGTTTTTTATTTCATTCCAAGATAAATTAGCCATAAATATAAACTCCTAATCTATTCTTTATTATAACATATTTTTATAAATACTAATTCATTTAGCAAGTAATTTTAAAATTTTTTATTTTTAATATATAATATAATAAATAACATAAACGGACGAACAATTATGAAAAAAGTTTTTTATATAGCTATTCTTTTTACTCTTATTTTCTCAAACATATATGCTAAAGATAAAGTGTATGTTATAAAAAAATTAGAGTTTCAGGAGGTAAATAGATGGTACGCCTCATATATAAAAAATGGATTAGAAGAGGCTAAAGAAAATAATGCTTCTTTGATAATACTTGAGATTGATACACCGGGCGGGCTTTTGTCATCTGCATTAGAGATAAAAAATGCATTGATAGAAAGCGATATACCAGTGGCAGCATATATTAACAAAAATGCATTATCTGCGGGAGCTTTAATATCTTTAAGCTGCTTAGAGATTTATATGTCTGACGGAAGTATTATAGGGGCAGCTACTCCTGTATATCTTCAAGGCGGAGAGCCAAAGAAGGCAAGCGAAAAAGAAGTTAGTGCTATGCGTGCTGCTATGAGGGCTTCTGCTGAAAACTCTAAAAAAAATGCAAAAGCTGCTGAGGCTATGGTTGATGAAACTATTGTATTAACTAAAAGAGATGACGGCATTGATTTAGACGATAAAACATTACTTACATTAAGTGCTGATGAGGCTGTTCAAATAAATATTGCAAATAGTAAAGCAAACTCTGTAGAAGAAATCTTAAAAATAAAAAATATTGATGATTATGAGATAATAAATTTTGAAGAAGGTCAGTATGATTTTATTTTAAGATTTTTAAGTAATCCTGCTGTATTAAGCATATTAATATCAATTGCCATAGCTGGTATATATTTAGAGATAAAAACACCTGGTTTTGGTGTAGGCGGTGTGATTGCTATTGTATGTTTCTTTTTGTTTTTTACGGCACAATTTTTTGTTGGTGACAGCGGATTTATTACACCTGCTGTGTTTGTGCTTGGTATAGTTTTACTTGCTTTAGAGATTTTCGTTATACCGGGCTTTGGAGTTACAGGAATTGCTGGAATAATTGCTATATTTGCAAGCATATTTATGTCTTTTGGTATAGCTAATATATCTCAGGCTGTATTTGTAATTTTTGTTTCACTTATAATAGACATTATACTTGTTATATTAATGGCAAGATTTATGACAAAATCTAAAGTGTTTAAAAGTAAAATGTTCTTAGAAACAGATACATCAGGCTATCATTCAAGTGAGTCTTATGATGATTTACTTGGACTTGAAGGAATAGCTTATACACCTTTTAGACCGTCAGGAAACATTTTAATTGATGATAAAAAATATGATGCTATTAGTGAAGGCGAGTTTATACAAAAAGATGCCAAATTAAAAGTAATACTTGTAAATGGAAATAAGATAGTAGTAAAAGAGATAAAAGAATAAAACAATATACAGGCAAGTTTACCTGCATATTGTAATTATATTTTTTGTAATTATATTATTAAGCTAAAGTACTAAAAGCTCTTACTGAAGCTATATCTATTCTAAGCTGAAGTATATATCTTTTACCGTCTCTTCCCATAGCATAAGTATATCTGCTGGAAAGAGGAGACATATTTTGAGCCTGCTGATTAATATTAGTAGGTTTTACTTCTACTATATTAGGTTTAGTATTAAGTGAAGTTGCACTCATTTGCATAACATTGTTAGAAGATATACCGCTTATAGTCATATAATTTCTCCTTAAATTAATTAACTATAATAATTAACGGCAATCTATAAAAAAGTTTAGTATTTTATTTAATTATTTTGCAAAAAAAAATAAATATTGTATTGAATGATGTTTTATGAAGCAAATATTTTTGTATAAACAATCAATTTATTTTTGTTGCATATAGTTGTGTAGTTTTAAAGCTTGTAAATTATTAAAGTTTTGTTTGAAATATATTTTTTATATATAAATTAATAAAAATGTTTTAAATTAAAAAGCCATAGCGTAAAAATATACTATGGCCTATAATTTTATCAGTCTATTTGTTTTGTCTTCGCTATAACTAATTCTCTTACGCATATATCTTGAGGCATATTATAAACGAATTCTATGCAATTAACTATATCAGAAGCATTTAAACCATTTCCTATACTCTTTTTCCATTCAGCATAATCAGCTTTGATATTTTTATCTGTTGTATGCTCTAAAAGATTAGTTTCTACAACTCCGGGTGCTAATACTATAACTCTTACATTTTTATCGGCTACTTCTTATCTAATACTTTCAGTTATGGCATGCACAGCAAATTTACTTCCGCAATACACTCCATGATTTTTAAATGTTTTTATTCCTGCTATTGAACTTATATTTATAATAGTGCCTTCATTTCTTTTTATCATATCTGGAAGTATTATATTTGTAGTTGTTAGTATTCCATTTATATTAATATCTATCATGTTTTTCCATTCTTCATAGCTTTGTTTATCAATATTTCCAATAAGCATTACTCCTGCACAGTTTATAAGCAAATCAGTTTTTCCATATTTATCTTCAGCCATTTCTACTGCTGCTCTTATTTCTTCTAAATTTGTAACATCTGCTTTTACACTTATTGAATCTTTTAAATTTAAATTATCCATTATTTCTTTGCGTCTTGATATTAAAAGTGTAGGGTGTCTATTTGCTGAAAACTTTTTTGCTGTTTCCATTCCTATTCCAGAGCTTGCCCCCGTAATAACCACTAATTTTTTCATAATAAAAAACTCCTTTATAAAAAATAATTATGCCTTATAATATATTAATAAATTGCTTACACAAGAACGGAAATAATTGTTATTAAGTAACAATATTCAATATATTGATAATATTTTAATTTTTTATTGATTGATATTGAAATACTTTAAATTTTACAGCTTTTAACTATTAATATAATAATAAAAGCCATAATCTTTTCATTTAAGACTACAGCTTTATTTTGAATAAGTTTATATATTTTTATTTAAAATAGTTTACACCATTTTCAAATATGTTGTAAATATCTTTTGTAATGATGTTTTTGTATAAATTATCTCCATATCTCTCGCTATGCCCCATCTTTCCAAACACTTTTCCATCTTCTGAAAGTATGCCCTCTATAGCATAAACTGAACCATTAGGGTTAAACCTAAACTCATTAGTAGGCTTTGATTCAAAATTAACATACTGAGTGGCAATCTGACCTTTTTTGATTAACTCTTTTATTATCTCTTCATCAGCAAAGAATCTTCCCTCACCATGAGAAACAGGAACAACTAATTCGCTTCCTACAGGTATATTGTATAACCAAGGAGAATTGTTTGATACTACCTTTGTTGTTACCATTTGTGAAATATGTCTGCCTATTTTATTGAATGTAAGTGTAGGAGATTTTTCTGTAATGTTTCCTATCTTTCCATATGGAAGAAGACCTGATTTTATTAGTGCTTGAAAACCGTTACATATACCAAAAACAAGCCCGTCACGTTCTAACAGTTTATGTATAGAAGTTTTTATTTTTTCATTTGTAAGTATTGCAGAAATAAATTTTCCAGAACCGTCAGGCTCATCTGCCGCACTAAAACCTCCGGGTATCATAAATATTTGAGAGTTATCAATTTTTTTAGACATCTCTTCAATAGATTCTTTTATGTACTCTGGCTTAATGTTTCTAAATACAAAAATATCAGTATTAGCACCAGCATCAGAGAAAGCTTTTTGAGTGTCGTATTCGCAGTTAGTGCCGAGGAACGAAGTTATTAAAACATTAGGTTTAGCTGTTTTATTTTTGCATATAAATGGTGCTTCTCTTTTATATTCTGCTAGCTTGTAAGTTTCTATATCTTCATAAGTTTTATAAGGGAATACTGTTGATAATTTATCAAGCCATAATTTTTCTGCTTCTTCTAAGTCCACTGTTTCCCCGCATACTTTTATTTTGTATTCATTGATAGTTTTTCCTATTAAGATAGCATTTTTATAATTTAACTCTTCTTTAGTTTCTACTATAAATGAAGCAGGCATCAAATTAAAGAAATAAAGCTCATCTTTTATATCAACACCTATTCTGTTACCGAAAGACATTTTTGTTAAAGCTTCAGCAATACCTCCGAATTTAATTGTGTATGCTGATAATATTTTTTTGTCTTTTATGTTTTGATATATAAAGTCAAAGTTCTCTTTTATTTCGGCAATATTAGGCATATAGTTATCAAGCATATTATGCTTTATTAAATACACATAATTATTAGCAGATTTGAACTCTGGAGATATAACATCACTACTGTCAACAGTTGATACTGCAAATGATATCAAAGTGGAAGGCACTGATATATTATTAAAAGTACCGCTCATAGAGTCTTTTCCGCCTATAGCAGGTATATCAAATTCAGTCTGAGCATATATTGTGCCGAGCAATGCAGAATAAACTTTACCCCATTTTTTAGCATCGCTTCCTAATTTCTCAAAATACTCTTGGAATGATAATCTTATCTTTTTGTAATCAGCACCTATAGAAACAAGTTTTGACATTGATTCTATTACAGAATATATTCCTCCGTGAAACTCTGACCATTTCATTATAGAAGGATTATAACCCCAAGATATAGCGGAAGCTGTATTTATTTGTTTTGCATTGTTATCAAATATTGGTATTTTTTGAATGCTTACATCGCTTGGGGTCATTTGATATTTTCCGCCGAAAGGCATGAGTACAGTAGCGGCCCCTATTGATGAGTCAAACATTTCAATTAGTCCCTTTTGAGAAGCAATATTTAAATCTTCTACCATATTAAACCAATGAGAAGTTAGAGAGCAAGCATTTTTTGTGTTGAATGGATTATTGTCAAAGTTAATATCTTTAAGAACTGCATTAGTCTCTTGTTTAGCTCCGTTAGTGTCTAAAAACTTACGGCTTATATCTACAATCTTTTTGCCTTTCAAATACATTACAAGTCTGTTAGTGTCTGTTATAGTAGCAACCTTTGTAGATTCAATGTTTTCTTTGTTGGCAAGCTTTATAAAATTATCTGCATCCTTACTTTCAACAACAACAGCCATTCTC
This sequence comes from Brachyspira pilosicoli, assembly GCF_008016535.1. Classification (GTDB taxonomy): domain Bacteria; phylum Spirochaetota; class Brachyspiria; order Brachyspirales; family Brachyspiraceae; genus Brachyspira; species Brachyspira pilosicoli_A. The sequence goes on from NZ_SAXY01000061.1 coordinate 5,869, forward strand.
TCCTGAGATTCCGATATTGCTAACTCAGTGCCGTTTAAACCTAAATATTTAACAGGCAACACATCAAGGTTAATATCAATTCCGTCTGATAATTCACCAATTGCAACAGAAACTCCGCCCGCACCAAAGTCATTACATTTCTTTATTAATTTAGTAACCTCTTTATTTCTGAAAAGTCTCTGAATCTTTCTCTCTTCTGGGGCATTACCTTTTTGTACTTCAGCACCGCAAAGTCTTAAAGATGTATCAGTGTGGCTTTTTGATGAACCTGTAGCACCGCCGCAGCCGTCTCTTCCTGTTCTTCCGCCAAGCACTATAACTATGTCTCCTGCCCTTGGTTTTTCTCTGCGTACATAGTCCACAGGAACAGCTCCCACAACAGCACCAACCTCAAGCCTTTTTGCTTTATATCCTTCATCATATATTTCATTAACTAAACAAGTTGTAAGCCCTATTTGGTTGCCGTAAGAAGAATATCCTGCAGCTGCTGTGGTAGTAATTTTCTTTTGAGGAAGTTTTCCAGCTAAAGTATCTTCTAATTTCTCTAGTGGGTTTGCACTTCCTGTAACCCTTATAGCTTGATATACATAACTTCTTCCAGAAAGCGGGTCTCTTATAGCTCCTCCCAAACATGTAGAAGCTCCGCCGAAAGGCTCTATCTCTGTAGGGTGATTATGAGTTTCGTTTTTAAACATCAATAAATATTTTTCTGTTTTGTTTTTCCCGTTTTCATCAACAGCATCAACATCTATATATATTGAACAAGCGTTTATCTCATCAGAAATCTCTAAATCTTCAAGCTTTCCTTTTTTCTTTATATATTTAGCAGCCACTGTTGCCATGTCCATTAAATTAATATCTCTTTTACTGTCAACATCTTCACCGTAAAGCTCTTTTCTCATACTATAATATCTATTAATAGCATTGAGTATCACTTCTGAAAAATTGCTCTTATCATTTTCTAATTTTACATCATTAATCTTTGTCATAAATGTAGTATGCCTGCAATGGTCAGACCAATATGTATCAAGAACTTTTATTTCTGTTTCTGTTGGGTTTCTTTTCTCTTCATTTTTGAAATAATTCTGCACAAACTCTATATCTTTATAAGTCATTGCCAAATCAAGATTATCTCTATATTTATGAAGCTCTTCTGTATTTAAATTAATAAAGTTTTCTACGTCTTTTATATCATCAGCTTTTTGATGAGGCTCTATTTCTAATTTGCTTAAATCTTTTTCTCTGCTTTCTACAGGGTTAATATAGAACTTTTTTATTTTCTCTATGGTGCTGTCATCTACATTACCTATATTTCCGTCAAAAATAACTACTTTTCCGCTTACTATAGTTACTTCTTCAATATCATTATAAATAAGCTTCAAACACTGCAATGCAGAATCAGCCCTCTGGTCAAATTGTCCGGGCAAATATTCTACAGCAAAATGTTTTAAACTATCAAAATCTTTTTTTTCAACTATCCTATCTGTAGGAGGCTCTGAAAATATTACATTAATAGAATTAGCTAATTTACTTTCATCTATATTAAAAATGTCATAAACGTTAAGAAGTCTTACACTGCTTTTTATTTGAAAATTCTCTTTTAATTGGCTTTCTAATCTTTTAGCCTCTAAATCAAAGCCTTCTTTTTTCTCTATAAAGATACGATAGTTCATTGAATATACCTCATCATTTGAATGTAGTTTTTATTAGTAATGATTATATATTATATTATTAGTTTTATAAAGTGATTTTTATTATTAAAAGTTTTTTGTGATAAATTATATTCAATATAGTTTTTATTAATAAAATAGATTTGAAAATATTAATTTTTAAGAATGACTTGCCTGCAAAAATAAATAAAAATAATTATTAATATATTTTCCAGCAAGTCATATTACAATTTTTTATTAATTATTATTTACTGTAGTTTTTATAACTGTTTCAAGAGCTTTTACTATCATTTCTTTTGGCATATAGGCTGTATTAGGCTTATCAAGTATTTGCTCTATTATATAAGGAACATGTATAAATCCGCCTTTGATATTTAAATTATTTTTATTTATATAATATAACAAAGAATACATTATATGATTGCATACAAAAGTCCCCGCTGTGTTTGATACTGCTGCTGGTATAGGGATATTTTTTAATTCATCTCTAATAGCTTTTATAGGAAGTTTAGAGAAATAAGCACTATCTCCGTCACTGAATATTGTTTCATCTATAGGCTGATTTCCTTCATTGTCTTTTATTCTTGCATCATCTATATTTATGGCTACTCTTTCTAATGATATCTCATATCTTCCGCCTGCTTGACCTACGCATATAACTACATCAGGTTTAAGATTTTTTATATTTTCAAAAAGTTTTTCTGCAGATTTTTTAAATACTGTTGGAAGCTGTAATTTTATTATTTCATTGCCTTCTATGTTATTAGGCAAGCTATTAACTGCCTCCCATGAAGGATTAACTTTTTCTTTATCGAATGGGTCAAATCCTGTTATTAATACTTTCATTTTATTAGCTCCTTTTATAAAAATAATTTTTAACAATTTTAATAATTTCTTTAATAATAATTTTTTATCTAAAAGCAAATAAATACATTATAGTTGTGTTTATTACAAGAAGTATTAAAGCTACTGGTATTTGTTCTAATATAACGCCGTTCTTATTTTCCATTTCCAATATAGAAGCAGGTATCATATTAAAATTGGCAGCCATAGGTGTCATTAATGTGCCGCAAAAACCTGCAGTTAAACCTAAAGCAGAAACAATATTCGGATCTCCTCCCAAACCAATAACAAAAGGTATGCCTATTCCAGCAGTTATTACAGCGAAAGCAGCAAAGGCATTTCCCATCACTATAGTAAATACAGCCATAGATACGCAATAACCAATAACCCCAAAAAGTTTATTATCTGCAGGTATAACGCCTTTCATTATATTTGCTACTATCTCACCAACTCCAGCCTCTGCAAATAATCCTCCTAATGAAGCTAATAACTGCGGAAGTATAACGCTTGGCCCCATCTGCTGAAGCATTCTTGATGATTCATAAGGAACAGTTGAAGCTTTTTCTTTTGTTATTATCATACATAAAATTAATGATGACATTGCCCCTATACCTAAGCCTATTAATCCGCCTAATTTTGTAAATTGTGCAACCAAAAATGCTATTAAGCCTATTGATATAGCTGGTATAAAAAGTAAGTTTTTGAATAGCTTTTCTTTTTCTTCTTTGTAGGCATCAGAAACAGGTTTTAAAGATTGTAATGACACATTTTTTGTAGCGGTTAATAATGCTAACACTATTAAAAGTATACCCACAACAAACGAAGGAATAACTTTACCAAAAATAAATATAAACCCCAATATTATCCAAAATAATGCACTTCCTATTCTTTTTTTATTTTCTTTGTTTTTATATGCATATATACCGCATACTAATATTATGATTCCAGAAATTATATATAAAACTTCTAAAAGATTATTTACCATATTTATATTCTCCAAAATTATACTCATTAATTTTTATTTTCTTTTAATGAATCTATTAATTTTTTTAATTTCAAATCAAATAAATAATTTCTTATTACAGAAACTATCATAGCAACTATTGCCATTGGTATGCTTGAGATTGCTATAGAATATGCATCTACATTCTTTATTCCTAATTCTTGCAAAGTGCTTAACACTAACAGTACCCCAGCAGATGCTATAAAAACATTCTGCCCAAAAAAGTTTCCATAGTTTTCAACGCTGTTTGATATTGCCTTCACTTTCTCATCTAATTGCTTATCATAAATACCGTATTTCTCTAAAGCACCCCTTGCCATAGGGTAAATTAAAGGTCTTATAAAATTAACATGCCCTCCTATTCTAATAGATAATGCTGATGCAATAGTTCTTATAATTACATAAAGACTTAATATCTTGCCGCAAGTAGCCCCTCTTATACCCATAATACATTTTGTAGCTCTTTCTCTTAAGCCATTTCTCTCTAATATGCCTATAGTAGCTAAAGTTAAAACTAATAATGTGGCAAATCTGTTAGCAACAAATGCATTGCCCAAAAATGACAATATTTCAATAATGCCCATTCCAGAAACAATACCTGTTATTATTCCAGCAAGTAAAACTATGCTTATAGTATCTAACTTCAAAGCAAAGCCTACTATTATAACTAATATGCCTATAAGTTTAATCATAAGATAACTCCATAACCTATTATATGTAATATTATTATTGGTCTAATATATAATATTTAAATAATAATTGTAACTGTTAATTTATGTTTTTTTATTATTTTTGAATATTTATTTTGGGGCTGTCCTAGATAACTAAAAAAGCTCCTTTTTTGCTAAATTATATATAATTTCCAACTGTTTGTCAACTTTTGTATTATTAAATCTAAATTGACATTCTTTAATAAATAAGTGAAAATGTTCTTTTGGTATTCCATTAAATTTACGAAGATGTCTTTTCGCTTGATTCCAAAAATTCTCTATACCATTAATATGGTTCTTTTCTTCAGCAAACTTTTCACTATGATTAATTCTAAAGTGCTTAAATTCTGATACATCTAATACATCATAACTATGATAATAATCTGAATAAACTATACTATCAGGCTGTACTTTTTGCCTAATAATTGGTATTAAAGTGCTTATTTTAGTATTATTTATCATTTTTACATATACTTTTCCTCCTCTTTTTAACAAACCAAACACTGGTATTTTATATGCAAGCTCCTCTTCCTCTTTTTCCTTTTCTTTTACCGCCAAAATAACTTTCATCTGCTTCTATTTCTCCATTAAAAATTTCTTCTTCTTTTTCTTTCTCATATTCAAATATTAATTCTCGTAAATGATGATAATATAATATTGCTGTTTTACGATTAATTCCAATAAGAGCAGAGGCAGTCCTTGCTGTAGTTCCTGCTACAAAATGCTCTATTAATTTAAATTGTTTTTCTTCACTTAATTTACTGCGTTTCATACTTAAATTTTAACAAATTTAAGTTATCTAGGACAGCCCCATAAATAATGCTTGTTATTCAAATATGGGCTTATTAAGTAATTGCAGCTATGATGACTTTTTAGAGATTTTTAAAGTATCAGTTGCATCTGCTTATCAAATAACAAAAAACTTAATAAACAATTTTAATAAAAATGCATGCATAATAAATATATCTTCCACAAGAGCTTTTATGTCGCAAAAAGACAGTGAAAGCTATAGTGCTTCAAAAGGTGCAATTATGGCTCTTACTCATTCTATGGCCATTAGCTTATCGCATAAAGTTCGCGTAAACTCTATTAGCCCGGGTTGGATAAACACCTCTAATGAATCTAACTTTAGTAAAGAAGATATACTTCAGCATCCATCTGCTAAAATAGGCGAAGTTTCAGACATAGCTACTACCGCTTGGTTTATTTGCAATAACAATTTTATAAATGCTCAAAATATTACAGTAGACGGCGGCATGACAAAATTAATGATATATCATAATGATGAAAATTGGAGTTTAAGTATTTAATAAAAGTATGATTAAATTATTTGTTTTTAGTTATAAATATATGTTTGCTTATAAAATAATTAAACTTCTAAAATGCACGGGTGCCAAACATATTGCAGTTAGGAATTCCTTAATTTATAAAAGTATAGCATAGGTGTATCATAATTTAAAGCAGAATGTATTCGTTTATAATTGAAAAAATGATTATATTTTTGTATGTTTTTATTTGCTTTCTTTAAGGTTAATTCTTTAGTACAAAAATCATAAAATTCTTTTTGGTCTTGTCCTTGTGTACTCTCTACTACTCCATTATACCAAGGTGATGCAATTGGACTATAAACCCTTTTAATATAGTTTTTCTTACAAAATATATCTAATGGATGTTTGGTATTAAATGAATGTTTACGGTAAGTAAATTCTGTACCATTGTCCGTTTGAATACAATGTATTCTAAAAGGAAAATAATCTATAAGCCGTTTCATAAAATCAATGGTACTGTATGGACTTTTTTCATCATATAAATATCTAAAGCTCATTCTTGTTGCTAAATCTACAGCAGTAAACTGATAATAGCGTATTTCACCAAAAAAAGCATATTTGACATCTATTTGTACCTTTTCCCCTGCCTCCTTGATATAAATTGCATGTTTTCCTTTATGCTTTCTCTTAATTTTTTTCTTTTTGCTCCTATACAAATTATTTTCTTTTAGGACAGTTTCTATAGCTGTTGTTCCTACTTTAATGTCTTCTAACTCTAATTGTTTTTTTATTTTTAATTTACCATAACCGTATAATTTTCTTATTTCAATTATTCTTTTAATAATCTTTTTATTTTTCAATTTATTTTTATTAGTTTTAGGTGCAGTAGATTTAGGTTTTATAATAGAATAAGTTTCTAATTGGCTTTTCCAATAATAATATGTTCTAATACTAATCTTATATTTTAAAGCTAATACTTCTTTATTCTTAACTTTATTGATTTTTATAACTATCTTTTTTCTTTGATTTGAAGTATATTCTTTCATAGGTATTCCTTTTGTTTTATTTTAATTAATTAAATTATAAGGAATACCTGCTTTTTTTAAACTAAAAAAACGTGCAATATCTATGGCTCCTAAACAATTAAACTTCTAAAAAAGTATTGACATTTAAATATGTTTATGTTATAATACTTCACAAGTCTAATGCGGGAATAACTCAGTTGGTAGAGTTTCTGCTTGCCATGCAGACTGTCGCGGGTTCGAGTCCCGTTTCCCGCTCATCAGATAACCCTCGATAGAATTATTTCTGTTGAGGGTTTTTTAATTTTTTATATAAAGGTTGTGTATTAATGGAAATTAAAGATTTTAACTTCGAAACTTCTACAGATGATAAGGATTTAGTTACTCTAAAAGTTGTTGTTTCTAAAGACGCTTATAATAAAGAATTAGAAAAACAAATTGAATATTATAAACCTAAAGTTAATATTAAAGGTTTTAGAATTGGACATGCTCCTAACAATATTATACTTTCAAGATATAAAGATGGTTTAGAATCAGCTACTAATGAAGTGATGATAGAAAATGTTTGGAATACTTACAGCGATGAAAAAAATGCTAAATGTATTGCTACTCCTAAATTGTCATATTTAGAAAATAAAGATGACGGGCTTCACCTTACTTATGAATATTATCCGCTTCCTGATATTACTTTGCCTGAACTTTCATCTATAAGTTTAGAAAAAAATAAATATGATGTTGATGACGAGGCTGTTGAAAAAGCATATAAATTATCTTTACAGAGATTTTCTCCTTTTGAAGAGAGCGAATTAAAATCTGAGCTTGGCGATAAAGTATATGTAAAAATTGAGTTTGATGATGAAGAAAACAAAAAATATAATAAAGAATTAACTCTTATAGCTACAGATAATGAAAATGAAACTATATTTGCTAAAAATGCTGTAGATGTTAAAAAAGGCGATAAAAAGCTTTTAACTACTTATGTTAATGACAGAGAAGCTACTTTAATTATGGAAGTATTAAAAGTAGAAAAGCCGAATATTAAAGATGACTCTAAAGAAGAGGAAGTAAAAAAAGTAAAAGAGGGCTTAAAAGAGCATTTAGCTAAAAGAGCAGAAGCTAGAGCAGATTCTGAGCTTATAAATGATGCTATTTTTAATAAAATGTTAGAACTTGTTAAAGTGGATATACCTAAAGGCTATTATGAAATGGAATTAGATAGATCTTTAGAGGACTTTGAAAGACAAGTTTCTGGAAACGGAATGACTAAAACAGATTTCTTTATTTCTGTTGGTAAAAAAGAAGAAGATATCAAAAAAGAATATGAAGAAAATGTTAAAAAACAAATTAGTTTTGATTTGATTATGGCTAAGTTTGCTGATGTTTATAAAGATTCTCTTAACATAAATGAGGATAAAGCTAGAGAATATGCTAACAGACTTTATCAATATCAAAGCTATTTAGGATTATCAAAAAGACCTAAAGAAGAGCAGCAAGACATTATTAATCATATAATGAAAGAAGCAGAAAACAGAGCTGTATCAGAGGCTATATTAGATTATATAAAAGAGCATATCAATATCACAGAAAAAGATGCTGGAAGATTTGTTGCTAATGAAAATGATCTTTGGGCTGGCTATTAATTTTTAGATAATTTATTTTAATAAAGGGTTTATTATGTACAAATTTGACAGAGTTGATAAAAAATATATAGAAAAAAGCTATATGACTATACCTTATGTTATAGAACAAACAAGCAGAGGCGAACGTTCTTATGACATTTACTCAAGACTTTTAAAAGATAGAATTATATTCTTGGGCGGTGAGATTAATGATGATGTTGCTAATGTTGTTATAGCACAGTTATTATTCTTGGAATCTGCTGACCCTGAAAAAGATATTTCTTTATATATAAACAGTCCCGGTGGCGTTGTTACTGCTGCTTTAGGTATGTATGACACTATGCAATATGTAAAACCTGATGTTGCTACTTTATGTGTTGGTCAGGCTGCTTCTGCTGGTGCTTTACTTCTTGCAGGCGGTGCTAGCGGTAAGAGATTTGCTACTGTAAACTCTAGAATTATGATACACCAGCCTTCAGGCGGTTCTAGAGGTATGGTTACTGATATGGAAATACAATTAAGAGAAACTATAAGATTAAAAGCTATATTAAATGACATATTTGTTAAGCATACTGGTCAGGAACTTAAAAAACTTGAAGCTGATATGGATAGAGATTATTTTATGAGTGCTGAAGAGGCTAAAGAATACGGCATCATAGATAAAGTTTTCTCAAGCAGAGAATAATTTTTTATATACAATTAATAAAGTTAAAACTGTTATTTGCTTATATAGCATATAATTTAGAGAAAAAGTTTTATATACGTATTTATTGTTAAAAGTAATTTTTAATAATAAATACGCATTAATTAAAAATAATATCTAGCTCCAATGCTCATTCTTCCAAACCCAGCTTTGTTTATTTTCTCAGGATATCCTAATTCTTTTCCATTTATTACCATATGAAGTCCGCCTCCAAATTCTAATATTATACCCACATGCTCACTTACATTTATATTAAAACCAGCCCCTCCGCCAACTTCAAAATAATATGGAGCACTAAATAAAAACTTTCCGTCTTTATCAGCATCAAAAGATAAAAATCCAAAACTTCCAAAAGCAAACCCATATCTTGATACGCTTATAGTTCCTTTATACTCATCATCGCCTCCAAATATAAACTTTTGCATAAGGCCTAATTGATACATTTGAGGACTGTCATCATATATCTTTGAGCCTACAACAGAAGTGTAGCTTTTTATCTGAAAGTTATTGTATTTCATTAACTTAAAACCAAATTCTATATTAACAGATGTTTTTATCGAATCTGCACTGCTGAATAAACCTATAGAAAAAAATCTATTATCAAGCACAGACTGAAAACCTTTTTTTTCATTATTATTATTATTTTCTTCTTGAGAGTATAATATATCAAACAAAGATAAAAATATTATATTTATTACAAGTATATATTTCACCATAAATTATTTCCCCTAAACAAAATTAAAGTATTTTTGTGTATGTATTTAAAAGTTATTTTTATTTGTTTTTTTATTATTATTTATTCTTTTATTGTTTTTATTTGCGTGAAAAAATACAGATATTTGCCTATAAATAAAATAACTAATAAAATCCTCGCATGCAAATTATTAACAAATATAAATGTAATTATAAGCATACAGCTGACAGGGATAAGTATTGTTAATTTAGATTTTAATGTCATAGCTCTTGAATTAACAAAACTCTCTAAGTGTTTTTTGTATAGTTTTGTAGACATAAACCAATCATGAAACTTTTTAGAGCCTTTTGCAAAAAAGAAAGATGCTAATAACAAAAAAGGCGTTGTTGGTAGTATTGGCACTACTATTCCAATAGCTCCTATAGCCACACAAATAAAACCTAAAATTATTAACAATGTTTTCATATAATGCCTTTAAAATCTAATTTTTTATTTTTTATAAGATTATGTCTTATCATAACAAATACATGCTTTAGTGCTATTATAGGGTGGTAAATCAGCATTATTTTTCCAGAAAAAGACATAATTTGTTTTACTTTATTTTTTATGTTTGTTTTATAACATTGCTTTGGGCAAGCACTGCAGAAAGTTTTAGTTTTTATAAATCTGCAATTGTCTGTTCTCTCTATTGAGTAATTGTATATTTCTTCGCATTCTTTGCATAAGAGCTTGCTTCCAAATGTTTTAGAGCAAATTTTTTGATAATCTTTATGATGATGTTTGCAGTAAAGATTAATCATATAAAACATTACTCTTTTTTCATTTTCTCTTTTTTTATATACTTTGTCGTTTGTTCTTTTAATGCACATTTTTATAACTCTTTTTTATATATTGGGCATCTTTTTTTAAGACACCCAATATACTATTCCCAAAAATCAATATATTATAATAAAATTTTAAAACTTATTAAAACTTCCAAGTGATACCAGTACTTCCATTGAATGCAAGTCCATTGTCAGCACTGTTTCCTATACCATCAACAGTAGTAGCTCCTCCAATTTGTGCCTCAAAATACCATTCCAAATTAGGCATAGGATTGATGTATAATTCTCCATACACTAAATAACCCACAGAATAGAATATAGGAGGTATTCTCACCGGTTTAGCACTGCTTGCATAAGCATTAATTCCTCCAGTAATCATAGAGAATGATACAGCAGGCTCTAAATAAAGTGTTATCAAATCACTTTCAGCAGTAAAACCAACAGGAACAGACACACCTACAAATTGAGGCTTAGTTATATAATATTCTGTGCCTCCTATCTCTATAGCAGCTCCTTCCCCTGTAAAAGCTATGTTGTGAGCAGTAAAATCATAATAAGGAGCCATAGCAAAACCTGTATCGCCCAACTCAAAAGCACCTATAGGGTTTGAAGCATCTATATTATAAAGTCCAAATTCAGCAGCCCCATCTTTAGCGTCCATTCCCGGAGGTGTAACTGTATATGAAGTTCCTTTAAAATCTGCTATAGAACCCTGATATATCACTCTTATTTGAGGCTCTATCAATATAGGGTCGGTTGCCGCTATAAAATATCCTCTAATATCTACACCTATAGAATGTGCTGTAGTATCTTCAGTAAATCCGTATAGTCCATTTTCTCCAACTGTGCCTAAATTCATATTTCCAATATTTAAATTACCGCCATTAGCTAATTCGCCGCTTCTGCTTTCATTTGCTTTTAATTTATACATACCATATTTAAGATTAACTCTTATTCTGCTGAAAATATTATTACCTGTGTAATATTCTATTCTTGTATCTGTTGAAACTGCCATATCTCCGTCATTAACGCTTCCGCTTCCAACTCCTATTGTAACAGGTACATTAATTCTTAAATTCTGATTAAGAAAAGCAGCCGTAAGTATAGGAGTATGTGCCTGCCAACTTCCGCTAACATATTTGAATTGATATCCAGCACCAATAGCAAAACTCTCTGTCTTATACCCAAATCCAGCTAAAGCAGCAGGTCTAAAAGTGCTTATTCCGCCCTTGCTTCCGTTATCTAAATTGTCTAACAAAACTCCAGCAGTCTCACCATTTACCCCAACAACAAAACGTAAATTATCAGTACCCGCTAATACTCCAAATCTATCAAGTCTTACTCTTAATTGATTATCATCAACCAAAAAATCATTAAAATCCTCTACAACTGTGTAGCTAAATACACTATAAGCATTTATTATTAAAGCCGTTAAAATGATATATAAACGTCTCATATTTTTATCCTTTATTATGTTTATTTATTATTCTTTTTGTATTTCTTAATTATTCATACATATATATTTTATATTTTCATTTAAACTGATTAAACTGATATTTTTTTATAAAGGTTTCTTTTCGGTTTTGTTTCTCTCTATGGCCTCCTTTAATAATATCCCATCTTGGTATACACTTCTGCTCATATCAATATATTTTTGATAGTTCTCATCATCTTTTATTTTGAAATAATATTGTGATAACCATACATAAGATAAATATTTTTGGTATTTTTCTTTAGAGTTGTTTAAAGCTCTATTGAAATATTCAAATGCTTTTTTATCGCTTCCTCCTGCTATGGCTGGAGCATGCATATAGCCTATAGCTGTTCCAAGAAGTGCAAAAAAGTTGCTGCTGTCAATTTTTAAAATATTTTGATATATCTCTTTAGATTTTTTACCGTAAGAAATTTTATCAGGAAGTGATGAATAATATGCAATATAATTCATTAACTCTGATATGCTTATCAAATAATCTATATCTTTTGATGTTATATAATCTTTATTTTCATCTATTGCCTTTTTTAAATAATTAAATTTTTCTTTATCGCTTGATATATTTTTTGAAGTTATTAAGTTATATATATTTTTATAAGTTTGAGAATTATTTGCTTTTAATAAATTAATATCATATTTTAAAGAATAGTAATTATTATAAAAATTATTTATTTCTTTTGAGTTGTAGCTATATAGTATGTTTGTTATAACAGCGATTAATATTATATATTTCATAGCAACGCCTTTGTTTATGTTAGTTGATACTTAAATATTGTTAGTATATTCTAACATTTATTTAAAAAATGTCAATATCATACCAAACATTTATTAATATATTCTTAAAAATATTTTATTATTATAAATTATTTATTATATTGTTCTATTTATAGTTATTATATGCAAAAAGAGTATTTATATACTATATTACAATATTTACTCTTTACAATAGCTCTATTTATATTATAATATTTTCATTAAATACTATATTTTATGGAGATTGTTTATGATTAAAAGAGCATTGATATCTGTATTTTATAAAGACGGAATATTGGATTTTGCTAAGTTTTTAACTTCAAAGAATGTGGAAATAGTTTCTACAGGCGGAACTTATAAATATTTAAAAGAGAATAATATTCCTGTAATAGAGGTTGCTGAAGTTACAGGAGCTAAAGAGATGCTTGATGGAAGAGTAAAAACTTTGGACCCTAAAATACATGGTGCAATACTCGCTATAAGAGATAATCCTACTCATATGGAAACTATTAAAGAGAGGGGAATTACTCCTATTGATATGGTTATAGTTAATCTTTATCCTTTCTTTGAGAAGGTGCAAGATGAGAGTTTAAAATTTGAAGAGAAGATAGAGTTTATTGATATAGGCGGACCTACTATGCTTCGTTCTGCTGCCAAGTCTTTTAAAGATGTTGTTGTTATAAGCGATGTAAAAGATTATGATTTGGTAAAAAGTGAAATGGAAAAAGGCGAAGTTAGTTTTGAAACAAAAAAATATTTAGCTTCTAAAGTATTTAATTTAACTTCTGCTTATGATGCTGCAGTGTCTGAGTTTATGTTTAGTTCATTAGAAAACAAAGAAGACAAAAAACTTAATTATTTGAATATGTCTTATGCATTAAAAGAAAAATTAAGATACGGGGAAAATCCTCATCAAAATGCAAGCTATTATGTATCAACTACAGATAAAGGCTCTATGAAAGATTATGAACAGTTAAACGGAAAAGAGCTTTCATTTAACAATATTAGAGATATGGATATAGCTTTAAAAATAGTGTTGGAATTTGATGAATCTAAAAAAGAATATGCATGCTCTGCTATAAAACACTCTACTCCTTGCGGTGCTGCTTTAGGAGGAAGTGTATTTGAGGCTTATAATAGAACTTATAACTGCGACCCTACTTCTATATTCGGCGGAATAGTAGCATTTAACAGCACTGTAGATGAAGATACAGCAAAAGAACTTATAAAAATATTCTTAGAAATTGTTATTGCTAAAGATTTTACTCCAGAGGCTTTAGAAGTATTAAAAACAAAAAAGAATTTAAGAGTTATAAAGTATAAAACTAATACTAATGATAAAATCAATCTTGTTAAAGTAGATGGAGGGTTACTTGTACAGGATGAAGACACTACTCTAATAGAAGATTATAAAGTTGTAACAGATAAAAAGCCTACAGAAGAAGAAATGAAGAATCTAGTATTCGGAATGAAGGTTGTAAAATATGCTAAGTCTAATGCTATAGTAGTTATAAAAGACTTTATGGCTAAGGGTATAGGAAGCGGACAGACTAACAGGATTTGGGCTTGCGAAGATGCTTTAGAGAGAGCAGGAGATGGGGTTGTAATGGCTTCTGATGCTTTCTTCCCATTTAGAGATGTAGTGGACGCTTGTGCTAAATATAATATAAAAGCTATAATTCAGCCAGGAGGCTCTATGAGAGATCAAGAATCAATAGATGCTTGTAATGAACATGGTATTGCTATGGTATTCACTGGCATAAGACATTTTAAGCATTAAAAAATATATATTTTTTAGTAATTTTTACTAATTTGTACATTTTTTTACTTGACAAAATTTATTATTTAATGTATTGTTAGAACATACAAACATAAATAAAAGGAGTTTATAATGAGTTTAATCAATAAAAAACTTATAGATTTCAAAGTTGATGCTTATCAAAATGGAGAGTTTAAAGAAGTTAGCACAAAAGATGTATTAGGTAAATGGAGTGTATTTTTCTTCTATCCTGCAGACTTCACTTTTGTATGTCCTACAGAATTAGAAGATTTAGGTACTGTTTATGATGAACTTAAAAAAATTAACTGTGAAGTATATTCAGTATCTGCAGATACACATTTCGTACATAAAGCTTGGGCAGACGCTTCACCAACTATTAAAAATTTAAAATATACTATGCTTGGAGACCCTACAGGATTATTAGGAAGATTCTTTGAAGTATTTGTAGAAGAAGCTGGACAAGACTTACGCGGAAGCTTTATTGTAAATCCTGAAGGTGAAATTAAGGCTTATGAAGTACATGATATGGGCATTGGTAGAGATGCTAATGAATTAGTTCGTAAAGTACAAGCTGCTCAATATGTAGCTGAGCATGGCGGCGAAGTTTGTCCTGCTAAATGGAAGCCAGGTGCTAAAACTTTAAAACCAGGAATTGATTTAGTTGGAAAAATCTAATTAGTTAAACATTTAAAATATAGTTAAAAAGGAGGCTCAAAAAGCCTCCTTTTTATTTTTATAAATATTAAAAAAATTATTTTTTATTGTACTGAGTTTAGAGAGTCATTATCAAATACGCAAACAGCCTCTATTTCAGGAGCTATCTTTTTAGACATACCAACTAAAACTTTACCGGGTCCGCATTCATATATTTTATTAACTCCTTTGCTTTGAAGATTAATCATACTATCATACCATCTTACAGTAGAGAACATTTGTTTGTAAAGGTTGTCTTTTATATTATCGAAGTTATGTACATCTGCCGTAACATTAGATAAAACTTTATTACCGCTATTATTAAATTGAACATTATCCAAGAATTTTTTAAGTTCATCAGCGGCAGGCTTCATAAAAGGTGAGTGGAAAGCACCAGAAACTTTTAAAGGCATAACCCTTTTAGCACCAGCCTCTTGAAGTTTAGGAGTAACAGTTTCTATAGCACTAAGTAAACCAGATATAACAATTTGGTCTTTTAAGTTATAGTTAGCAGCAACTACTTCTTTGCTTTCAGGCATGCATTTAGAAACGGTGTCATAATCCAAACCAAGCACAGCAGCCATACCATAAGGAGCATCGGCACCGGCTTTTGCCATAAGAAGACCTCTTGTTCTTGCAATCTTTACAGCATCTTCAAAAGAGATGTATCCAGCAGCAGAAAGTGCAGTAATCTCTCCTAAACTATGTCCTGCAAAATAGTCTCCCTTTATTCCTTTAGCTTTTAAAGCCTCATAAACAGCCATACCAACAGTAACCAAAGCAGGCTGAGTGTTTTCTGTTTTCTTTAAATCCTCTTCAGTTCCTTCAAAACATAATGCCTTAATATCTACATCATCTAAAATATTAGCAGCTTTATCAAATATAGCCTTAGACTCTGCTACATTATCATATAAAGATTTACCCATTCCAACAGTTTGAGAGCCTTGTCCCGGAAATAAAAATGCTATTGACATAAGTATTATTCTCCTTCGTTTTTAACTTTATATATTTATAAGTTATATTAACTATATTCAAGATATTAACAATAAATTACGCTTTTATCAAGTAAGTTTTTATAACTCTATTAATAAAACCATTTATATTTTTATCAATAATTTATAAATAATAAAAAATTAATAAAGTTTATATTTCTTATTGTTCTTTTTCCCGCGTACGAGCTGTACCACCTTACCGCACGGTAATGCTATGCTTTAATTATAACTTATTAGTCGTGCGGGGGAGTGCATTTTAATGTACAATTAAATGTTGTAGCTAAAATATAATATTTTTATTCATTTATGGTAATATAGTAAGTACATATATTAATGACAAAGTATAAAATATCAAAATAAATATAATTGTTTAAATAATATATAATGCTATACTTCTAAATGCTTTACAATTTTGTTTATTTTTGTATAATAAATTTTAAATTTAAAAAATGGAGAATAATTTGATGGCAAACATTCAAAAGAAATATATAATACTCTCTTCTATAGTTGTAGTTCTAGCAATAATTTTAATACTCACAATTACATTAAAAAATAAAGGCTATTCTTTGCCTAAATTTAAAACTATTAATACACAATTAAGCGAAATCACTATTACAAGAAACGGTAATGAAACAATTACAATAAAATTTAATGATAATAAATGGATAGTAAATGATAAATATAATGCTGATTTTAATGCAATAGAATCAATAACAAATGCATTTAATAATATACAGCCAGTAGAATTATTATCCAGAGGAAGTGATGAAATATTAGATAAATACAGACTATCAGATAATGAAGCTTTAATTGTAAAAGCAAAAGACATTTCATCTAAAGAAGTGAGAAATATAAGATTTGGTATGAAAGCTAATTTTGGTAATTTAGTATATGCACAAATTAATAATGATAAAAATGTTTATTTGATTGGCAACACACCTATTAATCCTAAAGATATATTTGATAAAACTGAAGATGACTTAATAAATAAAACTATATCATTTGTAAGAATTGATGATATAAATAAAATAACTATATCGTATAATAACAATTCATACACTATAGAAAAAACTGATTCTACTAATTGGACTAAAACTTGGAATAATAAAAATATTGACCAAAATGATATATATACTTCTTTATATTCTATTGCTAATTTAGAAGCAGATGGGCTTATAAAAGATAATACTCAAAAATCTAATTTATTATATAAAATAGAGATATATTTATTAGATAATAAAACAGTAAGTTATAATATATATTCTAAAACTGATAATTATGAAATAGAATTAGTAAATGATAATAATAGATACTATTTATTAGAATCTAGTTTTCAAAACTTAGAAGAGAAAATAAATGATATAATAAACAATTAAATATCATCATCTATTGTTGCACTAGTAACAAAATCTCTATTTAAAAAATATAATGAGATTAATATTTTAAAATAAGTATCAAAGAAATATAGTATTATCATGGATAAAAAATAATATAATACTCCCTCTCTTGTATCCATTGGTGCTGAAGGGAAAGTTATTATAAATGCATTTTGAAATAATACTATAAAAGCAAGCATAGATAATGATTTAAAAAACTTAGGTTTTACCAAAGAAAAAGAATATCTAATAGCATCTATACCCCAAGTATGCCTTAAAGCACATATGTTTGTAGTGAACATAAATAAAATCATAAGCACTATACCGGGAACTATAAAGAAAGAAAGTCCAAAGAAATATATAACTATTGTAATGATAGAAGTCACTAATATTGGAATTATCATTTGAAAAGTTTTAATTATTGCAAAAGAAGCGGTTCTAATTTTATCATAAATTAAGCCTTCTACTAATAATGCAATTGACACTGCCGAAATAATATCTAAAAACCAAGATAAAAATAAATTAATATAAAAACCTTCATTAACCTCATTTTGAAACCAATCAACAACATCTTTAAATGTTTGCATCTTTGTAGGGTCAAACATAGTAGGCGGGAAATATATAGTTGTAATTATTGTCGGCATCGCACATAAAAAACCAACTAATAAAAAATTAACAAAATTATGTCTAAAAAGTGAAAATGCTAAAGTAAATAAGTCTACTACTTCAAAATCTTTTTTTTCTAATGCTTTTCTTAATGACAGCATAATAATCCTTAAATAAAATAATACTACATTATATATTATAAAAAATTAAATACAATTTTATTCTAAGCCGTATATTTTAAAAAACTCACTTAATATTGTATGCATTATTATTCTTTTTTTGTCATAATCCAGATTACGGGTAAGCTCTATACCATATGCATCTATTCCTTTTTCTGCGGCATAGTAGGTTATAGTTGTTGGCATCGGATAATACATTTGTTTGAATTTAAACTTCATAGGCTCTATTCTTGAATTGATATTATCAAGTACTTTTTTTACATTATCATCTAGCTTCCTAGTGTCATATATAATAGAGTCTCCAAAAAACTCTTTAAATCCATTACCCTCATGAAGCGTAAGTACAACATCTATATCATATTCATCAAGCATATCCATATATTTTTGTGCTAATTTATCCGTATCTGTTCTGTTAATCTTTTTATCAAAAAATCTGTTATTAATGTCTTGTCCTTCTATGGCACGAGTATTTAATCTATAAGCCTCAGGAACTGCTATAGGTATTATAGTTAGACTTCCCTTTTTTATAGGCATATTAAGTCTTTCTATTGCAACATCTGTACCAACTCTCTCGCTTCCATGCGGAACTATTAAAAATACATTAGGTCCTTTTTTAGGATGTACTATTCTATATATTGTAGTTTCATTTTTACTGCCTTCTAATATAGTAAAGTTATATCTCTCTATACCCTCGTTTAAATGGTCATTCATCTCTATTTCTAATTGTCTTGATACATTCTCTAATAAAGTCTTTTCGTTTTCATTAATATTATAAGGTCCATTCATAGAAGAGTTTATTAATGTTTTATTAAAAGGCTCTAAATAATATGATATGCCTAGAGATTGAGCAGGCTCTATTTTTACTGCATTATTATGGCTTAATACTGTCATATCATTATTATAAGAAATTATGGCAAATGATTTTCCTTTGAAACCATATGCTTTATTATCTTTAGTTAGTGTGATTTTTACTTCATCATTATGTTTGCTTTTTATATATATATATCCAAAATGAAGTGTAAATTGATTGTTTTGAAATGTTAATTTAGATTCAGGCATTAATATTATCGATTTCTCGCCATTATCTATTACCATATATGAAGATTCTTTTGTTGATATTGAAAAATAATCTTCAGGAAAACTTTTTTTTATATCTATATGAGAATGCTCCTTATTTACAATAACAGAAGCCTCGCCTTGTCTTGATATTACCTTAAAATTATTAGCAAGAAGAGAATTAATACTAATGATAAATATTATAATTATATTTTGTAGTTTTTTCATCTGCTATATACCAACTTTATAATTTAGAGTATCGTTTTTATTGTCGTTTAAAAATAAAAATGCTTTAAATAAAAAGTTTTTATTTAAAGCATTCTTTTTTATATGGCATCAGTAATTATTGTCTAGTATATAACAAATTATCTGGTGATATAGTAGTTATTTTTTTATTGTATTTAGCAGAAATAGGTACTCCATCTTCATTTAATGTTATTTCTAATTTATTATTATAATCCATGTAAATAAAATTTAATTGATTTACAGCTTCATTAATTTTACTGTTGGATGTATCAATAAAAACTACGCTATATAAAGGTCCATAAAATACTGTATAACCTAAATTATTTTTATCATCTCTTGATAGTTCAAGAAAAGATGCTGGTATTTTTACCTTTGCAACTCCATTTTCTAAATATTCTACAAACTCTTTTGTTATGTTTACATTTCTATTATCATTAGCATTGAATGTACCCTGAAAATAATCCTCAATGCCTTCTTTAACACTAGGTGCTTTATCTAGCATTCCAATTATTATTTCTGAAGTTTTTTTATTTGTTACATAAACATATCCAACTGTTTCATCATCATAAATAGGAAAATGTATCTCCCCAACCCAAGTGCCGTCACTTATTATATAACCAAAATATCTATCATAGTATTATTATCCTCTTTTTCTGGTTTGCTGTAAATATTCTCTTTTGCAAAACTTACTATATTTTGTGATTTACCGTTTGATATTACTAAACCGCTTACTCCTCCGTCTTTTATAGTTATATCAACTCCATTGTTTCCTGTTTCATCAGAATTAAAAAATTTCCAAGTTCCGTTATATTTTTCATCTAGACCATTAATTGTATAAGATGTAGTAATAATTTTTGCATTATTATTGTTGTTATTATTGTATATATCATCTTTAGTAGGATTTGTTATGTCATTATTCTTTGAACTACAAGCCGCTATAGTAAAAATGCTAATACAAACCAGTACATATTGTAATTTTTTATCATTTTATATCCTTTTTAGTAAATTACTTTTACAATAACTCTTTATATTGTTCCGTAATTATACAATATAATTATAAAAAAAGCTAGCATTTTTTATTACATACCCCGCCCTTTATATTTATTGCCTAAAATAAAAAATATAGTCTCTATTTTCTTATCAGATAATTAAGAATTATAAGCTGCCCGCCCAAGCTTTTTGAAATTTAAAAGACTCTCAACCGCACGTTAAATTAAACAAAAAACATAATAAAATTTATATTCTAATCTTGTTAATATAGTTTATTTTATACAGCGTGCGGTGAATCATTTACTTATAATAAAAAATTTAAAAAAAATAAAAAAAATGCTAAACCCAATTTAAGTTTATGCCGATAGAGCCGAGAACTAATATATAGAAAAACGAAGGTCCAAAGATTTGGCGGTCTCGAACCTTTCGTTTTTATTATTAATTGATAAACCATATTTAGGTATTTTTATTTGCAGATAAAAATGCCTTGAGAGTTTATGACTTACCAAAAACCTTAATTTGTTTAAAATCTCGGAAAGTCATAAATTCTCTTTAATATTTTTTTGCCAATTAGGCACGGATGCCTTTTTGAATAAATATATCAGGGAGGATGACAATGATCATCAATAATAATATCAGTGCAGTAAATGCACAACGTACTTTAAAATTTAGGAATGTAGACCTTTCTAAAGATATGTCAACTTTAGCTTCTGGTATGAGAATTAACAGAGCTGGAGATGATGCTTCTGGATTAGCAGTATCAGAAAAAATGCGTACACAAATTCGCGGTTTACGTCAAGCTGAAAGAAATACTCAAGATGGTATATCTTTCATTCAAACTACTGAAGGTTACCTTCAAGAAAGTCAAGACATCTTACAAAGAATTCGTGAATTAGCTGTACAATCTGCTAACGGTATCTATACTGATGATGACAGAATGCTCATTCAAGTTGAAGTTTCTCAATTAGTAGATGAAGTTAATCGTATTGCTAGTCAAGCTCAGTTTAACACTCTTAATATGCTTACTGGTAGATTTGCTGATCCTAATGCCGGCGGAAACCCTGCTGCAAGTATGTGGTTTCACATGGGAGCTAATATGGACGAAAGAAGAAGAGTTTATATAGGTACTATGACTGCTGCTGCTTTAGGTTTACAAAATGCTAATGACGGTACTAGCCTTTCTATTTCTTCTATTGACAGTGCTAATACTGCTATAGGTTTATTAGACGAAGCTTTAATGAAAGTTTCTAAACAAAGATCTAATCTTGGTGCTTATCAAAACAGATTAGAGCTTACTGCTCAAGGTTTGATGATAGGTTATGAAAACACTATGGCTTCTGAAAGCAGAATAAGAGATACAGATATGGCTGAAGCTTCTGTTAAATTTGCTAAAGATCAAATACTTAGTCAAACTAACTTAGCTATGCTTGCTCAAGCTAACACTATAACTCAAGGTGTATTACGCTTAGTTCAATGATGATTTTTATTTATTGATTGATTGAAAAAAGAAAAAAGCTGTTCTCAAAAATGGGAGCAGCTTTTTTCTTAATATCTATTTTGTAAATATTTTTTTATTCTTTATTTTCTTTTACTAAATATATCATAGGCACACTTATAATAGTTACTGCATATTTTACAAAGAAGTTAAATACAAATATTCCAACTAAAGCCTCAAAAGGCAATGCTCCGTAAAATGCTATCACTACAAATAATAAATTGTCAACAGGTATACTAAAAGCATTGCTAATTAATACTCTAAGCCATTGATATCTTTTAGTAATTTTTGTTACAAAGAAATGATATATCTCTGTATCAACCAATTCTGCTACTGTAGAGCCAACAATTGAAGCTATTGATATTCTAAGTACTGGGCTTAATGTTAATTGAAAAGCTTCATTAAATTGCCAACTGCTGTCTGCTGGTATATTTGATATTATATAAAAATAAATAGGTGTAAATATATTTATTATAGCCGAAACTAATATAAGTTTTTGAGTATTTTTTTTGCCTATTGTTTTATGCGACATATCTCTTATTGTAAAAGCTAATGGATAGAGAAAAGTACCACCGTCTACAGCTAAATTTAATACATTTGCTATCTTTACGCTTGCTATATTTGATATCATCTGACAAGCTATATAAGAACCAATAATGATTATACTAATAAATGAAATTTGATATTCGTAGTTTTTTTCCATCAATGTTTTTCCTTTTTTTATTATAAAATATATTATAAAATAATAAAATAGATATTTATCCTATATTTTTTTATAAGTTTTTTAGTCAGTTTTTAGAAAGAAAATATTTTTTGATAATTTTTTATTTATTCTTTTAAGGTTACTTCATCTATGAGCTTAATAAGTTCATTAGATCTTGATACTATACTCTCTTTAAAAGCTGATAGAGTATCTTCTCCAGCTTTGGTATTTTTTAATTCTCTTTTAAAGGCATCAGCGATATTAAGACAAGCAAGTATAGCTATAACATCTCTAGGCTGTTTATCGCCGTAAATTTCTGATATCTCTTTCATACTTTCATCAACAAATGATGCTAATTCTTTTAAGTATTCAATATTTTCTTCATCATATTTAATACTCAAATTTCTTCCAAATATATTAACCTCTAAATTACTTCCCATAATATTTCCTAATTATTATTTAGAATCATCATCAAAGAAAAAATCTTCCTCCTCATCATCACCAAACATATACTGATCTTCTTCATTGACGTCAAAATCATAAGAAGAGTTATTATCTTGATGACTTACTTCTTTTTCTTCTTCAATGATACTCTCTGTATTATTATCTTCTATATCTGAGTCCCAACTTGCATCATAAGCACTAGAAAAAGGATCCTCATCTTCATTCACTTTTACATTAGCAACATTACTATAATTTTTTTGAATATTATTATTATATTCCTCTTTAATATCATCTGCCTTAATATTATCTGATTTAGTATTATCTGACACTTCGTTAACAATACTTTCTTCAATAATATTTGATTTTAATTCTTCTAATTGTACCTCTTTGTCTTCTATAGTATTGTCTACAAAAGAGCTATTTTCTATACTTTCTTTAATTTTTTTAATATCTAAATCAGTAATATTATTGTTTACATTTAATTTATCAGAGATATTATCATCTATCATAGCCTTGTCTATTTTGCTAATTAAACTAAATACACTACTTTGAACCTCTTCATTTTCTTTTTTAATATTATCTATATTACTGCTTATTGTTTGAATTTCTTTTTTGAGGTTATCATTTTCCTCCATAAGAGAGAAATAATCTTTTTCAAATCTTTCTACATTTGTTTTAAGGCTGTCTCTTTCTATTTTTGTAGCTTCTAATTCTTTCAATAGATTTTCTTTTTCTCTTAAAATATTATCTCTTTCTTCTTTGAGAGAATTATAATTATCATTAATATTTCTTTTATCTGTTTCTAATATAGTTTTATCTTCTTTTATTGACTGCAATTGAGATTGTAATTCATTTATGCTATTTTGAAGATTTTCTTTTTCTAAGATGAGTTCATTAATATTTTTATACAAAGCATTTTTTTCTGATGAGAGGATTTTCCATTCTTCTAACAAATCTTTTACTTTATTTTCCAATACACTAAATTCTTTCACTTTCAGCCCCCAAAACAATAGTATAAAAAATTATATCACATATAATGCAATTGTCAATTTTTTATTTATATGGTAAAATTAATCAAATAGAATAAAAACTTAATAAAACGTATATAATGAAAAAACTAATATTTATTCTTCTTTTTTTTAATTGTTTAGCACTCTACGCACAATCACCATATTCTGAGAAAGAACAGAGATTACTGAAAGGCGTAATAAATGTTTGGCCGTATATAGGTTTAGAGCCTATTAGACCAACTACATCATATATACCTTATGATTATATACATGAAAGCTATAAAAGAGATAATCCAGACCCTAGAATTTTCTCTTCCAGATTATTATATGAATTATCAACTATAGAGCTTCATATGAATACTGTTATAGGAGTAAATTTAAAAAACGGAAACTTTTCTATGCCTAACATGTATTTTTCTGTGGGAAAAAGTTTTCATTATGATTGGATATTTTCTGCAACTCCTTTTGTAACACTTTCAAGCAAATTAAATGTGTTTAGTGAAAATGGAAAAGTTAAGGCTAATGGAAACATAGAGGTTTATGATGCTGGTATAGAAACTGTAACATTAACAAGGCTTTTATTATCTTTTAGAATGAGAGCTGTTAATGATATTAATGAATCTACTTTTATGCTTTTGCCTTCTGTGGTTGATAGCTCTACTAAAAGTTTTGAAGATGTTCCGCATTGGTATTTACCGAGGATAAACAATGCTATGGGGTTTAGAACTGGGTTTATTGGGCATTATTATGAGATTTCTTATTCTCAAGGATTTACTGAAAACTCTTCTCCTTTGGCTGCGGTTTTTAAAATTAATGGAGATTATTTTAAATTACAATTTTTGTATCAGTACAATAAAAAATCTTCTCTCTCTCCAGAGGCTTTCGATAATAACAATATTAATTATTATAATGATTATACTCATCATATAATACAGCTTTATGCTATGGGAAGAGTGCCTTTCTTAAATAATGAACTATGGCTTAATATGCTTGGAGAGTATACTTGGAGGGACAATGATGCTCATTATTTAAGGTTTGAATTAGGGCTTGAATGGAAAATGCTTAATATTGCAATACGTCCTTTGTTTTATATACCTATTGAACATGATGATGATAACAGAAATAGATTTGATAAAAGTAAGGATTTATTTTGTTTAGAATATAGTGCTTATGTAAAATTTGACCCTATTTACTTTGGTTTTCAAGGCTCAACAGATGGAAGATATTATATAGCTATGAAGGCTTTATTTTAATTTCTAAATTTATAAAAAAAATTCACACCGCACGTTAAACAAAATTTTTTAATTAAATTAGTTAACAATACAAATTTTATTAAATAATAAAGTCCGCTAACCGTGCGTTAAATAGATTTTTTTATTTAATAAAAACTTGGGCGGGAGTTAACATTTCTAAATAAGCAGTAAAACAATTTAAATTAGAATTTCAATAAAACGCTATAGAGAATAAAGGGCGGGACTTCTAAATAATTTTTAAATATATAAAAAATAAAATTAAACTAATTAAATAAATTTTTTAAAAAAACTATAAGTTCATTTAATACTTTTGAATCTAAATAATCATTAAATTCCTGAAATAATCCGCCTATAGTATTTCTTTTTTTACATTTTACAGATATAAATGCAAGTATTTTAGATTTTAATATATGAGCTTCATTATCTCCTTGATTAATATAATTATTGGCACAATCAAAAAAATTATTAACACATTCATTATATAAATCTTTATCTTTTTCTAAAATAATATCTTCAACTAAACATTCTAAACAGCCAGAAGTTTTATCATTAGTCTTTGTTGTTAGAAATAAGCCTTTATTATCATCATAGTATATATTTTGGTTTGCATTATATTCAAGTTTTATAATATCATTAAAAATATTAAATCTTTTTTGAGCATTATCTTCAGCATCTACTAAAATACCGAGTTTTTCTATATTATTATAATTAGGGCTTTTTATAAATGAAGTAATGTTGTTTTTATTATCAACTTCATTAATAGGTATAATATGAACAGTATCATTATCTTCTATAAAAGATTTATCATATTTTCCTGTTATATAGTTTAATCCTAATTTTTTACCAATTAAAAGAGAGCATAAATCTCTTTCATCATTACCCTCAACAAGAAGCACTTTTTTAGCCATAGGATTATTGAGCATTATTTTATCTTACCTCCCAATTATCCATAGCATTATTTAATTCTTCACTATTGTATATAACAGGGTAATATTTTTCTTCTTTGTCAGCTTCTATCCTTATACCTTGAATATCATCATTTGAATTATATTTATTTTTTACTTCGTTATAAACATCATTAAAAGCCTTTATGCATTCATAAGAATGAGTGGTGGCAAAAAGCTGGACATTATTTGTATAGCATACTTTAAATAAAGAAATCCATAAATTACTCAATGAACTGTAATGAAAACCGTTATCAATTTCATCAATAAGTAAAACTCCATCTGGTACGAATAAAGTATTTACAATGTAATTAAATATTTTTAATATTCCATTTCCTAATGCATTTAGAGATAGATATCTATTAAGTCCAATATCTGCCTCGCATATTTTATTAGATGATATTCTAATTGACTGTAAATTTGGTATTATAGGTTTTAAACAATCTACAACTATTTTATCCATTTTTAGATTTTGAATTTTATCAAATCCTTCTATAATATTAATTTTAAATCTATTTTCCTTATAATTAGAATCATTAAAAAAAGAAAAATGAAATAATGGATAATTTACAATTGATGATAGTATTGTTTTATTATTAAGTATGACATTATTATTAATAGACATAAAACTATTATCTAGTTTTCTATTACTATTTATAAGTAATGGAAGTTTTATGGTTTTTCCATCATTATTTTTTACTTGATAGTAAATGCCATCTAATGGAGCAATTTCTAATGATTCTATAGGATATATATTTAATTCTTTCTTTGTAGTTTTTATATTTATTGGTTTACTATAATCAAAATTATGAAATATTAATTCCAAATTATTATTTAAAGGTATATCTCTCTGCAAAAAACTAGCTATAATAGTATTTGAGTTAAACATATCAGAATATATATGTAATGCCTCCAAAAAATTGGTTTTTCCTACGCTGTTTTTCCCAAATATTAAATTAAATCTTTTAAAACTATCTACTTTAAAGTCCTTGAAACATTTAAAATTACTTATGCTTATATTTGGTATTTGAATATTATCCATAAAAAACCCACATCTCTTTATATAAAATAAATAATATATCAATAAACATTTATTGTCAAAATATTTAAATATATATAAATAATAAAAATCTTCAATAAATGTCATGGAGCCATAGATATTGTACTTTTACTTGCTATAATATTTTTGATTCTTTCTTTGATTGTAATATACAATAAAGAAGAAATCAATCTTTGATTGTTATAAAAATGTGTATATTCTTTTAATTTTTCTCTCAATAATTCTACTGTGATATTTTTATTTAATCGTGAATAAAATTCTCTTTCGTCTATGCCGTGTACTCTTTCTACTACGCCATTGTATCTTGGTGTTGCTATAGGAATATATCTCCTCTCTAATTTATTTTTTAAGCAGTATTCATCAAAAATATTTATTTTAGGAGTATTAATACAGCGATAAGTATATTCTATACCATTGTCCGTTTGTATAGCCTGTATCTTAAAAGGTGAAGTTTTTAAGACATATTTTAAGAAAGATAAAGCACTAGAAGGTGTTTTATCTTCATAGATTTCTCTCCAACTATAACGAGTAGCTAAATCTACAGCAGTGAACTGATAAACTCTTTTTCTGCCTAATTTGATATATTTAGTGTCTATTTGAACTATTTTGCCTTCTTTTTGTATTTTAGAGACAAATTTACGCTTATCATATCGCTTCTTTTTCTTTTTTATTTTGTATCTCCAAAGATTATTTCTTTTTAGTACATTCTCTATAGCTGTAACCCCTATCTTAATGCCTTCACGGTTCAAATATGCTTTAATATAATGTTTTCCCCTATACTCTTCAGTATAGAGTTTAATAATTAAATTAATAGCTTTTTGGTTATTAAAGATATTTGGGGAAGTTTTTGGTCTAGTGCTAAAATTGGCGACAGTTCCAGTGTCTTTATATTTTTTAAGCCAAGCATAAAAAGTAGATTTGGGTATTTCTTCTATCTTTAAAAATCTTTTAATATTTTTAGTTTCTAATGCTTCATCCACTATAAATAATTTAAATTCTGTGCTATAATCTTTTTTCATAGTAGTATCCTTTATTTATTTTCTATATCAAAATATTATAACAAGGATACTGCTTTTTTTATACTAAAAAATGTCCAATATCTCATACTCCTAAACAAACAACAAATAATAACATATTGTTTAATATAAATATTATAGTACAATATAAAATATATGTTTTAGGTAATAATATGAAAGAATTTAGAACTATAGAAATAGAAAATATTTATAATGATTCAGATATTAGTGCAGGAATAGAATCATTAAAAACAGCAGGAATAGAAACAATATTAAATAATAATAGCATTATTTTAAATTTTGATATTGTAGATTTAAAATATCTTGAAACTATAAATAACAACAAATTAATAAAAAAAATAATAGAAGAATTATATAAAATTCGTTCATTTTCAAGCAGTAATGGAAAAATAGTTTTTAAAAGCTTTAACAAAGATAAAAAAGTAAAAGACAAAGAAGAAAATAAGAAAAAAAGATTAGCTTATGAATATTATAAAAAAGATTTTCAAAAAGAAAATAATGAAATAGATGAATCATTCATTAATAATATACATTGTTCTGATTCATTAGAATTTCTGCAAAAACTTCCTAATAATTCTATAGATATAGTATTAACTTCTCCGCCATATAATTTTGGTATTAGTTACGAAAACACAAACGATGTAAATATATGGGAAGATTATTTTGATAAACTATTTTGTATATTTAAAGAATGCATAAGAATATTAAAAGATAGCGGAAGAATTATTATAAATGTGCAACCTATGTTTTCAGATTATATACCTACACATCATTTAATAAGTAATTTCTTTATAAATCAAGGTATGATATGGAAAGGGGAAATTATATGGGAAAAAAATAATTATAATTGTAAATATTGTACTTGGGGAAGCTGGAATAGTCCTTCATCTCCATATTTAAAATATTCTTGGGAATTTATTGAAATATTTTGTAAAAATTCTTTAAAAAAAGAAGGAGATAAAAATAATATAGATATAGTAGCAGATGAATTTAAAAAATGGGTATATTCAAAATGGTCAATAGCACCTGAAAGAAATATGAAAAAATACAATCATGATGCTATGTTTCCAGAAGAATTAGTTAGAAGAGCATTAAAACTTTTTTCATATCAAAATGATATTGTATTAGATCCGTTTAATGGTGCTGGCACTACTACAAAAATAGCAAAAGAACTAAATAGAAGATTTATAGGTATTGATATATCAGAAGAATATTGCAAAATAGCTAATGATAGGTTAAAAGAAGCAAACAATTTATTTAATAATTAGGAGTATAATATGTCATCTATAGAAGAACTTATTAATGACTATAATAGTGTTGTAAAAGTAGTTAATAAAAATGCTGCAGAAGATGAGGATAGAGCTTATGGCGGAGTAATAAGATCAGTTAAAGGAAAATTACAAGAACATATCACTGAAGAAATAATAAGAATAGCTTGGAATAATTTAAAAGGTGATATGAATAGATTAGAAATTAATTCAAAAAAAATAAAACTTCCAATAAAAGAAAATTATATAAAATCTATAAAAAATAAAGAAGTTAGAGATTATATATTAAAAAATAAAGACCATTATTATTATGGATTAAGTGTTGATAAACATGTATTTATAGATAATAATTTTGTTATTGGAATAGAATGTAAGGCATACACAGAAAATGCTATGATGAAACGTATATTAATTGATTTTCATTTATTAAAAACTCTTTATCCAAATATATCTTGTTATTTATTTCAATTAGAAAGTCAATTAGGAGGAGATTATTCACAATTACCTGACATCGTTTATGGTTCTAAATCTACACATTCTATAATGAGCTATTTTGAAAATGTAGAATTAAATATATATACATTTTTAAAAGGTGAAAGAGATATAAATAATCCAATTCACAAAAATTTTAAACCATTAAAAAAAATGTATTAGAAAAAGCTGTCAAATTATTAGAAAATGATTTAAAACAGTATTTATAATTTTGAATAAATATAATAAAAATTTTTAAGTTAGTAATTTTTTTATTGTTCTTTTTCCCGCAGCTACACACCTAAAGGTACTTCCTTCGGTCGCCCTGAAGGACTCCTTTCAGTCGCGGTGTGGACTTCGTCAAAGAACGAAAAAGTGCAAGTATTTTAATTTTATACATTTGTATAGGTATTGAATAAATATAATACATATATAAAGGTATAAGAATGCAGTCCTTTTGCTTCTTTGGGTCACCAAAAGAAGTGGGGTGCGGGGCAAAGCCCTGCAAATATTTAAAATTTAAGTTATTAGAAAATAAAAAATTTTTTAGTATATATATTATATTTAGGTGCTGCTTATGAAAAACATGCTATTAACTTTTTTATTTACTTTTTTCTTTATAGTAAACTGTAGTGCAAATGAAAAGGAGTTGGGAGAAAATATTATTGACCCTAATAAACTCACACCATTAGGTACTATAATATTAAATTCTTATGATATAGCTCCATTATCTGCTTCTTATGTTATAAGCAATACTAATAATTACCCAATAACAGTAACTGTTAAAGGGCTATACAATGAACCTGATATAATTCATACCTATCCTGCTAACTACGGAAAAGAGTTTGAAATACATGGGCTTTTCTCAGAAGCTACTAATACAATTATTATCAATGATGCAGGAAGAGAGATTATAGAAAATCATTATATAAAAAAGATTTATCATGATGATGTGTACATTGATTCAAAATATACAGTAGAGATTAATAAACTTACTAACGATGACGGAAATAATCCTGATTTATATTTTATTCAATATTTTAATGGTTGGTATCCTACTGCTACTATAGGTATATCAAAAAATGGTTATGTGAGATATTTTATTAAAGGAGTTACTGCTTCAAAAATCGCTATAGAGGGCAATAAGTTTTTAATATATCCTATGTATGAAGGAAAAATTCATAATATGCTTGGAAAGGAACTTGTAAAATATCCGAGCAATTCTCATCATGACACTATAAAAAAAGATGATAATTATATTTATTTATCTGCAAGTAAATGGGGCGGAAATGATGAGATTACAGAGATTGACTTTTATGGAAATATAGTTAGAAAGATGAGTTTTGCGTCTATTATAAGAGATATAGTGCTTCCTAATAACGATAAAAATGAAATAAGAATATTAAACAGAATTGTGTTTGATAAAGATAATATATTTGCAGATGAAAACAGAGAGCAGAAATCTATAGACTGGTTTCATGCTAATTCGCTTGTTTATGATAAAGAAACTGATATACTTTATATATCTTCAAGGAATTTAGGAGTATTTGCAATTGACTACAGTGATTGGAAATTGATATGATGGTTTGCAGATGAAACCTTAAACACAAGAACAGGAAATGCATATGGTCAGATTCCTTATAAAGATAGCTTAAAAGATTTGCCTTCATTAGATGCTTATAGAGTAAAAGGAGATGCACTCACAGACGGACCAAAAAATCAGCATGCATTAATACTTTTTCCAAATGGTAATTTAGGAATGCTTGATAATCAGGGAGATGCTAACAGAAACTCTAAAGGCTCAAGATATGTAGAATATAGTATTACAGGTGAGCATGGTTCTTATACAGCAATTAAAACAGATGAGTTTAGAGAGGCTTCGCTTTATTCAAGAATTAATTCAGATGCTGACATAAAAGGAAATAACTTGCTTTTAACTTATGGTACTATAAGAACTGTATTGGAAGTGGATAAACAAACAAAAGAAGTTTTATTTAAAAATAAGTTTAATATGCCGAAATCTGAATTATATTATAGAGCAGACAAATTGCCTTTATATTATGAAGAGGGAAGAGAGTACTTTGAAGACGCTAATATAAAGAATTGATTGTTGATATATATTTGAAATTTTTAGATTAGTGATTTTTTTATTGTTTTTTAGGGCTAGCCACCGTACTCCAGTTATTTTACTTTGCACTTTTTGCGGCGGGAAAAAGTTGAATAAAACAAAAATTTATGTAATAAATTATATACTTGAAATTTTTAGGTTATTAATTTTTTAGAAATATAATTGAAATACTCTAGTCTAAAGAATTAATTATCTATACTTATAGATTTTATAGCCTCTATGCATAACTCTTCATTTTCTTTGCCGTTGTATGTAAACCATGCAAGAAGGGCTAACTTTTTTGAAACGGCTACTACAGTAAATACATAATCATCATTGCCCATAGATTTTTTGTATACAGCAGATTTTATATCTTTTATTTTTATATCTGTAAGGTCGCCTTTCTCTTCATTTGTGATGTCCATTTGCTTTATAACATATTCCATTATAGCGTCAATTTCATCGTTTGCAAAAGAATATACCTGCATAGCAATGTAAGTATGTATATTTTTAAACTCTACTAAGGTTTTATCATCTCTGTAAATATTAAAACTCATAGGAAGAGAAATATTAAATCCGCCTGCAATAGAGTATCTTGCATATTCTTTTCTAAATCCAATATCTGTATTAGTCATTTGAATATTATTTTTTTTATTGGATTCTATAAACTTAGCTAAATTATCATCGTCCAAATAGTATGCTATATCAGAAAGTATCTTCCAAGGATATGGCAAATTTTTATCTTTTTTATAAGCCTCTTGAAAACAGTAAATTATTTTTTTGTATGTATCTCTCTCTTTGTCGTCTATAATCTCTCTAAAAGGAAAATAAAGCCATATAATACTATTTAAACTCTTAAACCAAAAATCGGCATTAATC
Source organism: Brachyspira pilosicoli (assembly GCF_008016535.1). Taxonomy (GTDB): domain Bacteria; phylum Spirochaetota; class Brachyspiria; order Brachyspirales; family Brachyspiraceae; genus Brachyspira; species Brachyspira pilosicoli_A. Next base: position 39,059 of record NZ_SAXY01000061.1, read on the forward strand.
TCTTCATCATTCCAAATAAAAAACTCTCTTGCAAAATTATATTTATCTTCTAAAGGAGCATTAATTAAATTATTAAACCAAGATTTACCCCAATATCCCAAAGGAGAAAGAGCATAATATTCTTTTTCTATCATAGGATAATCATAAGGCATAGATATCATAAAGTTTGTAAACTCTTCATTAGCAAGCAAACTCTCTGAATATTCGTTTAATGCTGCTGCAAAGAAATTTTTTAATTTATCAAAATTTTTTTCTTTAAAATATCCGCTGTAGTCTTTATATGTTTTATCTTCTTCAAATACAATATCTAATCTTGTTGAAATTCTGCCTAATACAGAAATGATAAATCTATGATACCCAGCACCAAAAATACCGCTATTAATAGTTACATATAATGTACCTTCTTTATATTCAAAATACACAGGGTCAGCAGATGGGTGAAAAGAGTATATTAATGTGCTTGATTTCTCTTCATCTAAGATAGAATATTCTGAAAGCATAACAAGTGGATTAATATTTACTTCGTTTAGAGATGATACTATTGATTTAAATAGTCTATCTTTTGTAGGAAGAGCCCTATTAAATTTAGCACTAAGTAAAAATTCAATATTCATAAAAATTATATATAGTATTATAATATTATATATAATAACATTTTTTATTAATATATCAATATACATTTTATACTTGATTGTTTAGGAGTGTGAGATATTGGACATTTTTTAGTATAAAAAAGCAGTATCCCTGTTATAATATTTTGATATAGAAAACAAATAAAGGATACTACTATGAAAAAAGATTATAGCACAGAATTTAAATTATTTATAGTGGATGAAGCATTAAAAACTAAAAATATTAAAAGATTTTTAAAGATGGAAAGAATAAATAAATCCACTTTTTATACTTGGATTAAGAAATATAAAGACACTGGAACTGTCGCCAATTTTAGCACTAGACCAAAAACTTCCCCAAATATCTTTAATAATCAAAAAGCTATTAATTTAATTATTGAACTCTATACTAAAGAATATCGAGGTAAGCATTATATTAAAGCATATTTAAATCGTGAAGGCATTAAGATAGGGGTTACAGCTATAGAGAATGTACTAAAAAGAAATAATCTTTGGAGATACAAAATAAAAAAGAAAAAGAAGCGATATGATAAACGAAAATTTGTCTCTAAAATACAAAAAGAAGGCAAAATAGTTCAAATAGACACTAAATATATCAAATTAGGCAGAAAAAGAGTTTATCAATTCACAGCTGTAGATTTAGCTACTCGCTATAGTTGGAGGCAAATCTATGAGGATAAAACACCTTATAGTGCTTTATCTTTCTTAAAATATGTCTTAAAAACTTCACCTTTTAAGATACAGGCTATACAAACAGCGACCGAAGGAAGTGCCTGTGGTAACAATGGTATAGAATATACTTATCGCTGTATTAATACTCCTAAAATCAATATTTTTGATGAATACTGCTTAAAAAATAAATTAGAGAGGAGATATATTCCTGTAGCTACACCAAGATACAATGGTGTAGTAGAAAGAGTACACGGCATAGACGAAAGAGAATTTTATTCACGATTAAATAAAAATATCACAGTAGAATTATTAAGAGAAAAATTAAAAGAATATACACATTTTTATAACAATCAAAGATTGATTTCTTCGTTAGGTTATATTACAATCAAAGAAAGAATCAAAAATATTATAGCAAGTAAAAGTACAATATCTATGGCTCCATGACATTATTATTTGTTGTTTATGCTGAAAATTTTTAAGTTTGTTACTGTGAGCATAAGCACATTTCCGCACGGATTAGCTTACTCCTGTCGAATGCCCTCTATACATACGGTTTATTGCCTATTATCATACAAAATAAAGAAGTTATTTCATAATTTAAATATAAACTAAAATTTATATATACTTACAATTTTTTAAGGCACATTTATATTTGAAAGAAGCTCTTCTATAATCATATCGCTGCTCACATTCTCAGCTTGTGCCTCGTAACTTACACTAATTCTATGTCTTAAAACCTCATAAGCAACTGCCCTAATATCTTCCGGTATCACAAAACCTCTGCCGTTCATCATAGCATTAGCCTTAGCTGCTTTTGTAAGATATATACCAGCCCTAGGAGAAGCACCATAATCAATATACTCCTCTTTAAGTTTATATTCTATTGGGTTTCTTGTTGCATCTATTATATTAACTATATAATCTAACAACTTATCTTCTATATATATCTGTTTAGCTAATATTCTTAATTTGTTTATTGTTTCTATTGTTGTAATAGGTTTTACTTCCTCTGGTTTTGAAGAAGACATATTTTTTATTATAGTTTTCTCTTCGCTTTTTAGAGGGTATTTAACAATTACCTTTAGCATAAATCTATCAACCTGTGCCTCTGGTAAAGGATAAGTACCTTCTTGCTCTATTGGGTTTTGAGTAGCTAATACTAAAAACACTTCTGGAAGTTTATATGTTTTATCGCCTATTGTAACTTGATGTTCTTCCATAGCCTCAAGTAAAGCAGATTGCACTTTAGCAGGTGAACGGTTTATCTCGTCAGCAAGTATGATGTTGGAAAATATTGGACCTTGCTTTGGTAAGAAAACTGAATTCTTAATATCATATATCTCTGTACCTATAATATCTGCAGGAAGCAAATCTGGCGTAAACTGTATTCTTTTAAAAGTTGCATCTATTGTAGAAGCTAAAGTTTTAACTGTAAGCGTTTTTGCAAGTCCCGGTACTCCTTCAAGCAATACATGCCCATCACATATTATGCCAAGCAAAAGCTTATCTATCATATTCTCTTGCCCAACTATCACTTTTTTAATTTCATCTTTTACTGCATTCACAACATCTAATGCCGCATTGGCTGCTTCTGAAATAGCCTGTAAATCTTTAGTCATAAACTCTCCATTTTAATTTTTATGCTGTTTTTTTATAAATTTATATAATAAGTATACTATAAGAACTATAAGTACCCACTGCCCAATCATTATAATTAAAAATGAATTGCCGAAAACTCTAATGTTATATTCACTTAAAGGCTCTTCATTTGGTATTAAATTGTTTCCCCTCTCAAGTTCATAATAACGAGCTTCTAATTCTGGTATTTTTAATTTGCCTTTATTAATTGGCTTTAATGTATATATTATTTTGTATATAGTTTTAATATCAGTATTTTCTTTATCTATTGTTTCACTTTCTATTCTTTTGTTTATTATCTCAAAATCGCTTATAGAGTTTTCGTCTAAACCTTCAGCCTTAAAACTATTAGCATCTCCTGTAAAAGTTAAAGTATATTTAATATTCTGCCATTTATATATACTCTTTCTATTAACCTTACCTTCAACAGAAACCATAGAAAAAACTGTAGTATTAATAATCATTATAAGCAAAATAATATAATATCTCATAGCTTTTTAGATTATAATAAAAAACAAAAAAGTCAACCTAATTAAGTGTATTATATAGTGTCATGGAGCCATAGATATTGTACTTTTACTTGCTATAATATTTTTGATTCTTTCTTTGATTGTAATATACAATAACGAAGAAATCAATCTTTGATTGTTATAAAAATGTGTATATTCTTTTAATT
>NZ_SAXY01000062.1 GCF_008016535.1 Brachyspira pilosicoli
CTTGTAATAAAGGTTGATGATGTTAAGTATCAGGAGAAATTAGGATTTTTGTCACGTGCTCCAAGATTTGCAGTAGCGTTTAAATTTAAGCCAGAAGAAAAAGAAACTATTTTAAAAAACATAGAAGTACAAGTTGGACGTACAGGGGCATTAACACCTGTTGCAAAGTTAGAGCCTGTTCAAGTGGGTGGCGTTACTGTTTCAAATGTTACTCTTCATAACCCTAATGAGATAAAATCAAAAGACATAAGAATAGGGGACACTGTTGTAGTTATACGTTCTGGGGACGTTATACCAAAAATAGTGAGAGTGGTATTAGATAAAAGACCTTTAGACAGTAAAGTTTTTGAGTTTCCTAAAAAATGCCCTGTTTGCGGAGGCGATACTGCTGTAACTGACGGCGATGTAATTGTAAGATGTATAAATGATGAATGTCCAAGCAAGATTACAAGATATATAGAATATTTTGTTTCAAAGCCTGCTATGAATATTGATGGTTTAGGCAAAGAATGGATTAATGCATTTACAAAAAGCGGACTTGTTAAAACGCCTGCAGATATTTATAAGATAACAAAAAAAGATTTATTTAAGTTTGAGAGAATGGGAGAGAAGTTGGCAGACAATATGATAAAATCCATTGAAGAGAGTAAAAATACCACTCTAAAAAGGTTTATATATGCATTGGGAATGCGTCAGGTGGGAGAAACTACTGCAGACTTGCTTGCTAAATATTTTACATCTATAGATAATTTCAAAAAAGCAACCATTGAAGACTTACAAAATATTGAGGGCATAGGCGAAATAAGTGCTAAGAGTATTTATGATTTTCTTAACAATAAAAAATCATTAAAGTTAATAGAAGATTTAATTAATGCTGGAGTTAATCCTGTATTTGAAAAACTTACAACTGTAGAATCTCCTCTCACAGGAAAGAATGTTGTAATAACAGGTTCAATAGAAGGCTTTACAAGAACTTCAGCAAAAGAAACTACAGAAAGACTAGGAGCAACTGTACAATCTGCAGTATCAAAAAACACGGATATTTTGATTGTAGGAGAGAAAGCGGGAAGCAAACTTAAAAAAGCTCAGGATTTAGGTATAGATATAATGGAAGCAGATGAGTTTATAAAGATAGCTAATTTATAATTTAAATTATAATATTTTATTTAAGTGTTTTACTGATTTTGTCATTAAAATTAATAATATTTGTTTTATATAGGAAACATAATATAGAAATTGAGATTTTTATTGTTTAGGAGCCACAGATATTGCACGTTTTTTTAGTTTAAAAAAGTAGGTATTCCTTATAATTTAATTAATTAAAATAAAACAAAAGGAATACCTATGAAAGAATATACTTCAAATCAAAGAAAAA
>NZ_SAXY01000063.1 GCF_008016535.1 Brachyspira pilosicoli
GGAATCAAGCAAAGAGACATCTTCGTAAATTTAATGGAATACCAAAAGAACATTTTCACTTATTTATTAAAGAGTGTCAATTTAGATTTAATAATCCAAAAGTTGACAAACAGTTGGAAATTATATACAATTTAGCAAGAAAGGAGCTTTTTTAGTTATCTAGGACAGCCCCTAATTTTTTATAATTTTGTAATTTTAACATATGAAAAGATTTTTATTATTGCTATTTATTATAATTAATATTCTTTCCTATAATTTGTTTTCATATATAGAAGAGAATACTAATGATATAGAAGAAAACACTAATCATTTTTTTGATAGTTATTTAATTATTAGAAAAAGTGATATTAAATCTTCTAAATCTAAGAACTTAGCAGAAATTATAAAAGAGTTTAGTAATATTAACATAAAAAATAAAAAAGTATATTCTCAATCTACTTTTATAATCAATGGAAATAGGCTGAATGATGAAGAGAAGAAGATATATTTGTTTTTGTACGATAAAAATAATATAGATTCTATTGATATAAGATATAATATTTATGATGGAAATATAATTTATAATATAGTTACTTCTAGATATTCTCAGGGTGAAGAATTGATTTATAAAAACATATTGGAAGGTGTTTCTTTAGAAGTTACGAATCAGAAAATATCTTATAAGAAAATAGAAACAAATTCAAGTAAAACTTATGGCAGTCTAAATGTATTAAATTATAAAATAAAAAAAGATGATAACTCACTTAATTTTAAATTGGATACATCTGGAGAGGAAAAAGGTTTTAGCGGCAGAAAGAGTAAAAATGCAGATTTAAGAACATATTTAAAAAGTGATGTAAGTTTTAATTTGAAACCTATTGATGAGATAAGTTTTACAGGTAAATATTTTTTAGATTTGCAAACAGATATTGGTTTACTCGGACAAAATGAAACAAATAATATAAAAACTCAAAACATATATCAAGGGGGTACTTTTGGAATAAAATTAAAGCCTATTGATTTTATAATAATAGAAAGTATGTATTTTATAACAAGCAAAAAAGATACTTTAACTATTACAAATAATAGATATTTAATGGCACAGGGAAATAAAACAACTATTACTTTTAATATACCATTAGCTTCTATTAATTCAAGCATTAGATTAAAAGGCAATTATTCTTATCTTTCAGGAGCAAATACATATAATTTAAGCGTTAATAATAATTCACTTCCATGTCTTCCAAAGCATCAATTTAATACATCTTTGGAATATGTTTATGGTGTTAATTTAAATTATGAATATGCTTTAATGTTTAATGTACAGTATATAGGAGATGATTATAATAATACTACTAAAAGTGATACTGATAAATCTTATACTACTTTTGATTTAATATCTTCTTTTAATTATAAAAAGACACTTTCTCTAAAATATGGAATAAAAAATATCCTAGATATAAAATATGAAACTATAAAAGGCTATCCTATATCAAGCAGAGAATATTTTGCAGATATTACAGTAGTTTTTTAACCCCTTATAGTTTATTTTTTATTTAATTAAATATTAATACATGAAAAGTTAAATAGCTTGCAAATAAACACCATAAAATATAAGGTATTAATATATAGCTTGCTGCTTTTGATATAGTTTTAAATTTCATCATTGTAATTATAATTAGTATATCTAAAATTATTATTTCTATAAAACCAAATAATGGACTTTTTAATCCAAAGAATATATAAGTCCAAAACATATTTAAAATAAATTGAACGATAAAAAGAAATATATAATTTTTAATATTTTTCTTTATTTCTAAATCTTCTTCATCTATATATTTATTAATTATAATAGCTATTGATATACCCATTAAAACATATAATATACTCCAAGCTATAGGAAATATTATATTTGGCGGGTTTAGAGGCGATCTATTTAGAGAATTATACCATAAAAAATTATCAGCTTTAACAGATATTCCAGCTAAATATCCCATAAACAAACAAATGGCAATAGTTATAATAGGAATTATAAAGTATCTTTTTTTCATTTTATACTCCTTATAATTACTTCATATTATAATTATAACAAAAATATAAAAATTTAAAAAGAATTATAATTCATATATTGACCATTTTAGTTAATTATTTATCTTCTTTTACTATTTTTTTATATTTCTCAGATAAATGAGTTTCTAGTAAATCTTCTAATTTTTTATTTGTATAATAGTTAGCCTTTGCTTTAGCAACAATATCCATAGTATCTTTTTTTGGTATTTTAATTGCTTCTCCAGAGAAAACATTATAATTATTATGCATTATATTTAGAGTTTTATATGCCATCAATGCTGCTATTAAGCAAAAATGCCTATATCCAATTGCCTTTTTTTCTATTTCCATTATATATTTTATAGTATCCTCAAAATCGTCCATGGCATTATCAACCATTTTATTTAGAATCTCTATAGCCTTATCTCTATAAGTTTCATCTTGAAAATATGATGCTATATTATCATCATTAAATAAATTTTTAGGCCAAAATATTCTGTTTTCTTTAAAATCATTTCTTACATCTTTAATGATGTTTACTTTTTGAAGGAATCTTCCAAACTTTTTTGCTTTTTCTCTGTCAAGCGATAAGTTGTCCAAAGCCCTAATAAGTTCCGTTAAGTATACTCCCACAGTTCCCGCAACATAATAACAGTAATCATTCAAATCTTCAAAATTGTTTATAGTATGGTCCTGATAATATATCATTCCATAACCCATCTCATTTAAATATGATATAGACATATTTTTGATATGAGAATCAAAACTAAAAAATGTTTTTAATACCAAATCAATGTTTTCTATCAATATTTTATCATTATCATTTATTGTTTTTTCTAATACTATACGTTTGAAATTATCAAGATTTTTAATATTTTCTAAACTTGAATATTTTAATATATTAATAAATCCTGTTATTAGGGTTTCTTTATCATTGGTGTTATGAATAGAATCTTCTATAGTGTCTATAATTCTTGCTAGTAAATATTGAACTTCCACTTTAGATTTTTTATTTTTATCTAATAGCGGTATAGTTAAAGCAAAGCTTCTAGATACTAAATCAAGTAAATATTTGTTTGTAATTTTTGTTCCCATATTTCTTCTCTTATATTTTTTCTAATAATGTTACGCAATGTACGGCTACTGCTTTACCTTCACCTACAGCATCCATTTTTTCGTTTGTTTTGGCTTTAATAGAAATATTATCTATACTAGTATTAAGAGTTTTTGATAGATTTTCTCTCATTAAATCTATAAAGTCTCTCATTTTAGGTTTTTCTATAATGATAGTAATATCAGTATTTGATAATATGTAATTTTTTTCTTTCATGATTGAAATAGTTTGTTTTAATAGTTCCATAGAGGATATATCTTTATATTTCTCATCATTATCTGGAAAATGACTTCCTATATCTCCCAAAGCTAATGCTCCGAATATAGAATCTATTAAAGCATGTATTACAGCATCGGCATCTGAATGACCTTTTAATCCTAAATGATATGGTATTTCTATTCCTGCTAAAATCAATTTACGATTTTCTTGAAATACATGCGAATCATATCCATATCCTATTCTCATTGTTTATCCTAAAAATATTATTTATAAAGATTATATAAAAAAACAAAAAATTGTCAAAATAATATATTTTTAATTAAATAAAAAAATAAGCCATTATTTTACTAATGGCTTATTTAATGTAAGAAAAATATAAAAAAGTTTATTTACCTGTACTTGTTATTATAGTAGTTGTATCTTCTATTCTATTTTCTGGTATCTTTATTAATCTCAAGTCAAACATTACCATGAACATACAAGGCAAGAATATAAGTGTAAGAAGAGAAGCAAACAAAAGTCCATAAGCTAAAGCCATAACTATAGGTATAATGATATCAGCTCTTCCTCCTATACCATAAACAGTAGGTAAAAGTCCAACTACAGTAGTAACAGTAGTTAAAAATACTGGACGAAGACGCTGCTTAGCTCCTTCAACAATAGCTTTAGCTACTCCTTTTTTACCACCCTCAACGCCTTCATCTATGATTTTGTTGATGAGGTCAACAAGTATAATACCATTGTTTACAACAACACCTGCCAAACCAATGATACCTACAACACCCATGAATGATAAAGGCATTCTGTGAATAGCAAATCCAAGAAGTACACCAATTAAACCAAATGGAATAATTATCATAATCATAATAGGCTGTATAAATCTGTTTAACTGAAGTAGTAATACAATGTATACGAATATGAAAGCCATAGCAAAACTAAAAGCTAATTGCTTTAATGCTTTTACAGTTTCTTTAGCCTCACCACCGAACTCTAATTTTAATCCTCTATACTGTTTTGAAAAATCTTTATATTTCTCTCTAACAGCATTCATAACCTGCTGAGAAGTATTTTTACCATATTTTATACCTGCTGTAATTGTTATAGTTCTTTCACCGTTATAATGTTTTAGAGTAGCAAGTCCATCTGCTTTTTCAATAGTAGCTAAGTTTTTAAGATAAATTAATCTTCCAGTAGAGTTTGGTATTAATAAATTTTCTAAATATTTTGTATCATAAGTATATTGATCATCAAATTGTACTCTAAAGTTTAGTTTATTATCAAGTTCTTGTATATATGTAGCCTCTGTACCATAGTATGCAGTTCTTACTTCATTAGCAACACCAGCAACATTTACACCAAGTTCAGCTATCTTGTCATAATCAAACATAACTCTCAATTCTTCTTTACCTATTTTGTCATCATCATCAATATCTATAACACCCGGAACAGTAGCTAAATATGCTTCAATATCTTCTTTAGCTTTTTTAGCAAGTTCAGTATCATTACCAACTATTCTAATGTCTACAGGATCACCAGGGTCAACACTTCCTTTTGTATTCATAGTAAATACAGGAACAGTTTGTCTAATATCTGTTTTATCTATTTCCTCATTTATTAAAGCAACAAGCTCATCAGCAGTTCTATCTCTTTCTGCCGCAGCAACTAAATAAACCATAATACCCGCTAAACTTCCTTTCTCTTCAGAAACAACCTCTTGGTCAACTTGCTTACCAACAAGAGAGTATAAAGCTACAAGCTCTTCTGGTTTTACTACACGTGATACAGCATCTTCTATTTTAGCTATGCTTTCTGTTGTAACTTCTTTTGTAGTACCTGTAGGCATTTCTATATTAATTACTATTGTATCTGCACTTGTATCATAAATAAGCACGAAATTTTTAAAGCTATTTTGTGCTAAAAATATTGAAGCTATAAACATAACTACAAAAAAGCCTATTACTATGTATCTTACTTTTATTAGTTTTTCTAATGCAGCACCAAAAGGTATTTTCATTTTATCAAATAAAGCATCTTTGTCGAAATCAAGAGGGTTTTTGAAATTAAATCTTTTCTTTTTAGGCTTGTATGATTTGTATTTATCCTCTTTATCTTGTAATTGGTTTGGAAGCAGCAAAGTAGCCTGAAGCATACTAACAACAAGAGTAAATATTACTATTTTTGGGAATATATTTAATATTTTACCCATCATACCGCTTATTGTGAGCATAGGGAAAAATGCAGCAACAGTTGTAAGTGTTGAAGCAAGCATCGGCATTACAACATCGCTTACAGCAAGTCTTGTAGCTTCAAGTCCTTTATAACCAGCCTGCTTAAAGTTAAATATATTTTCTGATACTACGATTGAATTGTCTACTATCATACCAAGTACAGTAATAATAGCAGCTAATGACATAGTGTTAAATGTTATGTTTGACACTTGCATATATATAAAACAAGCAAACATTGTAACAACCATACCCAAACTTGTAAACATAGCACTTTTGAAATCCAAGAATATAATCAAAGTTATAAATATAATTACAAATCCTTGAATAAGGTTTGAAGTTACAATACTTAAAAGTGAATTGATAGTTCTTGATTTATCGCCCATAACAGATACTTGAATATTATCTGGTATTAAATCAGCATTTTCTTTTAAATATTGGTTTACAGTTTCAATAGTTTTAAGAATATCAGCATTTTCGTTTTTAACTATATCTAAAGAATAACCAGAAGCTCTGTTTACTCTCATTAAAGTAGTTTTTTCTTCAAAGCCTTCTTCTATACGAGCTATATCATTTACCCTTACTCTTTGACCGTTAAATGTAGAACGTATTATAACATTGCTTGCTTCAGTTGGAGTTTGAAATTCACCGAAAGTAACAACAGTTTGTTCTTTACCAGCAGATTCCATATCACCGCCAGTAGCTCTAACGTTTCTTATACTAAGAGCATTAACTACATCGCTTAAAGAAATATAGTTTTCCTGCATTTTTATCGGGTCTACATATACTTTAACTTCAGGGTCAGTTCTTCCGTTTATTCTTACATCAGAAACACCGTCAAGCCTTACAAGTTCATTTTCTAATCTTTGACTTACATCGAATAATTCTCTCTCATCGCCTTCCATCCCCTCTTTAAAGTGTACAGCTAATGTATATATAGACATCTTGTTAGGGTTTAAGTCGTAGGTTGTAACCTCTTCTACATCTTCTGATAAATCTGGAATATTTTGCATCTGCCTAAATATTTCATCTTTTACAGGCTGTCTGTTTGGTATAGTTTCATCTAATTTTACTATTATAATAGCAACATTTTCAATAATTGTTGTATTATATTCATCTATACCAGATATACCTTGTAATTGTTCTTCTATAGGTATAACAGCATTCTGCTCTACGTCAAGCGGAGTAGCACCTGGATATGTTACAGCTATAAGCATCATATCCAAGTCTGTAGATGGAATTGATTCTTTTCTTAAATTAAAATAGTAATAACCTCCTACAAATAATACAGCCATTACTATTATATTAACAAGCATAGTTTTCTTCGCAAAAAATACTATAATTCTTTCCATATATTAGTTATTCTCCTTGATATTAACTTCTTTTTTTACACACGTTTTTTATTGATAGTCTATAGCAAGTAATGCTCTATAGTCAAATATAGTTGTAATAAACTCATATTGTAAGTTTAAGAGCTCTGTTTGTGTTGCTACCAAATCTAATCTTGAAGTAAGCAAATCATCTATTTCTAAACGTCCTTGATCAAGTTTTTGAAGCTGTGTGGTTATTCTTGAGTTAATTGCTCTAATTTGTGCTCTTTTACTATTCATTAAATTTTTATAGGTTTCAAATTTATAAATATATCCCTGAAGCTGTGTGTTATAATCTTTTTCAAGCATATCATATTGAGCTATTATTCCGTATAAAGAGTTTTCAGCCATTTTGTATTGAGCTTTGTTAGCTCTGTTTCCAAGAGGGTAGGAGAATTGTACGCCTGCAAAAAAATCAATATTAGTCATACTTCCAAATGAATTAAAATAACCAGAAGTATTCGGACTTACTCCATTTAAACTTACACTTCCTACTATATCTAAATTTGGCAATGTACCATTTTTTATAGCAGATAAAGCGTATTCTGCTCTAATTTTTGATTGATATGCTATTTGTCCATTAACACTATCAGCAAAAGCAACTGCCTCCATAGTCATATTGCTTCCCAAATCTAAATAAGAATCCCAAGTAGTATGATCTGGTTTAAGATTAGTTACAGGGAAGAAGAAACTTATAGTAGTTAATAGTGTATCCAAAGCGATTTTATTTTGTGCATAATAATCGCTGTAAACTAAAGTCTGTGTTCTAGCATTTTGATAAGAGTCATTATCTATAAGTCCATTATTGTATCTGTCTCTCATCTGATTTTCAAATCTTCTTGCTGTAATATACATGTTTCTATAATATTCCAATAGCTTTTCGTACATTATCCATTGATAATATAATTTTTGATAAGCTACTAACACACTAGCATCATCTAGTCTTCTTTGAAGTTTTGCTATATTTAAAGCGTATTCAGCATCTTTTATAGGGTATCTATCTAATGCTCCAAAGAAGTTTCTTAAAAGAGGTTGAGTTACTTCTAATGTTAATGATGGCTGATAATTTTGAAACTTTGTTTTTGTACCATCAGGTGAAACTAAATCTCCTGTGAGAAAAGAGTTGTGTGTTAAGTTTACAGACCATTTTGTACCTGTATATGGTATTAAACTTCCAAGTCCAATTCCTGCTTGAATACCTGTAGCACCAATAGATGGACTTAAAGTAGGAGCACTATATCCTGATGATAAACTTCCATATTTACCAACTGCTCCAAATTGTGCAGATAGGTTAACATCTCCACTAGATTTTGCACTAAGCAAATTCATTTCAGCATTTGTTTCTGTTACGGCATTGATTTTTAATTCAGGTATCAAATCTCTAATATTTTCCATATATTTTGCATAACTTAATGTATTAGTAGTTTGAGCGTATACTAAATTTATATTAAAAAATATTGATAATAACACAATAATGTTTTTTCTCATTTATGCTCCTTTTTAATAATCAAAACTTAAGTTCTAAAACCATATTTGTATACATTTTTACTTCCAAGTAAAAGTAATAATGTTTTATATAATGTATCAATTAAACCATCTAAATTAACTTCTAAATCTTTATTTTTTCTTTTTTCCCCCTTATAGTAATAAAGCTTTCTGTCTAAGTTATAATACTTGTCTAATATTAATTCATTACCTATTCCTCCAACAGTGACTATCATATGCATATAAATGTCATGTGCATTAAGTACAGGAGTAAAATATTTTTCATCTATTTTTTTATCTATAAATATTAATAATTCACCAAACCAATAATTTAATATAATGTCTTTATTAATATTATCTTTTAATATTTTTAATCTCTCCATATTGTTGAAAAACATAGGCTGTAACTCAAACATTATTTTTCCAAATTCTTTTGCCGTTACAAAAAAAAAAATTCTAAAAGCATTAAATAATTCAAATATAGCCTTTTCAGGATCATTACTATATTTATCTATTAGTTCTTTTGGTCTTACAGGTACAGTAATGGTATTAAGTAAAGCTACAACAATTTCATCTATATTTGAATAGTATTTGTAAACACCTCCTTGGCTTAAGCCAGATTCATTAACTATATCTTTCATTGTAACGCTATAAGCAGGTTTTCTCTGAAAAACTCTCATAGCAGCTTTTAATATTATTTTTCTCTTATTTTCAAAATATTCTTTATCTACTTTTGGCATTTTAGTTTTTTTGTGTTCACCTCATGTAAATAGAGTTAATAAAAATGACATTGCTGTCGTTTTTATTTGGAAACTAATATTAATACAATTAAAAAATAATGTCAATAGCAAATTTATGAAAAATTATTTAGAAGTATATGTGATTATAAAATCTAAAATAATATTTTTATTTATGATTAGAGCTAAACCTTATTAAGTTTTTTGTTTTTTTATACCAATACCGAAAGCTACCTACTCGGTAAAGAAATTGCATTTAATAATGAAGTATAGTTTTTTATGTATAGACGAAAATATAGATATTATTTTATATTTACATGTTTCAAAAAGATAAAGCTAAAACACTCGCACTTTTTTGTCCTTTGACGAAGTCCACACCATGTAAGGCGGAAAAGAACAATAAAAAATTAATAAAATATAATCACTTTAATATGTATTAAAGATTTTTATATTTTCGAAGTAAGTGCTTGTGTGGTAAAGTCATTCAAATAATAAATTTAAAAACTTAAAAAAATCACTATACTCCTTCATGCCTTTTTGTTATAAATAATTATAAAACATAAGTATTTGATATAATTCTATAATAATTTAAACTATTACTTAGGTCTTGACATTGGAGCATACTCTAATGCTATAATTAAAACAAAAAAGACTAGGGGCTTAAATTATGACAATAGCTGAAGTAAGCAAAAAGACAGATTTATCAACCGACACTTTGAGGTATTATGAGAGAATAGGGCTTATACCAGAAAATAGAAAGAACTAGAAAGCGGTAATTATACTGATTATGATATAGGCTGGATAGAGTTTGCTAAATGTATGCGAAGTGCCGGTATGGGTATAGAGTCATTGATAGAATATAAAAAACTCTACAATAAAGGTGATGCTACAATAGAGGCAAGAAAGCAATTACTATTAGACCAGAGAGAGATAATAGAAACTAAAATTAATGAGCTTAAAGAGACTTTATAAAAATTAAATTACAAAATAAATAATTATGATACAAAGATGAGGGAGTGTGAAATAAAATTGTCAAAGAAATAATTAAATTAAAATAATGAGGATAAAAAAAATGAAAATATTATTAAGCTTTTTAATTTTTATAATGACAGCATGCAATTCTATTTATGGAGATAGTACAAATATGAATACTTTAAATAATTATGTTTCCTTAAAAATCAATAACAAAGAATACAAATTAATATTGTATGATAATGACACAGCGAGAGATTTTTTAAAAATGCTCCCATTAAAAATTACAATGAATGATTTAAACAGCAATGAAAAATATCATAATTTAAGTTCAATACTCACAACAAAAAGTGAAAGGGTAGGCAGTATAAAAAGAGGCGACTTTATGCTATACGGCAATAATTGTTTGGTGTTATTTTATGAAAGTTTTTCAACATCATATAGCTATACAAAAATTGGATATATAGAAAATACAGACGGCTTAAAAGATTCACTTGGAAGTGGAAGCATAGAAATAACTTTTAGTGCAAATTAGTTTTTTGAAGATTAATTTATCAACTAAAATATTTATGCAATTATAAGATTTAGTATTTTTAATTATGATATTGATTTCATTTTTTAATTATGAAGGAAAAGTATATGCAAAAAAGAAAACTTGGAGAGTTAGAAGTTTCGGCTGTTGGTTTAGGGTGTATGGGTTATGGCGTAGTCTATGATGAGAATTATGATAAAAAACAATTAATATCTATCATACATGAAGCTATAGAATTAGGTATTAATTTTTTTGACACAGCGGAAGCCTATGGTCCATACAAAAACGAGGAGATTGTAGGCGAAGCATTAGAAGGTCGTAGAGATAAAGTTGTAATAGCTACAAAGTGCGGAATAAAAACTGTAAATGGAAAGCCTGTATTAGATGCAAGAAAAGAGACTATAATATCATCTCTAGAAGGTTCATTAAAAAGACTGAAAACTGATTATATTGATTTGTATTATCTTCACAGAGTTGACCCTAACACGCCTATTGAAGAAGCGGCAGATACAATGAAAAAATTAATAAAAGAAGGCAAAATTAAACATTGGGGCATTTCAGAGGCAGGGGCAAACAGCATAAAAAAAGCTAATGAAGTATGCAAACTCACAGCCATACAAAGCGAATATTCTATGATTTGGAGAGAACCAGAAAAAGAGATTATACCGTTATTAGAAGAATTAAATATTGGTTTTGTGCCTTTCTCTCCATTGGGTAAAGGTTTTTTAACAGGCAAGCTTAACAGCGATTTTTCAAAAAATGATTTTAGAAGCTCTATTCCAAGATTTCAAAAAGAGAATTTTGATAAGAACAAAGCATTGATTGATATTTTGGAAGAGATTGCTAAAGCTAAAAATGTTTCAAAGGCTCAAATAGCATTAGCTTGGGTGCTTCATCAAAAGCCTTTTATAGTGCCTATATTTGGAGCAAGCAAGATAGAGAGATTAAAAGAGAATGCTTATTCTGTTAATGCGGATTTTAGCAAGGAGGAATTAAATAAGATAAATGAAGCTATTTCACAAATAACGATAGAGGGCGACAGGTATCCGAAGGAGCATATGGAGATAGTAGGAAAATAATTTTATAAGTTTTAGATTTATTTCAGAACAGGTTATAAATATTTATATTGTTTTTTTGTTTTATTCAACTTTTTCCCGCCGCAAAAAGTTGCAAAAAGTGCAAGTATAAAATTACTACTAAATAATACTAATTTATTTTTATGTAATATGAATTATTAAATTTAATCTAAAATATAGCCTTTTTGCTTCTTTGTGGCAACAAAAGAAGTGGGGGTGTGGGGGCTAGTCCCCACAAATACTAAAAAACTTATTAAATAATTTTATCAAACAGTTTTGAAGTAAGTCCATTAAATAAAAAATAATAGGAGCTTAAAATGAAAATGTTGATAGCTTATTATTCGCATTCAGCAAACACTAAAAAACTTGCTGATACAATAGCAAAAATTATAAAAGAAGAATCACAAAATACTGTGGTAGACTTTTTTAATACAGAGCCTGAGAAGGCATATTCGCCAAACTACAGCACCGTATTAAACGAAGCTAAAAGAGATATAAATAGCGGACATAAACCAAAATTAAAAAACAGCATAAAGAGCATAGACGATTATGATATTATATTTGCAGGAAGTCCTAATTGGTGGAACACAATGGCTCCTCCGTTAAATACGTTTTTGAACAGTTTTGACTTTTCTAATAAAATAATAATGCCTTTCTGTACGCATGGAGGCGGAGGGTGCGGAAGCATTAAAAGAGATATAGAAAAAGAATCAAAATCCAAACAGGTAGCAAAAATATTAAGCGTGTACGGAAGCTCTGTAACGAGTGCTGAGAGTGAAATAAGAAAATGGGTTAAGGATATATTAATAAAATAATAAAAAGGAGAAAATAAAATGTCTGATTATAAATATCAAAAATCACCAGAAAAAACTTTATTCATAAAAAATGGAGAAGGCAAAAAGTTTAAAGGAGCCAAAGAATATTTTACAGGCGATGTTGAAGTAGAGATTATCACAGAGCCTAATGAAGATTCTCATTTTTCTGTAGCCTATGTAACATTTGAAGCAGGTGCAAGAACAGCATGGCATACTCACCCTTGCGGTCAGCATTTAATCGTAGTTGAAGGAATAGGACTTACACAAGAAGAGGGCGGAGAAGTTTTAGAGTTTCACGAAGGAGAGGCATTATACTGCCCAAAAGATAAAAAGCATTGGCATGGAGCTTCACCAGATTGCAAAATGAAACATATTGCGATAACAGGCGACAAAGACGGAAATAATGTTACTTGGTTAGAGCATGTTACTGATGAAGAATATAACGCCTACAAGAAAAATAAATAAATTTTAAGCTAAATGATTATATTTTATTTTAATATCTGGGGCTTTGCCCCAGACCCCACTTCTTTTGGTGCCCTAAAGAAGCAAAAGGACTGCAATTTTATATACTAAAATTATACTGAAAATTATATAACTAATTTTATTAAGCTCTTCTGAAATAAGTATAATAAAAAGCCCTCCCTAATAAATATTAAGACAGGCTTTTATTAATATATTATTGCATTTTCATTAATGTTCCTTCATAAGTAGCTGAATATGATTACCCTTGATATTCCATAGTACATACTAAAGTATCTTTAGGAGCATTATTATCTGTAAAATCAACTTTATGTTTTAAAGTCGATTTTGCTCCCTCTTCTGTAACTTCAGAAGTAAATTCAAATACATTATCAGATACTTTATTAATCTTATCTAAAGCTATTGTTTGCTGAATAACTTCATCTTTGATACTGCCGTCTGCATTAATTGTAAAAGATGCCGTCATTACTTCTGTGGCAGCAGCATAACCGCTTACTTTACTTACTTCTCCCCCCCATGTTCCTTGAAACTTAGCTACTTCTTCTTTTGTTGGCGGTTTAATTGTAGGGCCTGTGGTAGGGTCTGTGTTCTTATTACCGCAGCTAATTGCCAAAAAACTTAATACAATAGTAATAATTAATAAAATTTTTTTGTTCATGTTGAACTCCTTTTTAATAATTTGTGTATTTAAACATTATTTCATTTTCGTTAATGTTCCTTCATAAGTAGCTGAACCTAATTTCTCTTGATTTTCAATATTTTCCATAGTACATACTAAAGTATCTTTAGGAGCATTATTATCTGTAAAATCAACTTTATGTTTTAAAGTAAATTTTGCTTTAGCTTGTTTAACTCCAGAAGTAAATTCAAATACATTATCAGATACTTTATTAATTTTATCTAAAGTTATTGTTTGCTTAGTATACCCATCTTTTATACTGCCGTCTGCATTAATTGTAAAAATTGATTCAAATGTTTGTGGCTTAATAGCATCATCACCGCTTACTTTACTTACTTCTCCCCCCCATGTTCCTTGAAACTTAACTACTTCTTCTTTTGTTAGCGGTGTAGGTGTAGATTTAGGAGCTGGTGTAGGTGTATGTGTACCTGATCCGTCTGTAGTGCCTGAGTTGTTTCCTCCTGTTCCTGTAGAATTCTCATTACTACAACTTACGCCGAATAATGATAAAGCCATTATCATTACAAATATTGATAAAATCTTTTTGTTCATGTTGAACTCCTTTTTAATAATTTGTGTATTTAAACATTATTGCTAATACTTAATTGCGAAACTAAAAAGTAAAGTGATATGCTTTAGTGTGAATAATTGTTTTAATAGAATTGATTAACCTATCAAAAGATTGCAATACAAAATATAAAAGTGTATTTAATAATTGATAATATTTTTTTAGAGAATTATGCTGTGAGCTGTGAGCTGTGAGCTGTGAGCTGTGAGCTGTGAGCTGTGAGCTGTGAGCTGTGAGCTGTGAGAGTTAAGCTCATTGATGAAATACTAAATAATTTACCCTTAATCATATAGAAAATTATAGCAAATCTATAATTTTATGTCAATACCTCTACATAAAAAATTGTGCACAGGTGCCAAACATATTGCAGTTAGGAATTCCTTAATTTATTAAAGTATAGCATAGGTGTATCATAATTTAAAGCAGAATGTATTCGTTTATGATTGAAAAAATGATTATATTTTTGTATGTTTTTATTTGCTTTCTTTAAGGTTAATTCTTTAGTACAAAAATCATAAAATTCTTTTTGGTCTAGCCTATGTGTACTCTCTACTACACCATTGTATCTTGGTGTTGCTATAGGAATATATCTTCGTTCTAATTTATTTTTTAAGCAGTATTCATCAAAAATATTTATTTTAGGAGTATTAATACAGCGATAAGTATATTCTATACCATTGTCTGTTTGTATAGCTTGTATCTTAAAAGGTGAAGTTTTTAAGACATATTTTAAGAAAGATAAAGCACTATAAGGTGTTTTATCCTCATAGATTTGCCTCCAACTATAGCGAGTAGCTAAATCGACAGCAGTAAATTGATAAACTCTTTTTCTGCCTAATTTGATATATTTAGTGTCTATTTGAACTATTTTGCCTTCTTTTTGTATTTTAGAGACAAATTTTCGTTTATCATATCGCTTCTTTTTCTTTTTTATTTTGTATCTCCAAAGATTATTTCTTTTTAGTACATTCTCTATAGCTGTAACACCTATCTTAATGCCTTTACGATTTAAATATGCTTTAATATAATGCTTACCTCGATATTCTTTAGTATAGAGTTCAATAATTAAATTAATAGCTTCTTGATTATTAAAGATATTTGGAGAAGTTTTCGGTCTAGTACTAAAATTAGCAACTGTTCCAGTATTTTTATGTTTCTTAATCCAAGTATAAAAAGTAGATTTGGGTATTTCTTCTATCTTTAGAAATCTTTTAATATTTTTAGTTTCTAATGCTTCATCCACTATAAATAATTTAAATTCTGTGCTATAATCTTTTTTCATAGTAGTATCCTTTATTTATTTTCTATATCAGAATATTATAACAAGGATACTGCTTTTTTTATACTAAAAAATGTCCAATATCTCATACTCCTAAACAGACCTAAATATGTACAAAATGTATATTATTCTGGCAAAAACAAGTGCCATACTATAAAAATTCAGACTGCTATTAATGCTGATAGCAAAAAAATTATAGATTTTGTTTTAGATAAAGGAAGCGAACATGATTTCAATATCTATAAAAATACAGCAGAACATTTTGATTGTAAAAGTAGAATATATGTAGATAAAGGTTATTATGGAATTAATAAATATCATAATAAAGTTTTAATCCCCAAAAAAAACAAAAAGAAAATACCATTAAATAAAAATGAATTAAAACAGAATCAAAAAATTAATAAAATCAGAATACGAATAGAACATGTTTTTGGAGTTCTCAAACGATATAAAATACTTTCTACTCGATATCGAAATCATTTACAAAAGTTAAATACAAGATTTTTTATATTAGCATCAATATATAATTATCAGTTAAAAAATGACTTTTGAAACAAGTCTAATATAATACAAATCAGAAAAAAAAGATAGTATTAACTATTAATAAAGTTGTTTAGGAGCCATACATATTGCACGTTTTTTAGTTTAAAAAAAGCAGGTATTCCTTATAATTTAATTAATTAAAATAAAACAAAAGGAATACCTATGAAAGAATATACTTCAAATCAAAGAAAAAAGATAGTTATAAAAATCAATAAAGTTAAGAATAAAGAAGTATTAGCTTTAAAATATAAGATTAGTATTAGAACATATTATTATTGGAAAAGCCAATTAGAAACTTATTCTATTATAAAACCTAAATCTACTAAACCTAAGAATAATAAAAATAAATTGAAAAATAAAAAGATTATTAAAAGAATAATTGAAATAAGAAAATTATATGGTTATGGTAAATTAAAAATAAAAAAACAATTAGAGTTAGAAAACATTAAAGTAGGAACAACAGCTATAGAAACTGTCCTAAAAGAAAATAATTTGTATAGAAGTAAAAAGAAAAAAATTAAGAGAAAGCATAAAGGAAAACATGCAATTTATATCAAGGAGGCAGGAGAAAAGGTACAAATAGATGTTAAATATGCTTTTTTTGGAGAAATACGTTATTATCAATTCACTGCTGTAGATTTAGCTACTCGTTATAGTTGGAGAGAAATCTATGAATATAAAACACCTTCTAGTGCTTTATCTTTCTTAAAATATGTATTGAAAACTTCACCTTTTAGGATACAAGCTATACAAACAGACAATGGTATAGAATATACTTATCGCTGTATTAATACTCCTAAAATAAATATTTTTGATGAATACTGCTTAAAAAATAAATTAGAGAGGAGATATATTCCTGTAGCTACACCAAGATACAACGGTGTAGTAGAAAGAGTACACGGCATAGACGAAAGAGAATTTTATTCACGATTAAATAAAAATATCACAGTAGAATTATTAAGAGAAAAATTAAAAGAATATACACATTTTTATAACAATCAAAGATTGATTTCTTCGTTATTGTATATTACAATCAAAGAAAGAATCAAAAATATTATAGCAAGTAAAAGTACAATATCTATGGCTCCATGACATTATATACATAAATTATCGGAATTATGTTAATATAATGATAGAATTATTCATTTTTTTAATATAGTTGCTATTATATAAAATATAATTCTATCTGTATGTTTATTGATAGGATCAAGGTTTAATATATCTTTTATCTTTTTCATTCTATAAAGAATTGTATTTCTATGCATATTTAATTCTTCGCAAGTCTTATTTATATTCATATCATATTTGCTCATCGTTATAATAGTTTCTTTAAAGGAAGAGTTTTTTTTGATGAGGGCTAATTTGTTTTTTAAAATGATGTTTGAATTAATATAGCCTTCATTTAATATAATATATTCCAAAATATAATTATCTATAAAATATAATCCGCTATAGTTATTTATATATTCACATAGGAAATTTGCCTGTTCATAACTATTATATATATCTTCTAATCTATTAACTATACATCCGCACATAAAAGCAAAGTTAATATTTATTTCTTTTTTTAAACTATTAAAGAATAGTTCTAATATTTTATTTTTATCTGAAGTTTTATTTTTTATATCATTAAAACTTTTGATTATAAGAAATAGTCCGTTTCCTATATATGTTATAATATCTTGCTTATAGTAATAGATAATATTTTGTATTTTATTTATTATATAATCTACCATTTTTTGCATATTATAATTATTATTTTTTTCTATTTTTATTATGCATACACTTCTTTCAATATTAAAATTATAATTGTTATTTTCTGCCCAAATATTAATAGAAGATATATGATGAATAACTTCTTTAGAGATTATTTTATAGACATAATTATTTAATGCTCTTTGCTTGGAGATTTTTTTATCTGTATCTATTTCTTTTTCTATAAGTATTTCTGTAAGCATTTTGACAATATTAGCTATAAGTTTTATTTCTTTAGGGTTTCCAGTGACTCCAACTACACCAATCACCTCATTATTAAAAATTAGAGGCATATTAATACCGGGTTTGGCACTTTCTTTATCGCTGTCTACAGAGTCAAAATATTCTATAGTTTTAGCATTTTTTATTACATCTAAAGCTCCTGAATGTATTTTTCCTATTCTTTGTTTATCGCCGCTTGCTATAATTTCAGCATATTCATTCATGATATTAATATTTACTTTATAGTCAATATTGTCCATAATTTTTTCTACTAATTTTTGTGCTGTAGTATTATCAATAGACATAATTATACCTCCTATATAGCAAATAATAATTAATTGTAGTATTTATTTTTAATAAAATCAAATTGATAATTAAGATAATAGTTATAAAATAAGCATATAAAATATTTAGTTATTTCACATGTAATAATATATTTTATATGCTTTTTAATGTGTAATAAATTTTTAAGATATTATATAAATTATTTATTAATTTAATATTATAGTATCTCCTGTTGAGAAATTACATACTTCTATAGCATTATCATTTTTTATGAAGTTTTTTACTTTATCTCCTGAACAATGACAAAATCCTGCTTTTTTAAGCCCTAACTTTTTAATATCGGTTATAGTGTTTTTTATTCTTTTTTCATCGGCTTCAACCAAATGTATTCCTCCAAAGATATTTGTAACTGGAGTATTAAAATAATCACTTATAGTTTTAGTCATATTAACAATACCGGGGTGAGAGCAAGCAGTCAATAATGTGAGTTCATTTTCTGTTTTTAATACCAAGCATATTTCATCATCGAAGTTATCAACATTCATATTTTCTCTAATATTTCCATATTGAAAATAATTAGCAGACATTTCGTATGATGTATCTCTTTTGAAGTTACTAAAACAATATGTATAATCATCTATTTTATAAATATCTTTACAAATAATATGTTCTATATTGTTCTTTGCCAAAAAAGTTTCATTAAAAGGGTTGCCTATATAAGTATATTTTCCATTATCCACTCTATATTTGCGTTGGAAAAAACCATTTCCAGTGATAAGCTTTTTTATTTTATAATTATTAACAACATCAACAAATCCGCCGCTATGATCATAATGTCCATGACTGCATACAACCACATCTACTTTATTTAAATCAATATCCATTCTCTGAGCATTATATAATAAATTATCACTAGAGCCAAAATCAAATAATATATTATTGTATGGGGTTTGCACAAATAAAGAGAGTCCATGCTCATATTTTAATGATTTATTTTCTGACGGACTATTTTCTATTAGTACAGTTACAGCTACCATATTTTATTCTCCAATAATTATTTTAGAAACAAAGATAATATAAATACTATTATAATAGTTGTCAATCCTTGTACTAAAGTAACACCTGTTTGGCATTTATAAGCTTGCTGCGGAGTCATATTAGAGAATTGTGACACTACCCAGAAATAAGAGTCATTAGCATGAGAAACTGTCATAGCACCTGCTCCTATTGCCATTATTACTAATACTTTTTGAATCTCAGAAGTAAAGCCTAAAGTAGCCATTAGAGGAAGCATCATAGAAGAAGTTACTATCATAGATACAGTAGAAGCTCCCATTGCTGTTTTTAATAACATAGCAATGATAAAAGGTAAAAACACACCTATATTAAATTGTAATAAAGAACTGCTTAATATATCGGCTATAGGAAGTCTTTTTAATATTTCTCCAAAAGAACCGCCTGCTCCTGTAATAGCTAATATAGATGCTGAGTTTAATATACCTTCAGAGATTATTTTTAAACGTTCATCTTTAGATACTTTAGTGAGCAAAGTCATAGATAAAAATATACCTAATAGCAGTGCTATAACAGGGCTTCCTATGAATGAGAAGAATGTTTTTATTGCTCCGTCACCAAAAGGATTTGAAGGGAAATCAGCTATAGATTTTAATGCTATTAAGATGATTGGCAATAGTATAGGAGAGAAAGAGTGTAAGGCTCCGGGCAATTTGCCGTATTTTTGCATCAAATCATCTACATTATCATTGCTGTTAGCAGGTATGTATATTTTACTAGCAACTTTTTTAGCATATATTATAGCCGCTATAACACTGGGTATAGATATTAATAGTCCAACTAAAATAACTAAACCCAAATTAGCACCTAAGGTACCAGCCATAGCTATAGGACCCGGAGTCGGAGGTACTAAACAATGTGTAGCATATAAACCTCCACTTAATGCTGTACCCATTATAGACAAAGATATTTTTGATCTTGAAGCTAATGCTTTTGATATTGGAGATAAAATAACAAATCCAGAGTCACAAAATACTGGAATACCTGTTATATAACCTGTTATACCCATTGTTAATACGGATCTATCTTTGCCTACTATTTTTAATATAGTATTAGCCATAGTTAGGGCAGCTCCTGTCTTTTCCAAAATAGTTCCTATAATAGTACCGGATATAATAACAACACCTATACTGCTTAATATACCGCCAAAACCGCTTTGTACTTTCAATACAACATCATTTACTTTCATACCTGATAGAATACCAACCAATACTGATATGGTAATTAAAACTACAAAAGGATGCTGTTTAAATTTACTTATTGCTATTATCATAACTATTACAGCAATAACTATTAAACTAAAAATATAAATACCGTTCATATTATTATTCCTCCTAAATTTATAACTAATATATAGATTTTAGTATATAAAAAAAGTTTTGCTTTACCTTGTATAGTAAATACAAAAAATTATATATTTATTGTGTTTTATAAACAAAGAAAATATAAATTAATTGACTATATTAGTATATATAAAAATTTTATTAAGGATTAAAATTGTGTATAAGATAGTAATAATACCAGACTCATTTAAGGGAAGTGCAAGCAGTTTAGAGGTTTGCGAATGCATAGAGAGAGGAGTATTAAAGGCTGTTAAAGATGTAGTTATAAAAAAAATACCTATAGCAGACGGGGGTGAGGGTACAGTTGAAAGTGTGATTTATGCTACTGGTGGAGAGTTTATAAGAGTTGATGTAAAGAACCCTTTAGGAAAAACTGTTAAGGCTAAGTATGGTTTAATTAATAATAATCAGGCTGTTATAGAGATGGCTGAGGCTTCTGGGATTACATTAGTGAGCGAGAAAGAGAGAAACCCATTAAAATATTCTACATATGGAACAGGGGAACTTATAAAAGATGCTATTAATAGAGGAGTTAAAGAGATACTTATAGGCATTGGGGGAAGTGCTACTAACGATTGCGGTATTGGTATGGCTAATGCTTTGGGGTATAGGTTTTTAGATGAGAAAGGAGAAGAACTTGAAAGCATTGCTGAGAACATGATAAAAGTAAAAAGCATAGATGACAGCAATGTTGATAAAAGACTTTTTGACATAAAAATAAATGTGGCCTCTGATGTTAAGAATGTGCTTTATGGAGAAGATGGAGCTACTGCTATATACGGCAAGCAAAAGGGTGTTACTAAAGAGAGTTTTGATGTGCTTGATGATGGGCTTAAAAATATTGCTAATCTAATAAAAGAAAAATATAAAAAAGAAATTGACTTTATAGAGGGTGCTGGTGCTGCCGGAGGTTTAGGAGGCGGGCTTATTGGTTTTTGTAATGCGGAGATTAAAAGCGGAATTGATGCTATGCTTGATATAATTAATTTTGAGAAAGAGTTGGATGGTGCTTCTTTAGTTATTACTGGAGAGGGAGCTATTGACGGTCAGACAAAAAAAGGAAAGGTTCCTGTGGGAGTTGCTAGGAGAGTAAAAAAATTAAACAAAAACATTTCTGTTATTGCAATTGTTGGAGATATTAGAGAGGGTGCTGAGGCGGTTTATGAGATGGGGATAGATTCTATTATGCCTGCTTTAAAGAGAGCTATGCCGCTTGAGGAGGCTATTGCTAATTCTAAGGTTTTGATAGAAGATGCTTCCGAGAGGGCTTTGAGGTTTATTAATATCAATATATGAAAAATTGTATTTATTTGTTTGCATATGGGCTTATTATATATTTTGCCTATATGCAATGATTTTATTTCAAAAAAATTATTCTTTAAAAATCATTCTTTAAAAATATTATTTAAAAAATATTATTTAAGTAAAGTTAAATTAGTTTCTATAAAAATAGCATATTCAATATTGCTTCATAATAAAAAATAAGTTTCTAATTTTATATTGCACAGGTGCCAAACATATTGCAGTTAGGAATTCCTTAATTTCTTAAAGTATAGCATAGGCGTATCATAATTTAAAGCAGAATGTATTCGTTTATAATTGAAAAAATGATTATATTTTTGTATGTTTTTATTTGCTTTCTGTAAAGTTAATTCTTGTGTACAAAAGTCATAGAATTCTTTTTGGTCTCGGTTGTGTGTACTCTCTACTACACCATTATACCAAGTGGAGGCTACAGGACTATAAACCCTTTTAATATAGTTTTTCTTACAAAATATATCTAATGGATGTTCAGTATTAAATGAATGTTTACGGTAAGTAAATTCTGTACCATTGTCCGTTTGAATACAATGTACTCTAAAAGGAAAATAATCTATAAGTCGTTTCATAAAATCAATGGTACTGTATGGACTTTTTTCATCGTATAAATATCTGAAGCTCATTCTTGTTGCTAAATCTACAGCAGTAAATTGATAATAACGTATTTCACCAAAAAAAGCATATTTGACGTCTATTTGTACCTTTTCTCCTGCTTCTTTAATATAAATCGCATGCTTTCCTTTATGTTTTCTCTTAATTTTTTTCTTTTTGCTCCTATACAAATTATTTTCTTTTAGGACAGTTTCTATAGCTGTTGTTCCTACTTTAATGTCTTCTAACTCTAATTGTTTTTTTATTTTTAATTTATCATAACCATATAATTTTCTTATTTCAATTATTCTTTTAATAATCTTTTTATTTTTCAATTTATTTTTATTATTCTTAGGTTTAGTAGATTTAGGTTTTATAATAGAATAAGTTTCTAATTGGCTTTTCCAATAATAATATGTTCTAATACTAATCTTATATTTTAAAGCTAATACTTCTTTATTCTTAACTTTATTGATTTTTATAACTATCTTTTTTCTTTGATTTGAAGTATATTCTTTCATAGGTATTCCTTTAAATTTAAACTATATATATTATAAGGAATACCTGCTTTTTTTAAACTAAAAAACGTGCAATATCTGTGGCTCCTAAACATTTCTAATTTTATATAGCAATTGATTTTATATTTTTTAGATTTATAATAGTAAACATAATTTAATTAACATATTTATTTAAAATTATATAATAAATTATAATAAAATGATAAAATAATAAGGAAACACAACAATGAACAAAATTATACCTTTCTCGCCGCCTGATATTACAGATAATGAAATTGAGGCGGTGGTGAATGTTTTAAAATCTGGATGGATTACTAGCGGACCTGTAAACAAAGAGCTTGAAGAGGAGCTTTGTAAATATATAAATGTTAAGAGGGTAAAGCTATTATCTAGTGCTACTATGGCTATGGAGCTAGCTTTAAAAATATTCGGTGTTACTGAGGGCGATGAGGTGATAGTGCCTGCTTATACTTATGCTTCTACTGCTAATGCGGCTATACATTTGGGGGCTAAGGTTGTGTTTATTGATGCGGCTGATGATGATTTTAATATAGATTTAGAAAAATTTGAAAAGGCTATTACAAGTAAAACAAAAGCTGTTATTGCTGTTGATGTTGGCGGTAAACCTTCTGATTATGACGGCATTATAAAAATACTAGAAAGAAAAAGAGATTTATTTACTCCATTAAATACAAATAAATATCAAAAGCAATTAAACAGGGCTTTATTTTTGCTTGATGCTGCTCATTCTATTGGTGCTGTTTATAAAGGAAATAGGGTAGGCTCTCAGGCTGATTTTTCTTCTTTCTCATTTCATGCTGTTAAGAATGTTACAACTGCTGAGGGTGGGGCTTTGAGTTTTAATGATATTGGAGATATTAACGCTGATGAGATTTACAAAGAAGTGTCTGTTTGGGCTTTGAATGGTCAGAATAAAAGTGCATTAGATAAAACAAAATTAGGAAGCTGGAGATATGATATTGAGGTTGCGGGGTATAAGTGCAATATGAGCGATATTCATGCGGCTATTGGTTTATCGCAATTAAGAAGATATGATGAGATGCTTAAAAACAGAAAAAACATTGTGAATATATATAACAGTGTTTTGGGAGCGAGCAAAAAAGTTATGCTTCCTGTTTTTAAAGACGATGAGGCTGAATCATCTTATCATTTGTATTTGATGAGAATTAAGGATTATGAGGAGGCTGATAGGGATTTACTTATAGAAAATATGTCAAAACTTGGAATAGTGCTTAATGTGCATTATTTGCCTCTTCCTTTTCACAATGCATATAATGTTTATAAGGATTATGCGGATAATAATTATATAAATGCTTTTAATTTGTATAAGAATGAAGTAACTTTGCCATTATACAGCAGCCTTAAAGAGGAGGATGCTTTATATATTGCTAAGAATATTTTTAGGTATTTGGAGAGCAACTGAGATTAGTAAGCATTTTTGTTTATCAGATATATTATCAACTTTTTTGTCGCTCTCGCACCACAGGCACTTCCTTCGGTCGCGGTGCGGACTTCGTCAAAAAGTTGCAAAAAACGCAAATGTTTTGACTTTATATTTCGGTAATATGTATAAATGAATATAATATTTATATTTTTATTTTATATATAAAGCTATACTCTATTAAATGCAGTTCTTTTGGTTCTTTTATACCAATAAAAGAACTGGGGTCTGGGGCAAAGCCCCAGTTATCAAAATAAAATAAAATAAATTAAAATTGAGTAATCATAGTGATTTATATTTTTGTTAGTTTGATTATTATTATAATAGCTATTATTTTCTGCTATCTCTATTATGAAATAAAAACACATAATATAAAAAAAATAAATAATAATCTGCAAATAATGCTCGCGGTTAAAACTTATGATAATGACTTAATTAACATAATAAAAGATGATGATGTTAAAGGAATAATCATTAACATAGCCGATATTAAAATAATTGAAAAACTAATAAAAAATATAAAAAAAAATCTAAACAAAAAAATATTCATAGCATTAGACGAAGATTATAAGCCAACGCATAATTTATTTTTTGACCAGCACTTTAAGGTTTATCAAAGCTATATTGGTGAGAGGCAAAGCGAAACTTATGCCTACGATATTGCTAAAAAAAGAGCGTCCACTCTTAAAACTATTGGCGTTAATATGTTTTTATCTCCTGTGGTAAATACTCTCTGTAATGAAAAATCTCATCTAAAAGAGCATATCTTCAGCGGCGATAAACAAATTGCTTCAAAGTTAATATCTCAAACAATTAAAGCGTATAAAGACAAAGACGTCCTCACCGCCGCAAAATATTTTCCAAAATACTATGATGATGAGTTATATATAGAAGATAATATAAAAAATGTAGAAATAGACTCTAAAGAAACTTTTTTGTCGGCAATAGAAAGCGACTTTTTTGTGATGAGCCATATTAAAAATGAAAAATTATACAGAGATTATCTTTTTAATAGCCTTAATTTTAAAGGCGTTGTAATGACTGATTATATTAATAAATACTCTCTTATAAATAATAATTTGCTTAATGTTATTGATTATAGGTTTTATAAGGCAAACAGGCAAAAGATAAAAAATATTAAAACAGAGGATGGTGAATTATGCGTAAAAATTTCAAAGCTGTTAAGGAAATTATAATTTTATTTAGTTTTGTAATTGTTGGATTCTCTATTAATTCTTGCACCAAAAAAGACAGCATCACAGAAGATGAAAAATATATTTTGGACTTAAAAAAGAAATATTCTTATTTGTCTAACTATATAGATGAAGTTAATAATATGAGCATTGAAGAGAGGCGAGGGCTTCTTACTATGGTGGGCATCACAGACACAGTATTAAGCGAAGAGACTATAAAGACATTAAAAGATAATCATGTTTCTGGAGTTATACTATTTAATTACAACATAGTAGATGAAGAGCAATTAAAAAAATTAACATCAGACTTAAAGAAATATGTTAACAAAAATATGTTAATCTCTATAGATGAAGAAGGAGGCGAAGTCTTTAGAATACCTTTCGACAAATACAAAGACATTTCAGCAAAAATGATAGGCGACAGCAACAGCAGCGAATATGCCTACAACATAGCCTACAACAAAGCAAAGTTTCTAAAAGAAATGGGAATTAATATGATACTCTCTCCATTATGCGATGTGCCGAGCAATAAAGATTCTTATATATACAATAGAAGCTTTTCTACAAATGTTGAAATGGTTTCAAAGATGGTGGAAGCTACAATAAAAGCTCAAAAAGATGCAGGCATTATAAGCGTTGTTAAGCATTTTCCTGGTCATGGAGATACTTCTGTTAATTCGCATAGTGAGTTTCCTGTGATAGACAAGACTTTAGAAGAACTTAAAAATAAAGAATTAATACCTTTTCAAAAGGCTATAGATTTGGGTGCTGAGATGGTTTTAGTTTCGCATATAAAAAATAAATATATAGATGATACACTTCCTGCAAGTATGTCAGAAAAATATAGAAAGCTGCTTGAAGAAGATATGGGCTTTGATGGCGTAATTATTACAGATGACCTCGTTATGACAGGCAAGATTGAAAGCACTATCAATTATGGCATAAATCTTACAAGCAATATTTATAAGAATGTAAAAGATATGTTTAGAAATATTGAACCGGATATAATTTCATGTGCTAATGTATTAAAGATAATGAGAGAAAATACCTAACACATAAAATTATTATTTAGTTATTATTTAGCTTTTTTTTTTTTCTGTTGCTGTTTGGATTTTCTTTTATAAGTGAGAGTAGAATCCAAACCTTTATCAACAAACTCATTTATGATATTTACTACGGTATGATATGTTACATTATATTGTTTAGCGATATCAGTATGTGTCAGCCCAGTATTCTTCTTCTCATCTAAAGCCAATATAATGTTTGCTCTCGATATCAATCTTTTAGATTTACCCTCATTTTTGATAAACTCTTTAATCTTTTGTTTCTCTTCATCTTTTAAAGATATTATGTGTTTAGTAGTTATACTCATTTTTTTAACCTCCAATTTTAATACTAAAATAACTAATAAAGATATTGTTTAAGTTAATAACAATATTTAACTTAAATATATATAGCAAAAAACACAAAGAAAAATATAAAAATACCATTTAATTCATATCATATTTTAATGGGAAATATAACATATTATAAAAAAATATCAATATAAAAATATGTTAATAATTACTGTATATCCAATAATTCAAATTTTACCTCCTTATATGTTTTTTTCATACCCCTTAAATAATATAAACATATGTTTTTAGTATTATGTAAAAAGTTTTCATCGTTTATAGAAGATAAATTTATATTAATATTTACTATAGAGCATTTTGCTGCAGCATATAGTATTGTATACGCACATACTATATCGCTTATAACGCCCTCATTGCCATATTTGTGAATTATCTCAAAATGCTCTAATAACTCATAACAGCTTTTAAGCGTTTGAAGAGGAGGCTCTAATGCTTTTTTTGCTGCTTCAGAAATAGCATTTTTTCTTATCTCTTTTTGTTCATCATTGTCTTTAGGCAATTTGTATGCGTCCATAATTAATTGAAACATATCAGCATCTTTATCTACAATTTCTATTAACTGATATTTTATTTGTTTTATATTTTCTACAGCATTATTGAAGGCAATTTGTTTTTCTATTTCTAATTCTTTAAACTTTTTTTTGTTTACGGTGAGATGAGCAACCATTCCAGCCAAAGCACAAGCCAAGCTGGCAGCAACAGCAGTAACGCTTCCGCCTCCCGGAGCAGGCAATAATGAATCTACATCATTAATATAATCTAACATGCTTTTGTTTATGAGCTTTTCCATTTTTCAATAATCTCCTTAAAAGTTTTTTTAATGTTTTTTTTGTGATGCGGTTAATAATTTATTTGAGAGTTCAATATACTAATAAATTGATATTTTGTCAAAATTTGTTTTTTAAAATTTATGTATTTGTGGTGGCTTTGCCCCCCTGCGAAGCGTGCCCGTAGGGGTACACGCCCCCACTTCTTTTGGCGACCGAAGGAAGTGCCTGTGGGTATGACCCAAAGAAGCAAAAAGACTGCATTTAATGGAGTATAGCTTTTTATGTATATCAAAATATAGCCATTGTTTTATATATTCCAAAATATAAAGCTATAACATTTGTACTTTTTGCAACTTTTTGCTACGGGAAAAAGTTGAATAAAAATAAGAATATAAATTATAGCTTTTATGCATATACAAAATATAAATATTATTTTATATATTCCAAAAAGATAAAGCTATTATCACTTCCTCTTTAAGTGCTTAAACTGCTCTTTTGTTGCTTCTATTACCTCTTCTAATGTCATACTCTCTCTGCCTAACGCCCTCTCTAATTCCTCAATCTTTTTACTCTCTTCAAGCAATGCTTTTTCTCTCTCCCTTTTTTGTTTTTGAAGTTTTCTTGCTCTCTCTAATAATTGCTCTTCTGTATAATAGGGCTTTATGAGTTTTTCTTTATCTCCCTCTCTTAAATAGATTTTTAAAAAACTTAAAAAATCAAGCCATAATGTTGGTATGTTGTTTTTCTCTCTTGCTTTTAATTTGGCATATTTAATACACTCCCTCCAATCATACTTTCTCTCGTTAAAAATCTTTAATAAGAGTTCTTGTTTTTCTTTGCTTTTAAAGCCGTATAACTCAGAGATTTTGGAAGCGTTGTTGTAAGTAAAATTATTAAATACTTGGCATAGTTCTAAAACAAAAGTATCAAACTCTGAGAGAAGAAAGTTGTTATTAATTATATTATTATTTGTATTATTAATTATATTATTATCTTTAACTTTTTCTTTAATACCATCTAAGCAATTTTGATTATGCTCTTTTATATTATTTGATAAATCTGTATCATCATTTAATTTAATCCTATTAGCTAATTTTATTTTAGCCAATGAAAAAGCATCATCGTTTTTATTGGTATTGTTGTTTTTATTAATGCTTTCATTTTCTTTATAGCCTTCAATGTTGATGTTTTCTTTAATGTTACTGATTTCTTCATTTTCTAATTTTTCATTATCTAATTTTTTATTTAATTCTTTGTTTTCTAATTTTTTATTTTCAGTATTATTTATATATATCTTTCTCTTGTCTACATTCTTCTCTTTTATATCATAAACAACCCTTATATAATTATGCTCCTTTAACTCTGATATGCATCTCGATATGCTTACATTGCTCATAGAATACAAATTAGCAAAATAGGCATTTGTGGCAAAACAGTAGCCTTTCTCATTGCTGAGGGCTGTAATCTCTCCATATATTAATCTTGTGAGAGGGCTTAATCTTTTATCGTATCTCACGTTTGCGGGTATTACGGCATAATAGTTTTTTTTGTCTTTATTATTATTATTATTATTATTCATTATAAAAACCACCTCTAATAAATTTTCTTTATACTAAATTCAATTTTTATAATGATTTATAAGCTTAATTTTTGTATTTTTATAATTTTTTGTAAATTTTTTTCTAATTTTTTATGATTTTTCTTATAATTAATATGGTTTTATTACGATTTTTAATTATATAGTATTAAGAAATATAAATTTCAGGTTAAACTGTAAAAAAAAGTAAAAATTTGTAAATAAATATTGACATTTCTTGATAATTTTTGTATATTATAGTTAGGGAGTTTATTATTGATGTCTAAAAAAGGATATTCACTTCTAATTATCGTTTTTGTAATGCTGTCTTCTGTATTATTTGCTGATGATTGGATGGTTCCAGCTTCTTCATTGCCTCAAAAAGCACAAGCCTTCATTGCTTCCACCTATCCGGGTGTTGCAATATGGAAGGTAGAGCTAGATGACGGAAAGTTTGAGGTGGATTTATCTAATGGGGTTTCTATAGACTTTTTTATGAACGGCGATTGGAAGAGCATTGACGGTGAATATATGGGTGTGCCTAAAAGTGTGCTTCCTGCCAATATAGCAAATGTTGTTGATAATACTTATCCTTCTTCTATAATCATAGAGGTAGAAAAGGAGTGGGGCAATTATAAAGTAAAGCTCAATAATATGATGGAATTATACATTTCAGCTGACGGTCAATTAATGGGTCAGAAATTTGACGACTAAAAAATAATCAAAAATAATACCAATTATATTTTAATAATATAAAATATATGAATAGATATAAAATATAGCCTTTTTGCTTCTTTGCGGCAGCAAAAGAAGTGGGGTGCTACCCTAAGGGCACGCTTCGCAGGGGGCAAAGCCCTGCAAACAATTAAAATAAATAAAGTTAAAAATTTTTAGTATATATTTAAATAACTAATTTATGTTTTTGTTTTATTCAACTTTTTCCCGCCTTCGCACCCATACCTAAAGGTACTTCCTACGGTCGCAGGCACTTCCTACGGTCGCCCTGAAGGACTCCCTTCGGTCGCGGTGCGGACTTCGTCAAAGTTTTCGCCCTTCGGGCACGCTTCGCGAAAGTGCAAGTGTTTTAGCTTTACATTTTGGAATATATGAAATAGTATTTATATTTTGTATATATCTAAAAAGTTAGACTTTATTAAATGCAGTTCTTTTGGTTCTTTTATACCAATAAAAGAAGTTGGGGTACGTACCCTAAGGGCACGCTTCGCAGGGGGCTAGTCCCCGAAAATAATTAAAGAATAATACGCATAATAGTGGCGTTGAACAATATAAATAATAATGCCTATAAGGCAAAACAAAAAATGAGACTAAAAAATAACAACCCGCACGCATAAAAGATATTTATTAATAAGAAGCTATATCGTGCGGAAAGGTGCTGCGGCTCGCAGTTGACAAACTTCAATTTTTTCAGTATATATATAGCATATTTTATTTACAAAAAAACGGAAAACTTAAATATGGAAAATATTAATGACGCTTTAGATTATCTATACTCTTTTATGAATAAAAAAAATCTTCATAAAAAAAATAATAATCATATAAGCAATGTAGAACACATTTTAAATATATTAGGCTATAAACAAAACTTCAAAGTAATACATATTACAGGCACAAAAGGAAAAGGCTCTACTACTTTGAGTTTGGCTCATATGCTTAGTGCCTGCAATTACAAAACAGGTGCTTTTATATCCCCTCACATCATAAACGAGAGAGAGAGAATATCTATTAATGATGAGTGGATTAGCGAGAATGATTTTATTTCTATAGTGAAAAAGATAAAGGGTATAATTGAAGAAAATAAGCTTGATGAGAGCATCACTGTTTTTGAGTTTTTTACTATAATAGGTTTGTATTACTTTTTTATTAACAAAGTAGATTATGCTTGTATAGAGGTAGGCATCGGCGGGAGGTTTGACTGCACTAATATCGTAGACTCTTCAATTAGTATATTAACTTCTATCTCCTATGATCATATGGAAATATTAGGAAACACAATAGAAGAGATAACTTATCAAAAAGCAGGAATCATAAAAAATAATTCTATAGTAATATCAGCAATGCAAGAGAAAAACTCTATTGAAATAATAAAAAATATAGCAAAAGAAAAAAATTGTAAGTTATATGCATTTGGTAAAGATTTCTATTCTAAAATAATAAAAAATACAAATAAAATATTAGAGTTTGATTATATAGAAAAAGAAACTAAATATCATTTTACAACCACACTTTTAGGAGAACATCAAAGCGAAAATATAGCATTATCATTCAAGGCTTTTACATTATTAGAAAACAAAAAAGAAAATATAGAAAAAGCAATAGACTCACTTCATAATTTTAATATAAAGGCAAGATTAACTTTTATAGAGAGAAACCCAGACATCATAGTAGACGGTGCTCATAATGCGAAATCATTAAGCAGAATATTAAAGACTATTTATAAATGGTATGATAGCGTAGTTATATTATTTGCTCCTATAAGTCAGAAGGATGTTGGCGGAATGTGTGAGATATTAAAAGAAAATAAAGATATTATTATAATAAGCTCTACCAAATCAAAATATAAAGATTCTGACAGTTTTAAGACTTATGAGTATTTAAAAGAAAAAGAGAATGTATATCATATAGAGAGTTTTGACTTGGCTGTAGAAGAGATGAAAAGAATATCCAAAGAGAAGAATATTCCTGCATTGGTGATAGGCTCACTTTACAGTGCAAGTGATTATATTAATTTGAATAAATAAAAAATAGTGTCTTTATTTATATGTAATTATATTATAAGACAGCATTGACTTATAAATAATTAATTTTTGTTTATGTAATTATTTATTTGCTTGTTCATATTTATGCTGCCGGGCTGTTCATATTTGTTTATATATCTTTTTATTGTTAAAGACATAGCAAAAGAATTTAATGTGAAAAATATTAGCAAAATACATAAAATATTTTTTTTGTTAATAATAATATCTTTGTATTTTAATATAAAAAGCAAAATATAAGAATAACTTATAGAAAATACTCCGTATAAATAGTGAAATGAGCCTGAGCTAGGAGGAGCTATCATAAAAAGTAAAGTTGATACAATCATAGATAATAATAATATTAAAAACATATCTCTTAGAGCTGATTCTTTATTATTTAATATAAGTTTTTTCTTGAAGTTGTTGAATATAATATAAAAACTTCCAATTAAACAGATTGCTGATAATATTAAACTTAATAACAAAAATATAAATCCAAAAATAAGCGGCGGATTTGAAAACCAAAAATCAATTATATTATCCAATTTTTTTATAAAAAGAGCAGATATTTCATTAGTAGGAAATAATATAAATGCCTGATATTTAGGAAAAGCTATATAATTTATAGAGCTTTTTTCCATTAATATAGAGTATGTATTATGGAAGTTGTTTTTTATTTCGTATACTAAATATGGGAGATATAATAAAAATGATATAAATACTCCGATAATGAAATATGGCAAATATTTAAATGTTTTTTTATATTTTATTATCAAATATATAATTACTGTAGGAACAATTGAAAAGAAAACAGAAAAATGTGCCTGAGCCATTATTGCTAAAACTGGAAATATAAATATAGCAGATAGCTTTGTTTTTAATTCGTTATCGTTGCATATATATTCAAATAAAAATATAAAAAATATAAAACTAAATATAAGCGTTAAATTAGGATTCCAAAAGTTCGTTAATGCTCTAATAAGATAACCATTACATAATATAAGCACAGACATAAAAGATGTTATTATTAATCCAAATCTTTTAAAAAACCAAAACAAAAATATTAATATAATAGATAGGCAAAATATATAATTTATTATTTTAGCAATATAAAGGTTTTCATTAGCTATTTTATAAAATAGTGTATATGTAATATAGTATATTCCTCCAGGCACTCTTAGTGTTGTAAATTCATCTTTATATGTATCAGATATTTTAAATCTTGTTCCAGTATATGGAATAATTTTTTTTCATACCATCTATGCATATCATAAAAATGTTGAAAATCATCTACTGTAAATCTATATGGTATTATAGATAATGATGTGTATATATTTATTATAATTGATAATATTATAATAAATATGGCAATAATATTTAATTTTTTATTTAATTTTATCGTTTTATTAATTTTATATTTAATAAATAATAAAGTCAATAAAATATAATAGCAATATATTATAATTTATGTTATTATAAAAAGAGTATAATATTTAAGGTTTAATAGATGAAAAATATTGCTATACTTGGCAGACCTAATGTCGGTAAGTCAACGCTTTTTAATAGATTTGCAGGAAGAAGAAAATCAATAGTTGATCCTACAGCTGGAGTTACAAGAGATATCAGCATAGCTAAAACATATATTGATGATATAGCTTTTAATGTGTTTGATACAGGCGGGCTTTTAGACACTAGTGAAGATAGTTTAAATGAGAAGGTTCGAGAAAAGGCATTAAAGACTGCCACAGATGAAGCTCACTTGCTTTTATTTGTTGTAGATGCTCATCAAACACATCCAGATGACAGGCATTTTATTAACACTATAAGAAAATTAAATAAGCCTATTATACTCGTTGTAAATAAAATAGATTCTCACACTCATAACAATCTAATTAATGAATTTTACTCTCTCGGCATAAAGGATATTATAGCTATAAGTGCCGAGCATAATAACGGTATTGATGATTTGAGAGAAAAAATCCTTGAAATTTTTGAGAGGGCAGGCATTGATTTAGAAGCAGAGAGGGAGAATAGTAAAAGAGAAGAAGATAATAAAAAAGAAGATAATGTTTTAGATGATGATGAGTTGTTTGAAGAAGAAGAAGATTTTGATGAAGACTATAATGAAGATAAAGATAACAAAAAACAACGCAGACTAGATGACTATATAGCAAAAAAGAAAATCATAAACATAGCCATAGTAGGAAAGCCTAATGCAGGAAAATCCACTTTATTAAACACATTAATCGGCAAAGACAGAAGTATTGTTTCAAATATTGCAGGCACAACGAGAGATTCTATAGATGAAACATTTAATTTTAATGGCAATGATATTTGTCTTGCAGATACTGCGGGAATAAGAAAAAAGAAGAATGTTAACACAGATATTGAATATTATAGTGTAAACAGGGCAATAAAAGCAATAGAAACTTCTGATGTATGCATACTAATGCTTGATGTTTTTGAAGGTTTAACCGACCAAGATAAAACTATAGCAAACCTCATAATAGAGAGAAAAAAGGGCATAATAATAGCGGCTAATAAATGGGATATAAGAGAGAAGGGCACTACTTGGAATGATTATGAGGCTTATATGAAGTCTGCTTTTCCAGTGCTTAATTATGCTTTTTATGCTAGGGTTTGTGCTGCGAGAAAAAATGATTCTGAGAAACTATTATCTTTAGCCATCAGGGTGGCAAAAACTAGGCTTCAGAGGTTTGAAACGCATGCACTTACAGAAACTATGGTGAGAGCTACAAGAGAGTATTCAATATCAGCAGGGGGCAATCCATTTAAGATATTCTATGTTACTCAAACTGGTGTTAATCCGCCTGCTTTTGCCGTATTTTGCAATCATCCTCATAAATTAAACTCTCATTATAAAAGATATTTAGAAAATAGATTTAGAGAGATGTTCGATTTTAGAGGAACACCTATTATACTTAACTTTAGAAAGAGAGGAAAAAAATATGATAATTAAAGTTTTAATAAGCATAGTTATATCATATATAATTGGTGCTATACCGTTTTCGTTTATAATAGGAAAGATTAATGGATATGATGTGAGAAAAGAGGGCAGCTGCAATCCGGGGGCTAGTAATGTACTTAGAGTATGCGGCAAAAAGGCGGGTATTGCTGCTTATATTTGCGACATAGGCAAGGGAATGATTGCTGTAATTGTGCCTAGCTTTATTCTTTCTGATATAATTTTAACTCATAGCTATATTTTAGTTTTTTGTGCTGTAGCTTCTATACTTGGTCATGTATTTTCTATATTTTTAGGCTTTAAGGGGGGTAAAGGAGTAGCTACCAGTGCCGGTTCTATGTTTATGCTTGCCCCTGTAAGTTTAATTATTACTATGGTATTTTTCTTTATAGGTTTATTTGCTTCAAGAAAAACTGTTGCTATTGGCTCTACTGTTGCTGCTTTGGCTTTTCCTATTGTATTGAGTTTATTATATTTTAAGGCTAATTTCTTATATAGAATATTTTTTAATGTTAATTATGTTGTTTTGCTTCCAATAGCTATACTTCTTGCAATATTTATTATAATAAAACATATACCAAATTATAAAAGAATTCTTAAAGGCGAAGAGAACAGTTTTTCAAAGAAATGATTATTATGTGAATTTATTAATAAAATATTTGTTTAGTAAAAAAATGAAAAAAGTGTGATTATTTTTATATTTATATAAAAATAATTAAAAAGGCTTGAGTATAAAATATTTATATTCAAGCCTTTATTAAAATATTCAAAAATTATTTATTATAGACTAATTTCTAATATTTCTAATACCTTATCACCAGCAGGCACTTTTATAGTAACAACATCTCCAACCTTTTTTGTAAGAAGTCCTCTTGCAATAGGCGTAACTATAGTAATCTCATTTTTAGACATATCAGCCTCTAATTCTCCTACAATTCTATATTCAGAAACTGTATTAGAATTTTTATCTTTAACTTTTACTCTTTTTCCAAAAGTTACAATATCTTTATTCATTTTTGATGGGTCTACTATTTCACATACCGCCAAATCGCTTTCTAATT
The DNA here is from genome assembly GCF_008016535.1 of Brachyspira pilosicoli. Lineage (GTDB taxonomy): Bacteria > Spirochaetota > Brachyspiria > Brachyspirales > Brachyspiraceae > Brachyspira > Brachyspira pilosicoli_A. Next base: position 36,450 of record NZ_SAXY01000063.1, read on the forward strand.
TAGATATTTGTGCTTGGAGAAGTCCTTGTTTCTCTCTTGCAGCATGATACTCTGCATTTTCTTTTAGGTCTCCTTTCTCTCTTGCTTCAGCTATTATAGCAGGCAAAGTATCAAACTCTGCTTTTAATTCTGATAGCTTTTCTTTTACTTTATCGTATCCTTCTTTAGTTATAGGTTTTCCCATGTTAATATATCCTCTCACAGACTTATTATGTATAAAAGTCTATTATATAATAATTTTTAATATTTACAACTATTCAAATGATAAATTGTATTGTTTATATAAATATTATGAATTTGTAGCACCTTTGATTAATTTATAAAACCAAGTATCTTCTGAATTATTTAGAGGGAGAGTATATTTTGTGCCGTCATCATCTGTAAAAATAATGCTTTTTTTTGAGTAATTAATGCTAATATTATAATTATCTAAATTTTGAATAGAGTTTGTGTTATTTATATCTTTTATATATTGAGCTTCGGTGATATTTGTTATATTTTGATTTCCTTTTTTGTTTATTATAGTACCGCTTATATATGTGATATTATTAAAGCTGTTTGTATTTTCTCTTTTTACAAGTATAAAGTTAAGAGTTTCATTAGTAATATCATTTCCGTTTGCATCTTCATTAAACATAAGTATGCTTACTTTATCGCTTACATACAAATTACACCCTACAAGAAAAAATATAGTAAATAATAAAATAAACTTTTTCATAAACCATAACCTAAAAATAATAATATTAAATATATTTTATAATTTTTATAAATATAATCAAGTTAATAAAATAATTAATTATTATTTAATAAAGATGATAATAATAAGAAGTAAGTAAATAAAACTTGACAAAAATGACACATAATAGTAAAATAGCATTTAATTATTATAAATTTGAGTATTATATATAACTTTTAAGGAGAAAGAAATGGCTGTACCTAAGCATAGAAAATCGAAATCTAAAAAGAGATCAAGACAAGCTGCTAATGATAAAAGATTTTTAGGTTCTTTATCAATCTGTCCTCAATGCGGAGCAGAAAGAATGCCGCACAGAATTTGTCCTGAATGCGGATTTTATAAAGATAGAGTAGTAAAAGCTAATAAAAATCAAAATGCTGGTTAATAAATAATTAGGATTATCAATGAATTTATCCATAGATGTTGCTAGCGGTGAAAAACCTCTAGATGAATTAGTTGATGGTGCAATTAAGGCGTTGTCTTTAAATAAAGATGTTAATTTAATATTGGTTGGCAATGAAAAAGATATAGTTAAATCTTTATCATCATTAAAATATAATAAAAATCGTGTAGATATAAAGCATAGTGATTCTATCATAGAAATGACAGAAACACCTGCAGTTGCTGTTAAACATAAAAAGAATGCTTCTGTATTAGTAGCTGCACGATTGGTATCAGATAAAAAAACAGAAGGTTTCTTTTCACCGGGCAATACAGGTGCTACTTTGGCGGCTGCACTTACAGAGATAGGCCGTTTAAAAGGAGTTATGCGTCCCCCTTTAGTATCCACAGTTCCTAAAATAGGCGGTGAGTTTTGTATGATGGATATGGGGGCTAATGTTGATTGTACACCAGATTATATGGCACAATTTGCTGTTATGGGAAGGGTTTTTGCTAAAAGATACATGAATATAAATAACCCAAGAGTTGCTATTTTAAATATAGGTGAAGAAGACAGTAAAGGTAATGCTGCTGTAAAAAAATACTTTGAAAGATTAGAAAAAATGAAAAAAATAAATTTTGTAGGCAATGTTGAGCCTAACAGCATGTTAAAATCTGATATAGCTGATGTTGTGCTTGCAGACGGCTTTGACGGCAACATAGTATTAAAAAGCATTGAAGGAACTGCTAGTTTAATGGTGCATTTGCTAAAGAGCGAAATAAAAAAGAGTCCTCTCAATATGATGGGGGCAGTTATGATGAAGTCTGTATTTAAAAATTTAAAGACACAGATGAGTGCTGATTCTTATGGTTCTGCTATATTGCTTGGATTAAATGGGGGAGCTTTTGTTGGACATGGTACTACTGGTAGAGTTGGTGTAACAAATGCTGTACTTAATATGTATAAATTCTTGGATGCTAAAATAAATGAGAAAATATCTAAAGAACTTTTAGATTCTGGTGTAAAAAGAAGAATTTTTTAAAAGGGTTTTTATATATGGTATATATTAAATCTTGTAAAGCTACTTATAAAAATAAACAAACCTCTATGCCTGCATCTGAATTAGCTATGGAGTCTATTAAAGATGTTATAAAAAATATAGATCCATTAACTATAGATGCTATTATTTGTGCTACTGTTACTAAAGACTATATTTATCCTTCTACTGCTTGTGTATTAGGAGGTAAAATTAATGCCAAAAATGCTTTCTGTTTTGACATAGAAAGTGATTTTACTGGTTTTATATCAGCTTTAAGGCTTGCTTATGCTTTTGTAAAAAGTAATAGATATAAAAACATATTAGTAGTAGCTGCAGAATCTTTTTATATTTGCGATGATACTAATAGATTTGATGATGCTTCTGTAGCTGCTATGGTTTCTAATGAAAAATCAAACATTGAGATATCATTTATAGATTCTGTTACAGATGGAAATGCTTTAGAGAATTGTTATATCCCTATGGGAGGAACTGCTAAGCCATATACTAAAGAAGGCGTTAATAATAAAGAACATTTCATTTCTATAAAAAATGATGATATATTTGAAAGTGAAGCAAAAAAAGCCGCACTATACGTAAAAGAAACTTTATCTAAAAATAACATAGAACCTACTTACTACATACCATCATATTCTAGCAAAAATGCTTTTGATGCTTTTGTTAATGCTTTAGATGTTTCTAAAGAGATTGTTTACACCAAAATGGAGAATGCAAACTCTTCATTAAGTGCTTCTTCTGGGGTTGCTCTTTCTATGGCTTTAGAGGATGGAAGTATAAAGAAAAATACTAAATTAGCTTTATGCAGTTATGGAAGCGGTTATACTAGGGCTGTTGCTGTATTAAATATTGATTAAATATTAATTTATATAAATAAAATGTTATATTAAGGACATATATTATGAAGTTAGGTAAATTTCGTTTTGGGGGTGTACATCCTCATGATAGTAAAGATACTGCTCAAATAGCTTCTTCTGCTATGACCCAAGCTCCAAAATCAGTTTTAATATCTATGGCACAGCATATAGGTGCTCCTGCTAAAATGTTAAAAAACAAAGGAGATAAAGTTCAAAGAGGGGAGATGATTGGAGAAGCTAGCGGATATGTATCTGGAAATGTGTTTTCTTCTGTTAGCGGTACTATTGCTAATATAGAAATTGCTCCGCAGCCTTTGGGTAGGGGAGCTAGTGCTTTTTTAATCAATTTAGATGCTGAAGCTAATAATGTTGATTTTGCTCTAAACAATAATTATATGGCATTATCTGCAGAAGAAATGTCTAAGAAGATTCAAAAGGCTGGTATAGTTGGTATGGGAGGAGCTACTTTCCCTACTAATGTTAAAGTTGATGGTGCGGCGAAGGGTAATTGTGATACTTTAATTATTAATGGTGTTGAGTGTGAGCCTTATATTACTAGTGATTATAGGCTTATGATGGAGTATACTGAGGATTTATTCAAAGGTATAGAAATTTTAAGAAAGATTATTCCTTCTGTAAAAAGAACTGTTATTGGTATAGAGGCTAATAAACCTTTAGCTATTGAAGAGATGGGAAAGGTTGCTAAAAATTATAATGTTGAAGTAATGCCTTTAAGACTTCGTTATCCGCAGGGGGCTGAAAAGATGCTTATTGATGCTGCTGCTGGTAGGGTTGTACCTGTAGGTAAGCTTCCTATGGATGTTAGTGTGTTGGTTGTGAATGTGGCTACTTTATATGCTATATATGAAGCTGTTGCTAAAGACAAGCCTTTAATAGAGAGAATTGTTACTGTATCCGGCGATGCTATAAAAGAACATAAAAATATTTGGGTGCCGCTTGGTACGCCTATTTCGCATATAGTTAATGAGTGCGGCGGACTTATTTCTGAAGATGTGCTTGTTATAGCGGGCGGTCCTATGATGGGGGCTAGTGTGCCTAGTTTGGAGCAATGCGTTAATAAAGGTACTAACTCTTTACTTTTATTAGATAAAAATAAATTGCCTAAAGAAGTGGAATATCCTTGTATTAAATGCGGAAGATGTGCTGATGCTTGTCCGCTTCATCTTGCTCCTACTGATATAGCTCATACTGCTAAGGCTAAAGTTAAAGATAAATTAAATGCTTTAGATATAGCTACTTGTTTTGAATGCGGATGCTGTTCTTATATTTGTCCTTCCAAAATACCTTTGGTACAATGGATTAGATATGGTAAAGATTTGTTAAGGAGATGAGATAATGAAGTTATATACTGAATCTTCTCCTCATATAAAAGATGGAGATACTACACAAAAAATTATGTTGAGAGTAATTATTGCTCTTTTGCCTGCTATTATATATAGCGTAGTATTATTTGGCAATAGAGTAATTTTATTATATCTCGCTTCTATTATTACTTGTATTTTATGTAATATAATTGTTAGAAAGGTGCGAAAACAGCCTGTGCTTCCTGATTATGCTTCAGTGGTTACGGCTTTGCTTTTAGTGATGACTTTACCTTCTAGTGCTACTATTACTATGGTTGTTATTGGTGGTGTTGTTGCTATTGTTTTTGCTAAGGAAGTTTTTGGCGGTTTGGGTTCTAATATATTTAACCCTGCTTTAGTTGGAAGGGCTTTTTTACAAGTTGCTTTCCCTGCTCAAATGAGTGCTTATACGCCTCCTGTTAGAGTGCCTTTCCTCAATTTATTTGCTGATGGACTTAGTAATTTAGTTAATACTGTTACTGGCGGTACTCAAACTATTGATATGATTACTGCTCTATCACAGGCTACTCCTCTAACTTTTATGAAATTCACTTATAATAATAATATCAGCACTTCTCTAATAGAACAAATTAAGTTTGAAGCACACTATTATGTTCAAATGCTCGTAGGAAGCACTGGCGGAGCTATAGGTGAAACTTCTGTTATACTCCTTACAATAGGCGGAATATTCTTAATTGTTACTAAGACTATAGATTGGAGAATACCTCTAGGAATGTTCATCTCTTTATTTGTAGTAAGTTTAATACTTTGCCTTGCTATGCCTGGAAAGTTTGCTTCTCCTATATATCAAGTATTTGCAGGCGGATTTATTTTAGGTGCTTTCTTTATGGCTACTGATATGGTTACTTGTCCTTCTAGTCATTTAGGTGCTTGGATATATGCACTATTAATTGGTGCTGTACTTGCAATACTTAGGGCTTTTGGTTCTTCACCAGAATACACTATGTATTCTATATTAATAGGAAACATGTTTATGCCTCTAATAGCTATGTATACTCGTCCTAAACCTTTTGGTAAGAAAGAGGCTATAAATATTGAAAAACAACAAGGAGCAAAACAATGAAAAAAGAAGTTACATATAAAGCTGTAATATCTGTTACAGTAACTGCTCTAATTGCTGGATTTTTATTATCATTTGTTTATTCTTCTTTTGAGAAAGATATTTTAGCAAACAATGAAAAAACTGTATTAAATGGTGTTAAGGCTGTTATACCTAATGCTGATAATATAGAAGGTCCTATTACTGAAAATGCTACTTATCCATATTATATTGGTACTAAGGCTGATGGTTCTGTAGCTGGTTATGCTATACTTTCTTCTGCCGGCGGATATAATGGTCAAAACAAAGTATTAGTTGGTTTTAGCGGCGATGCTACTACTGTTACAGGAATTGTTGTTACTGAACAGGCTGAAACTCCGGGACTTGGTGCTAAAATTGTAGAGCCTAGTTTTAGAGATCAATTTGCTAATAAAAGTTCTGTTGTGCCTCTTACTGTTGTAAAAGGTATAAAACCAGAGGAAGCTCTTGATGCTCAAATAGCTGCTATAAGCGGTGCTACTATATCATCTACTTCTGTTGTTACCGCTGTTAATAGTGCTAATGAACAGGCTGTTAGTTTATTTGTAAAATAATAAATATATAAATTAGTTTATAATAAGAGCTTCATTGTTATGAGGCTCTTTTTTATAATACTGAAAATTATTAAATCTTGTTTGAAGATATTAAAATAAAGGTTTATATTTTATTTAATAGACAATTATTATGATTTGGTACTATTTTTTATTTGCACTTTCGCGAAGCGTACCCGAAGGGTAAAAACTTTGACGAAGTCCGCACCGCGACTGAAAGGAGTCCGCACCGCGACCGAAGGAAGTGTCTGCGACCGTAGGGAGTACCTTTAGGTATGGGTGCGAAGGCGGGAAAAAGTTGAATAAAAAATTACATAACAAAGCATAGTTGTTTTAGGGATATGATAGCATATACTGTTTTTAATAGTATAACATATATTGACTAAAAAAATATATTATTGATTGCCGTATTTAGCTCCGCTTTTTATTAAATAATCTACTGTGTTGCTATATCCATTTTCATTTGCTAAATCTAATGGTGTTTTCCCTTCATTATTCTTTGTATTTATGCTTAAAAATGTATTATATAAATAAAAACTTATAGCATTATTGTTGCCGTAGCTTGCTGCAATATGAAGTACGCTGTCGCCATTAGAGCTTTTAAAATTATATATAGTAGGGTATTTTTGAAGTATTTTATTTAATAGGGCATAATCTCCAAAAGCAGAAGCATAAAATATTCCATTATATCCTTTTGAATCTTCCATATATATATCAGCATTACTGTCCATAAGCATAGAAACTATATCAATATTTCCTTTAAATATAGCATATTCTAAAGGGGTTGTTTTATCAAATATCAATTCTCCGCTAAAATTAATACCTTTTTTAGAATAGTAATTAGTATAATTGTCTAATGTTTTATTTATATCTATTTTATCAGTATAGCTTAAAAGTGTATTAAGAGCGTTAGTTTTATCATAATGAATAGCATAGAGGAGCGGAGTAAATCCTTCAGAGTTTCTTACATTAATATCAATAGTGTTAGAGATGGCATTATGTATTAAAGCGGCATCATCTTTATAAATAGCATCAAAAAGAATCTTACTTTCTAATTGAGCTGATTGATATTCATTATTTTCTTTTTTATAATAAGAAGCATCATCATCCGGCATATTATCATATAAAAAATCTTCCATAATATTATTAACATTATTTGCCTGAATGGTATTTAAATTATTATATGAATTTGTGCTGTAAATATTAGTATCTGAAAAACTACCCATTATATTTTCTATACTATCACCATACAACAAATCTGAAGCAGTTTTGCCGTCATAATTTTTTATAGTATAATCAGCCCCCTTTAATAATAAAAATCTATAAGTATTGCTATTATTATTTTTTACAGCCAAATGCAAAGGAGTATCTCCATTAACATTTTGTATATTTATATTAATAGGAGTTCTATTCATAAGTGCAATTAAAGCATTAGTGTTTCCAAGTGATGATGCATTATGCAAAGGAGTGTTTCCGTATATATCTACTACCCTATAAGAATTACTGCTGTAGTTTAAAATTGTATCAATAACTTCAGCACTAGAAAATCTAGCAGCATACATTAAAGCATTGTCTCCTAAACTGTCTTTTCTGTTTATGTCTGCCCCATAATGTAAAAGTGTGTTTATTATATTAGTGTTATTTTTAAATATAGCATACTGCAAAGGGCTGACATCACCCAAATATACATTGCCCCTAAACTCTGCTCTATCTTCATTAAAATAAACTTCATCAGCTGGTATATAAGAAGTTTCTATATTTATAATATTTGTATTATTTTTTCTATAACTTAAAAGTTCATCAACCATATCATATTTATCAAGATGTATAGCATAAGTGAGAGGAGTTTCATAAGCCATAATTATAGAGTTCATATTAAAATTAGAATACATCATTATATCTCTTAATGCATTAGTATCTGATGTTTGAATAACTCTTGCAATAAACATGTTTTCATTGTAAGTGTTTGTATTATTATCTTCTTTGTTTTCTAAGTCAATAGCAGAACTTTCTCCTGATAATATATATTCCGGAGTAACTCCATAATTATCAGCTATATCTTTATTAGCACCAAGTTTAATAAGAAGATTATAAGCATCTTGTTTTTGATAATATGCTGCATAGTATAAAGCAGTGCATCCATTAGAATCCCTATCATTAATATTCATATCAACATTTTTAACTAAGAAATTAATAGTATTTAAATTATTAAAAGCAGCAGCATAATGAAGCCCATTAAGATTGCCGTTGGAGGTTCTATCATTAACTATTACTTTGTCTTTTTGAAGGAGCATTCTTATAATATTGCTGTCTCCAAAACCGCATGCATATAAAAATACAGAGTTGCCCTCATTGTCTTTAGCTCTAACATTAGCCCCCTTGTCTATAAGCTCTTTAACTGCTTTTGAATTATTTTTAAATATAGCAAACATTAAAGGAGTAGCTCCTCCTATATTAACGCTATCGCCTTCATATTTATTTACAAACGGATAAGCTGCAAAATCATCATGAAGTCTATATTCAATATTAACATCACTATACTCAAGAAGCACTCTCAAAGCCCTTTTATTGTTACATTCAATAGTATATAAAAGCGGAGTTAATCCCATTTCATTTGTAGCAGAAAAGTTCACTCTGTATTTTAAAATCTCTCTTAAATCCCTTTCATTTTTCTTTTCTTTTATAGCCAAAAATAATTCACTTTCTTTTTGATTTATAGCGTATATATTAAAATTAACAGAAAAAAGTAATATAATTAATAAAAATATATTTCTAATCATAGCATCAATTTCCTAGTAAACATAATATAAAAAATTATATAATAATAATAAATTAATAACAACATTATAAAGAAAAAATATAATATTACTATAACATTTATAAAATAAAAAAATAAAACCTTATAATGAAATATTTATATATTTATCATAAGGTTTAATAATTAAAAAAAATAAATATTTATATTGTTTTAATATTTAGTATATAAAATATAGTTAGTATTACTTGCTTAACTTGCACTTTTTGCAACTTTGACGAAGTCCGCACCGCGAAGGCGGGAAAAAGAACAACAAAAAATTTATATAAAATAGTAGTTCTAATATATACTAAAAGTTTTTAAGTATGTCAAAAAATATTTTTATGTTTTTTATTCTCGGGGGCTAGCCCCCGAACCCCCAGTTCTTTTATTGGTATAAAAGAACCAAAAGAACTGCATTTTATGAAATCACCTTTAGGTGTACATTAAATTTTAGATGTTATATTACATCGAAGATATATTGTAAAATATAAAATTGTAGTATTTGCAATTTCTCGAAACGTGCCCAGATAGCGAAAACTTTGACGAAGTCCGCACCGCGACCGAAGGAAGTGCCTGCGACCGTAGGAAGTACCTTTAGGTATGGGTGCGTAGCTGCGGGAAAAAGAACAACAAAAATTGACAAACTTAAAAATATAACTAATCATTAAAGAATATATCATCAGGCTTTAAGCCCTCATTATTAGCAATTTCTCTATCAGCACCAAGTTCTATAAGCAAATTATAAGCCTCTGCCTTGTTATTAGCAGCAGCATAATAAAGAGCAGTCCAGCCGTCATTATCTTTAGCATTAATATCAACATGCAGTCTCTTTACCAAATAACTAATTACTTTAATATTGTCGTAAACAACAGCCATCTGTAAAGCAGTTACATTTTTTTTGGTTCTGCTATTAACTAAACTTTTATTTTTGCTCACTAAACTACTGATTATACGAACATTTCCAAAAGCAGCCGCATACAAAAAACTATTCCACCCCTCTTCGTCAGAAGTGTTAATATTAGCATTTTTTTTAATGAGTTTATTTACTATTCTGCTGTCGCCGTTGCTTTTAAATATTGCATAAAGTAAAGGAGTAGCACCCCCTATATAAACAGCCTCTCTGCTGAAATTATCTAATGCCGTATAATATCCGTTTGGAAGAGTTGATTCTAAATTAATATTCTCACAGTCAAGCAATACATCAACCGCTTTTATGTTTTTATTTCTTATAGCAAAATGCAAAGCACTAAGTCCATATCCGTCTTCAGCATTAATATTAGCACCATTTTCTATACTCTTTTTTAATTTTTTTATATCATTATCTCTTATAGCCTCAAATAATTCCCTATCATTATCACTTAATTCATTATACTTCATCATCACAAGCTCTCTAAGCCTAGTAGAAGGATACATTCCATTATTGTCTGTAATCTGAGTATCAGCTCCTAATTTTATAAGAAGCCTGTATGATTCAATACTTTGAGAATTAGCAGCATGATAAAGAGCTGTCCAACCGTCAATGTCGCGAGAATTAATGTCAATATTAAAATTAGTGCATATATATTCTATAACCTCATAATTATTATAACTGCTTGCAATATGAAGTATATTAACTCTAAACTCTGTTTCACTATTAATTAAACGCGGATATTTTTCTGATATTAATTTTAAAATGTCTATATCAGAAAAAGCAGTAGCATACATAATGCTATTATAATTTTTGTCATCTCTCTCTTCTAAATATGAAGTGTCTAGATTATTTATAAGTAGCTTAATAATATCTTTTTTATCATTATAAATAGCATAAAGTAAAGGAGTAGCCCCTTCTAGGTTGTTTTCATAATCTTTAGGAAGTCTGGATTGTAATATTTGTGTGTCATTTTCTATTATATATTTTATATAGTTAATATCATTATCTTCTATTGCTGTAAATATATTGTTTATATAATAGTCATCAGCATGCAAATTAGAAAATATTATTATAATAATAAATAAAATAAATATTTTTTTAATCATTTTTATACTCACAAATTAAAAAATGCTGCTAGTAGTTTGATTATCCCTCAAATCTGTAATAGTAGAATTGAGGTCATATTCTCTTCTAGGAAGTCCTGCATTAGGGAAATCGGTAAGAGTAAATTCAATCCAAAACTCCTTATTCCAATAAGAACCCTTAACCGAACCGCTTGCAATATCTGAAGGAAGAGAAGAAGGAGATATAGAGAAAGTAGCCCTTAATTGCCAGCCGTCTAATTCATGCCATAAACTAGTATTTATAGAACTTAATTTAAATAAACTGTCTATCCTCTTTTGAGAATCTCTAAAATTGAAAGAATCAACAATATCCCAAAAAGGATTAACCCAAATTTCATTTTCTCTTTCAGCATATGTTTTTATATATCTGTAAGCTTTGTCGTTTCTGCTTGTTGTGGAAAAACTAAAGGTAAATTGTTCTAATATTTTTAATTCAAAACCAAGTGAGAATGCTGCAGAGTTATATTTATAATTAATAAAATCATGTTTATATGTTATATCAAAGAAGAATCTAAAATCATTTTTATAACCGTCAAAAAATTTCTTTTTACCATTTCTTACTAATATCCAATCGGTGAGATTATCTATAGGAATAGGTACATGAATGAGAGTATTTATAGCGTTTTGAGTAAAGTTTGTACCAAGTAGGTTTTTAGATAAATCATAAGAAATATAAGAAGAATCATAATAGAGTCTTGTAGAACCTCCTACTTCAGTTGTTAAAAATCTATTAGTATTATGTATAAGTTCATAATTTTTAGTTTGTGCTTTATATGTTGGTATAAGGTCATAACCTGTTCTAATACTTCCCCTAATATCCCAGTTTAAATTAGGTATAAAAAATATGCTGTATCCTGTACCACCTGCATTTAAACTTGTATTAATACTATGACTGCTAAAATCTCCGCTTTGGTTTTCATTAGTATATGCAGCATCTTTTTGTTTAAATCTATAACCAATGCTGTATGATGTGTCCCATGTTACAGACGGAGAAAAATAATTATCAAGTTTATATGGAAGTATAGAATTAGGTAAAAATACAGAAAGATTCATAGAGCTTGCTAAGCCTAAATATGTATTATCTCTGTCATAAATTAAATCTTCCGATTTAGGATTGATACTTTTTTGATAAGCATAATCCATATTAAAATTAGGAGTAAATCTCATAAATAAATTAGTAAAACTCCTAGATAATCCTCCATTTAATTGTAAATTATTTCTTTCAGCTAATTTTTCATTTAATTGTTCATTAAGTTTAGGGTTATCATAAAATGCTATACCTTCAGAGGTTTTATAATCTATTGTGTGAGAATAATTCATACTAATATTATAATTAATATTAAAATTAGGGAAATAATAAGAAGTTTCATCACCAAAAATAGAACTGTAGCTTGCTGATAAAGAAGGTAAAACTAATCTGCTAGGTTTAGGCATATAATAGTCGAAGTTTGTGTTATAATTAACAGATAAGTTTCTAACAGCTGTGAGATTCCATTCAGCACCTGCTCTCAAATTAACACCATATATACTACTGTTAACATATACAGAGTTTTCTATATAGCTTTCTGGATATGAATCTCCTATATCGCTCAAATTTCCTGTAATAGCTGTAAATAATGATAATATATCCAAAGCCCCTCTTTGATTGTAAAAATCAGACTTAAAATATAAATCACTATTTAAATTTAATTTACCAGTAAGATAAGCATTGATATTTTCTCCGCTATATAACTGTATAGTATGATCATACTGAAACTTATATCTAGGTACAAATTTACCTGGCTTACCATCAGCAAAATAGTTAACATATCTAGTACCAAAACCAATACTAGAAGATATATAAGAATCAAGTAAATAGTATTGTCTGCCCAAAGCAAACATAGCATCTAAAGACAAATTATGATATTGACTAGTATATCTAATTTCATCTCCAATAAGAAAACCTAATTTTTGATAAGCATCGAATCTTATTCTATGGCTAACTCCATACAAATTAAAAGTTTTACTGTTTTGCATATAAACACCTTCTCTCAAACTTTGACCGAAAGTGCTTATAATACCAGTACCAACATTGTTTTGAATAAATAAAGGAAAGTAAAATACAGGCTGTCTTCCAACTCTATATATACTGTTAAATATTAGTACCTTTTTTGTATCCCATAAATAAACCCTTGATGCCAAAAAGTCATGTGCTACAGGGGTTAGTCTTGAAAAACTTACGCTACTGTCATTAGCAAAAAAATCTGGGTCATTGAATTTTATTATATTACCTTGAAGAGTAAAACTTTGAAATTTTGTATTACCATTATATAAAATACCCTTCTTGTCATCTTTATTAAGCATGAACCATTCGCCATTTAAAACACTCTCTCCAGATTCAACTTTTAAATTACCAGAAGCAAATATTTCACCTGTTTTCAAACTATAAACAACTCTATCAGCAGTCATAACATTATTGTACATTTTAAGCTGTACATTACCGTATAATGCTATTAATTCCTCTCCCGCTTCTTCTATCTTATATCTTTCAACATAATCAGCACTTCTAAACTCTATCTGCCCCCCGCCTGTATTAATACTGCTTCTTGACACATTTCTTATATTATCTTCACCTGTAATTTTTATAACATCCACATTAACTTGTCTTTTGATAATTCTTGCCCTTAAACTAGACTCATCATCATAAGGGTAAATCTCTATACCATAATTTCTAGCATATTCTGTTAATACATAATATGGAGTAAAATTAACAATATTAATAAAAGAAACAGGATTTCTTTTAGCATCGAATTGATTTATTTGCATTAATGCGTTTTCATTTGTTCTAATATTATTATTATTATCTTGATTATTATCTTGTGCATATAAGTATGCATTAAATATTATTAAAGATAATAGTAATATCAAGATTCGCATTATTGCCTCTTAAAAATCACATTTATCTTTGTTTAAGAAAATTTTATTTTAAAGAAATTACGTTTTCCTATTTTTAGTATGCCCTCTTTATTTATATTAGAGTTTATATCCGTAATCTTTTCATTATCTAAAGTAACACTTCCCTGAGAAATTAATCTTTTTAAATTAGATTTACTTTCATTTTTCATGCATACAGATAAAATATTTAAAACATTATCATCTTTACCCACAACAATTTCTTCTATTTCATCAGGTATACCCTTAGAGCTGAATATTCTTTTAAACTCTTCTTCAGCATTATTAGCATCTTCTTCTGTATGATATAGTTTTACAATCTCTTTAGCCAGTATTGATTTAATATTTCTAGGATTATCGCCTTCTTCTATAGCCTTCTTATAATTTCTTATATCATTCATAGGTATATCTGTCACCAATTCCATATATTTAAGAATTAAACTATCAGGTATGCTCATAGCCTTACCATACATATCTTTAGGACTATCATAAACACCTATATAATTACCTAAAGATTTGCTCATCTTCTCAACACCGTCTAAACCTTCAAGCAAAGGCACAGTTAAAACTGCCTGCGGAGATAGTCCATATTCTTTCATTAAAGTTCTTCCAACAAGCAAATTAAACTTCTGGTCATTACCACCAAGCTCAACATCGCATTCTAAAGAAACAGAATCATAACCTTGTGCTAATGGATATAAAAACTCCATCATACTTATAGGCTGACCATTTTTATATCTCTTAGAAAAATCATCTCTCTCTATCATTTGTGCTACTGTATATCTTGAAGTAAGCCCGAGTACATCGGCAAAACTCATCTTACCAAGCCATTTAGAATTAAACTCAACTATAGTTTTTTCAGGGTCCAAAATTTTAAATACTTGCTGTTTATAAGTTTCAGCATTTCTTAATACATCTTCTTCACTTAATCTAGGACGAGTTTTTGTTTTACCGGACGGATCTCCTATTCTTCCTGTAAAATCTCCTATAAGAAATATTACTTTATGTCCAAGCAGCTGAAAATGTCTCATCTTTCTTAAAAGTACAGTATGTCCTAAGTGTATATCTGGAGCTGTGGGGTCAAAACCTGCTTTTACTGTTAATTTCTTTCCGCTTTTTAGTTTTTCTTTTATCTCTTCCAAGCCTATTATTTCGCTTGCTCCTCTTGTAATTAATTCTATAGATTCTTCTAAACTGTATTGTTTCTCTTCCATAACTTATACTAGCCTTTATAAAATTTAAAATATATGAATCTATAATAATGTAAATTTTAATTAAAGTCAATTATTTAATAGAGAATAATACAATCAATAAAACTTAATTTGTAAATGAGTTTTTTATATAAAAATAGAATGTAAAAGAATAATGTTATAATTTAAAAAAAATTAATAATTAGGCTATTATAGTATATAATTATATATTATTTTTCCCTTGAAAATATTTTTATATGTATTATAATAAAAAACTATAATTTTATTTTTAGTTAGGATTGGTATGTATGGATAATTTAGATTCAATTCGAGAGCTTTTTGAGCAAAATATATCAAATGCAAAAAATCAAGTAGAGATAGACGAGATAAGAATTAATTTTTTAGGGCGTAAAGGTAAAATTACAGAACTTCTAAAAAATATGTCATCTATAGAAAGTATTGAAGAGAAAAAAGAATTCGGTAAAAAAATAAATGAACTTAAATTCTACTGTGAAAATACTTTAACAGAAAAGAAAAAATTATTAGCAGATAAAGAATTTTTAGAATCTTTAGAAAAAAATAAAATAGATATAACAATGCCCGGAAGAAGACCTAAATCTGCAAGCGTTAACTTACTTACTAAAGTAGAAGAAGAAATTGTGAGTATATTAACAGAAATAGGCTTTAGAGTTGTAGAAGGCAATGAAATAGAAGATGATTTCCATAATTTTGAAGCTTTAAATATACCATCTTATCACCCTGCAAGAGACAGTCATGATTCATTTTTTGTTTCTAAAGAACATGTATTAAGAACTCATACTTCAGGCATGCAGATAAGAACTATGATGGAAACAGAGCCTCCTATAGCAATAGTTTCTCCCGGCAAATGTGCTAGAAGAGATGCTATAGATTCAAAACATTCACCTATATTTCATCAAGTAGAGGGGCTTTTAGTTGATAAAAATGTAAGTTTTAATGATTTGAAAGGAATATTAGAATTATTTTGTAAGAAGATGTTTGGGGATAAGACTCAGATTAGATTAAGACCTGATTTCTTTCCTTTTGTAGAGCCGGGTGCTGATTTGAGTGCTACTTGTGTTATATGTGGTGGTAAGGGCTGTAAAACTTGCGGAGGCGAGGGCTGGCTTGAGCTTATGGGGGCTGGTATGGTGCATCCTAATGTATTTAAGCATGTGGGTTATGATGCTAACAAATATACTGGTTTTGCTTTTGGAATGGGGATTGAAAGAGTTGCTATGATTAAATATGGCATTACAGACATTAGAATGTTTTATGACAATGATATAGATTTCTTAAAACAATGGTAAATTATTAGTTGAGGTTATTATAATTATGAGAATTCCTTTGAGTTGGTTAAAAGAATTTGTTAATTTAGATGGTTTAGAGGTGGAAGAGATTGCAAGAAACATCACTCTTTCTGGAAGCGAGATTTCTTCTATAGAAACTACAGGCGGAGATATAGCTGGCGTTATAATAGGTAAAGTTTTAACTGTACACAAGCACCCTGATGCTGATAAATTGAGTGTATGTAAGGTTAATGTGGGTGATGATGTACTTTCTATAGTGTGTGGTGCTCCTAATGTGAGAGAAAATATATATGTTCCTGTTGCTATGATAGGAGCTAAACTTCCTAATGGACTTACTATAAAAAAGGCTTCTATTAGAGGTTTTGAAAGTAATGGAATGCTTTGTTCTAGAACAGAGTTGGGGTATGAAGAAATTGAAGGTGTTTATGGTATTTGGATATTAGATGACCATATAGACAAACTAAATATAGAAGATAAAGACAGTATTTTAGGTAACTCTCTTTCAACAATAGTAGGTTCTACAGATCATATATTTAATGTAGAAATTACAGCAAATAGGGGAGATTTGGTTAGTATTATAGGTTTTGCCCGTGAATGTGCTTTGGTTTTAGAGAAGAGGGTGAGCATACCTTCTGTAAACACTTATGATGCTACAGGCGGTAATATTGATATTACAGTAGAAAATCAAAACTCTTGCTACAAATATGTTGGAAGACTTATAAACAATATAACAGTTGGACCTTCTCCAGATTGGATGCAAAACAGACTTAAAAAATGCGGTATTAACCCTATAAACAATATAGTAGATATTACAAATTATGTTATGCTTGAATATGGTCCGCCTCTTCATGCTTATGACTTTGATAAGGTAAAAGATGGAAAAATTATAGTAAGAAATGCTAAAAGTGATGAGAAAGTTAAACTTTTAGACGGCAGAGAAATTGACCTTACAGACGAAGTTTTAGTTATTGCTGATAGTGAAAAGGCTATAGGTGTAGCTGGAGTTATGGGTGGGGACTCTACTAAAATAGAAGATACTACTAAAAACATCTTAATAGAAAGTGCATATTTTGATCATATAGCTGTGAAAAAATCTACTATAGCAACCAATACAAAAACTGATGCATCATATAGATTTGAAAGAGAAATTGATCATACTCTTACTTTAGTAGCATTAAACAGAGCAGTTGATTTAATAGTAACATTAGATAATAATGCTAAAATAGTATCAAAAGCTAAAGAAGTAAATGTAAAACAATTTGAAGCTACAAGAATAGTATTTGACTGCGGACTTGTAAAGAGATATTTAGGTCTTGATATGAATAAGATGCAAATATCTTCTATATTCAAAAGATACGGCTTTAATGCATCTGCTTTGGGTGAAAATAGTTTAAAAGTGGATATTCCTTTTTATAGACATGATCTTACAATAGCAGAAGACCTTATAGAAGAGATAGCACGTGTTTATGGATATAATAATCTTGATTCTAATGTGCCTCATATTAAATGTAACCCTATTAAAACAGATTATGCTGATATAAGTTTTATTAAACATAGAATGGCTTCTTACGGACTTTATGAAACTAAGCAGTATTCTCTTGGCGACAGTAAAATGTTTAAAAATATAGGTTTTAAAGATGAAGAGTTAATTAGTGTTGTAAATCCTCTAACAAGTGAAATGGATGTTTTAAGACCTACTACATTAGTTTCTTTGCTTAATAGCATAGCATACAATCAAAATCACAGACATAAAAATGGTGCTTTATTTGAAGTTGGAAACATATTCTACAAAGAAAATGATAAGTTTGTAGAGGAGAAGCATTTATCTGCTGTTATGTTTGGGCTTTATCAAGAAAAATTATGGAATAAAGAATCAAGAGCTTATGACTTCTTTGATATGAGCGGTGTTGTAGAAGAGCTTCTTATAAAAGATTTAAAAAGCAGTGATTACAATTTAATACCTAGAGAACATGATTGGTTTATACCTACTATGTCTGCTGATATAGTGATATTTGGTGAAAAAATAGGTATTATTGGCAGAATTCACCCTAAAATATTATCTCTATTTGATATTAACACTGAAGTTTATTTTACTGATATTAATATAAGATATGCCGTTGAGCTTATCAAAAAAAGAGTAAAAAAACAGCAGTTAAAAGATATAGGAAAATACCCTGCCGTATTTAGAGATTTGGCACTAGTTTGCGATAGAAACATTGAGTTTAGCAAAGTAATAAAATCTATTTCTAAGTTTAATGATATTATACAAAATGTTGATGTGGTGGATAGGTATGTAGGAGAGCAGGTAAAAGAAGGCAAGCAATCTATAGCAATATCTATAACTTATTATGACCCTAACAAAACCTTAAGGGAAGAAGATATTAATTCTGTAGAGAATTCATTGCTTGAAATGCTTAAAACAAGATTTAGTATAGAATTGCGTTCATAAAAAAGTAGGAGATTATATACTATGAAATATGATGTTATATCTTGGGAAAATATTGATGAGGCTATTGAGGTTTTAGCTAAGAAAATAGAAGAGTCAAAAATAAAATATGAAGTAATTTATGGGCTTGCTCGAGGTGGGTTAGTGCCTGCTGTTATGCTTTCTCATAGATTAAAAGTGCCTATGGTTCTTAATATGGAAGAGGTGTGGAGATTAAAAGTAAAAGATAAATCTGTTTTAATTGTTGATGATATATCTGATACGGGTGAAACTTTAAAATATTTTTATGATCAGAAATTTGATATAGCTACTTTATTTATTAGAGAGCATACTAGTAAGATAAGACCAAAATATATATATAAAAGCATAAATCATGATGATTGGCTATTATTTCCTTGGGAGACTAAGTCTTCTAGTAAATAAAAGTATTATAAAAAAATATTTTTAATTATATGATTTCATTTCATTAAAAAGATTATATAATTCTGTTGCTTTATTTTTTTAGTAATTTTATATTTTTGAATGTTTCGCTATTTTCTAATCTTATATCAGTTAATATACCAATATTATTAACTTTTTTTTGAAATAAACTAAAAATAAAACTTAAATTATGTTTAATAATCATCGTCTTAAACTTAAAATAAAAAATAATTTGTTATAATAAATACTTGCTGTTATAATGCCGATAATGTAAAGGATACTTTATATATAATTTTGTATAGTTTAAATATATTTATTTATAGTATATAATAAAGTAATAAGGTTTTGTAAATTATGAATTATATTTTTCATAGCGTAATTATAGAATTAGGCGTATCTACAATAGCAGCTGCTATAGCATTAGTCGCTATAATAGTGCATTTTTATATATTTTTCAAACTATATGGAGAAACTCAGTTAATAGCATTGTTTCTTTCTATATTGTGTTTTATTTTTACACTTTCAGAGACAATAAATATAATAGTTTCGTTATCTATACAAGATGTAAAATTATCTCTTTTAATGTATAAAATAGAACAAATAGCAATATCATTAACCATACTTCCATGGATTAGATATGTAAAAACTACTTTAAAACTGAATGATAAATTACACTCTTTTTTAGATAGAGCAGAAAGTGTAGCTATATTTTTATTTATGGTAATATTAGTTATTGCTTTAATATATTCACAATTATTTGTATCTACAACAGAAGTAATTACTACATTAAATAGTTCTGCTGCTAATAGTGTAAAAATAAGAGGAGCAATAGGACCTATATATATTTTTAGAGATTTTATCTTTTCAGTTTATAGTGTAATAATAATATGTATGCTGTTTTATGAAATATTTGTTAATAAGATATATCAAGTTAATATAGGTGTATTAGTGTTGGTATCTCTTATATCATTAGCATTTTTTGATGATTTTAATGGAATTTCTACTTATTCAAAATATTCTAGTAATTATCTACTGTTTCCAGCTTTTTCTTTTTCTAGATTTTCTTTAGTTTATATGATTTTTAATATTTTTTCAGTTTATGGTTATACTGTTAATTTTATTAATACAGTTTATAAGAAATCTGATTCTAAAGATTATGATTTGGAATCAATTAAAGCTCAAGATGCTATTATTATTAACACAGCAATTAATACTTTATCAAAATTGCTTGAGTTTAAAGAACATTTTCATAGTCTTGTAGGTACTTTAGTAGATAAGGTGAAAAATACAAATTTATCTGTTAATAATTTAAAAGGCGAAATAGCTAAAGTAATAGATAATACTAATGAGTTTATTACTATAGAAAATTTCCAAGTAAATGACGGTAATACAAATATAGAAAAGATAGAACAGCTTATAGAAACATACCCTAATTTACAAGTTAGTTCTGAAATTCAAAAAAATATGCTTGAGGAATATATCAATATATTGCAGGAATCGGTAAAAGAAGTTTATGTTTTACAATCCGAGAGCGTTCATATATTAAGAAGTTTTGAAGAGTTTCAATCTAATATAGAAAAAGAAAGAAATGCTATAATAAAAATATTAGATAAGGCTTTGATATTCAATCAATTATCTTTTCAAATAAATAAGATATTATCATTTATGACGAATATGCAAGATAAAGTAAAAACGCTCTCTATTAATTCTAGTATACAGGCTTCAAAATCCGGAGAATGGTATCATAACTTTAATGTAGTTTCTAAAGAGGTTTCTGAGTTGGTAGTGGAGACAGGAAATATTACTCAAAATATGCAAAAACTTTTATTTCAAATAGAAGAGATTTTTAAAAGATACAATTATGCAAGTAATAGTATAAAAGCAGGTATTATGGAATTAATACGTGAAACTTCTTCTCATTATAATAGATTAATAAAATTCAATAATACTATGGAAAGACAAAATGATTATAATATTAATATTATAAAGAGTACAGATAAAATATATAATTCCATATCCGACATGAGTACTATTATAGTTAATGAAGAAAATGACTTTATGAATATAAAAACAAAAATAGAAGAGTTTAATGATTATATATCGGATATATCGCAAAATGCTAATAATCAAAATATTGAGATAAAAAATATTATGAAAGATATGAACAAATTAGTTGCTACGAATGAAGATTTTGAAGATATAACAAATAAACTTGATGAAGAAAGTAAAAAATTATTGGAATATTCAGATAATCTAAAAAAAGTGATTAGTGAATATTCTAAAGTAATATAAAGGCATAAAAATATATGAATGTATTAACTAGTTTTATACCGGGATATAATGTTTCTATTATAGAATTACTAGTACCTATTATTGGTACTTCTATTGTTTTTATATTTATTATGCTTTATACAATGTTGCTTATAAAAACTAGAGAGCGTACTTATATTATAGTAAACTTAGCACTTTTATTTTTACTTGTATACAATATATTGTCTTTTATTATAATATTTTTAGGCATATCGGGCAGTGATGTTGTATTAGCTTCAGATTTGTATGTAATTAATCATATAATATTTTTATTTGTTATTACTTTACTTCCAATTAACAATAGATTTTTCTTAAAAAATAAAAAATTTGTTGGAGGGTTTAGTAATTTAATTATATTTACTACTATATTAGTTGCTGCATCTCTTATTATAATTAGTATAATAAATAAAAATACATTTTTTAATACAACTTTAAGAACTTATCCAGATAAGGCTTTTAGTGTTGTAGGCGGTGGTAATTTTTTTGTTTATCTTACTTATTTAAGCTTAATTATATATGCTATGGCTTTTGTGCCTATGGTAATTGATATATTTTTTGGATACAATATAGTTGGAAATACGGTTATTATACTTTCTAATCTTTTGTCTTTTGTTCTTGTAATTACTAATATAGAGATTTTTAATTTAAGAAAAGATATATATTTTGATAAATTAGATTTAGCGGTGATATTATCCTATTTAATTAGCTCTATTGCTATATTTTCTTCTTTTACAAGAAATGCTTTAGAGTCTGTAAGAAAGGATACTATATTAAATAATAGATTAAAATCTAATTTAAATATTGTAACTGAGATAAATAAAATATCAGAAAAATTAAACTCTGTAGATAAGAATTTTATGGATTCTTCTATGTTTGTTTTTGAGGTAGACAAAGAAAATAAGGATGCTTTAAACATCATAGAAACTAAAATAAATACAGTTATAGATTCAAAGAATAAATTAATAGATACAAAAGAAAGTAAAAAAAATATTATTAGAGATGGTATAAAGTTTACTAATACCATATTTACTTTTTTTGATAAATATAAAAATCAAATGCAAGATCATTTTAGGGCTTTAGCTCAGACTATGTCGAATATGAATGTTTCTAATTTTTCTTATGAGCAAATATCTTCTCTAAATGAGGATTTGAAGGAAATAAGAAGAAGTATAGAAGATAGTTCTAATAATACTATCATTAATATAAAAAAACATTTTGAAAATTTCAAAGATATAAACAAAGTAACAGAAGATATATATGATACTATAGAATATATAAAAAATATGACTAATAAAACTAATTTACTTTCTATAAATGCTGGTATACAGGCATCAAAAGCTGGTGTTTTAGGTAAGAGTTTTTCTGTTGTATCTAAGGAGATAGGAGTATTGTCTTTTGAGATTTCAAAGGGTACTGCATCTATAGAGAGTATGCTAACAGATATATTTGGCGGATTGGTTTTAATAGAGAACTCTTCGTTTTATATAGATGAACATTGTAAGAATATAGAAAATGAAACTAAGAAAATACTTGAACAAATAGATGCTTATAGTAAGAATATAGAAGGACGTATTAGTAAAATTTCTACAGAGTTTGAGAATTTCAAATTATTAGATAAATATAATAATGCCATGTATAAAATAGTAGAAGAGCAAAATGATATAGTATCTTCTGTAAGGGAAAATATTGTAGCGATGCTTGATATTCAAAATAGTTTAAACTTAAAGATAGATTCTCAGGGTGCTGATATAATTAAGATTTTAGGTAATTTCAGCAGAATTATAGAAGTAAAAGACGAGCTTGATGATGTTATAATGAAAATAGGTAATTATTCATCTCTTTCGCATACTTATATAGAAACGCTTTCTAATATTATAAGCACTCATAGAAATAAGAGCAGTATTGCTTTTAAACCTATAATAGATTTGTTAAAAAAATAATAGTATGTTTAATAATATTGATATAGTTATAATAATATTTTTAGTATTTGTATTTATTTATGGTTTTTATAGGGGTATTATATCTATCACAATACCAGTAATAGCAATAATATCTACTTTTATTATAGCACCAATTATATATAATCATGCCTCTAAATATTTTGAGCATTCTATTATATTAAAAATAGTATCATTTCTTATAAGCTATTCTATTATAAGGATAATACTTTCAAAGGCGGCTGATAGTATAAAAAAAGTTTTGAAGATGATATTTTTATCTTGGGTGGATAGGATTCTTGGTGCAATAGTGATGCTTTTTATAGTATCTCTTATAATTTCTATTGTATCATATTTTGTACTAAATATGACTGAGTATGGCGGCATTATATATAGCTCAAAGGTTTTAATGTTTATATACAATATATTTAATATTAATAATTATATGAATAATTTTGTATAGAAAAAAACTATTCTGTCAATTTTCTCACCCATCTTTCTTTTTTTAGCATTATAACACCTATTGTAATTTTTGCGAAGTCTGATAATTTAGCTATACCAAACATAGCAACAGGCCCTACAGCAGTGAATTTTGCAAGTATCAAAGCCAAAGGTGCAAATATAAGCAAAGACACAGGCACATCCACCGCAAAACCAAATATAGTATCTCCTCCCGCCCTTGAAACAGCAAATTGAGCATTAATATAAGTCCAAATAGGCATATATGAAGCTATTAATATTACTAAACTTCTAGTGATACCCTGAGCATCGGGAGTTAATTTTGAAAATATAAAAGGTATTAATAGTGTAGAAGACATTTGCACAAGTCCAACTACAGCCCCCGCTATAACAGAGCCATTTAATATCCACTTTGCTTTATTTCTTGCATCTTCAAGTTCTCCCCTTCCAAGTGTTCCCCCAACTACAACCATAGTAGATACAAATATACCCTGAAATACTAAATAAAATATATTAGCTATAGTAAAACCCGAAGCCATACCCGCAACAGTTTCAGCACCTCCTCTGCTATTGTAAAGTGCTGTCATAAACATCTCGCTAAGTCCCCAGCTTATCTCGCTTAAAAATATTAAACTAGATTTTTTTAACATAGAATAAAATACATTAAGTTTAACTTTTAATATTTCTCTAGTTCTCACATAAAACTTTTCTTTATGCAGTTTGATGTATGCTATAAATAAAATCATCTCTATTATTCTAGCAATTAGAGTGGCAATAGCAGCACCAGTTTCTTCAAGTCTAGGAGCTCCAAAGTTTCCGTATATTAGAATATAGTTTCCAATAGTATTACAAAATGTAGCTATTACTGATATTATAAGAGGTATATGCGGTTTGCCTATTTCTCTGTAAGAAGTTCCTATTGCTCCAGAAATGGATATTGGTATAAAAGTGAATGCTATTATACTCATATATTTAGTGCTTGAAGCTAATATTGCCTCTTGTGAATTGTTGCCGTTTGTCATTAAACGCATAAATATTTCAGGGTTTACAAGCATTAATATCATATATATAGTAGATATAGTAAAAGGAAGTATTACTTTAAATCTAAAAGCTTGCTGCATACCTTCTTTATTTTCAGCCCCAGCATTTTGTGCCATATATATTCCGCCCGCACCATAACATGTATTAAGTATTACTAAATATATAAAATTAAGCTGATTAGATACATTTACAGCAGCCATCTTTATATCACCAAGTTCCGCCACCATAAAATTATCTATTAATGACACCATTCCCATTATAAGTTGCTGAAGCATTACAGGCACAGCAATAGAAATGCATAATTTATAAAAATCCCAATTTCCAAAAAAATTATTTTTAGTTAAACTATTATTCATTTTTATATACTCAAAAAATTATATTTATTTTAGACACAATATATTATTACAGGTTATTTATTTGTCAATATAGGATTAATATTAATTGTGTTTAGGAGTATGAGATATTGGACATTTTTTAGTATAAAAAAAGCAGTATCCTTGTTATAATATTTTGAACAAAAAATAAATAAAGGATACTACTATGAAAAGAGATTATAGCACAGAATTTAAATTATTTATAGTGGATGAAGCATTAAAAACTAAAAATATTAAAAGATTTTTAAAGATAGAAAGAATAAATAAATCCACTTTTTATACTTGGCTTAAGAAATATAAAGACACTGGAACTGTCGCTAATTTTAGTACTAAGCCAAAAACTTCTCCAAATATCTTTAATAATCAAGAAGCTATTAATTTAATTATTAAACTCTATACTGAAGAGTATAGGGGAAAACATTATATTAAAGCATATTTGAACCGTGAAGGCATTAAGATAGGTGTTACAGCTATAGAGAATGTACTAAAAAGAAATAATCTTTGGAGATACAAAATAAAAAAGAAAAAGAAGAAGAAATTTTCAATGGAGAAATAGAAGCAGATGAGAGTTATTTTGGCGGTAAAAGAAAAGGAAAAAGAGGCAGAGGAGCTTGCATATAAAATACCAGTATTTGGTTTATTAAAAAGAGGCGGAAAAGTATATGTAAAAATAATAAATAATACTTATAGGTAAAAAAAAGTATGTTATATATTGACTTACAAAATATATTTATTATACTAGATAATGTAAAAAATATGTTTTCTTTAAAATCTTAAGGAGTTGTACTATGAGTAAAATAGAAAATCATCCACATATTGATGAGCATGTTATTAATTTATTAAGGGCAGCTATTGAACATAGAGCTACTTGGATGGCTTTAATGTATGAAGAAGCTGAAAAAATGGGTATTGATGCTGAAAAAATGGCAAGAGCAGCTATAAGAAAATGCGGTCATATTCATGGTAATAATATAAAAAATAATATGTCAGATAAAAATAGTTTAGATAATTTTGGAAATTCATTCGTAAATCCAGAAACAATCAAAAATTTTGAAATGAATTTTGTAGGTAGGGATAATGATAAACTACATATAGAATTTAATTATTGTCCTTTAGTTAGTGCTTGGAAAAAATTAGGTTTAAGTGATGAAAAGATTGCTTTATTATGTGATATAGCAATGGATGGTGATAGGGGTATAGCTGAAGAAATGGGCTATAAATTTACAGTAGGTGATACAATTTCTAAATGTAATAAAATATGTAGTGTTCATTTTGATAAATAATTTTTAATATTAATTTTTTGGGGCTGTCCTAGATAACTTAAATTTGTTAAAATTAAAGTATGAAACGCAGTAAATTAAGTCAAGATAAACAATTAAAATTAATAGAACATTTTGTAGCAGGAACCACAGCAAGAACTACATCAGTTTTAGTTGGTGTTAATAAAACTACAGCTTCGTATTATTTTTTAAGATTAAGAGAATTAATATTTGAATATGAGAAAGAAAAAGAAGAAGAAGTTTTTAATGGAGAAATAGAAGCAGATGGCACCGCAAGGGTGTACTTCGTAAAGTTATTTTGGAGGCAAAAGAAAAGGAAAAAGAGGCAGAGGAGCTTGCATATAAAATACCAGTGTTTGGTTTATTAAAAAGAGGCGGAAAAGTATATATAAAAATAATAAATAATACTAAAATTAATGCCTATTATTAGGCAAAAAGTACAGCCAGATAGTATAGTTTATTCAGATTATTATCATAGTTATGATGTATTAGATGTCTCTGAATTTAAACACTTTAGAATTAATCATAGTGAAAAGTTTGCTGAAGAAAAGAACCATATTAATGGTATAGAGAACTTTTGGAATCAAGCAAAGAGACATCTTCGTAAATTTAATGGAATACCAAAAGAACATTTTCACTTATTTATTAAAGAGTGTCAATTTAGATTTAATAATCCAAAAGTTGAAAAACAGTTGGAAATTATATATAATTTAGCAAGAAAGGAGCTTTTTTAGTTATCTAGGACAGCCCCAATTTTTTTATAAGGATTAGAAAATGAAAAAAATATGTTATTTCTTTATTATAAGTGTATTTTTATTTTTAATAGGTTGTTCTGGTGGGGCATCAAATAATGATGTTATAAAAATAGCTGTTGCAGGTCCTATGACAGGTGATAATGCTGAATATGGTATTGGTTTTAGAAATGCAGCTGAACTTATGGCAAAAAAATGGAATGATAATGGCGGAGTATTAGGCAAAAAGATAGTTATAGAATCATATGATGATAAGAACTCAGGTGAAGAAGCAGTTTCTATAGCACAAAAAATAGTATCAGATAGTGGTTATGCTGGAGTTATAGGACACTTTATTAGTGGTGTTTGTATGGTTGCTTCTCCTATATATCAAAGTTCTGAATTAGTAAATATTTCACCATCAGCTTCACACCCTGATTTTTCTAAAGAAGGTGATTATATATTTAGAAATAATACTGTAATAGTTGTAGAAGCTGAAGCAGGAGTAAGATTAGCATTAGAGGTTTTAGGAAAGAAAAAAGTAGGTATTTTATCAATAAGAACAGACTGGGGAACTTCTACAGCAGAAATAACTAAAGATTTAGTAACAAAAATGGGCGGTCAAATTGTAGCACATGAAGAAGTTATCGAAGGTTCTGATGATTATACACCTAGTATTAGTAAATTAAATAATGCGGGTGCAGATGTAATAATAGTAGTTGGTATGTATAATACTTTAGCACCATTTGCTAGACAATATAAAGCAATTAATCCTAATATAGCAATAGTTGGATTCTCTAATGCTTATAGTGAGCAGTTATTAGAGCTTGGCGGTGAAGCAGTTGAAGGCGTAGTATTCCCTACTACATTCTTCCATGCTAGTGAGAGAGAAGATATTAAAGACTTTGTATCTGAATATGAAGCTGCTTATGGTTCAGTTCCTAGTAGTTTAACTGCACAAGCTTATGATAGTGTTGGTATTTTATTAGAAGCTATAAAAACAGCTGGTTCTTTAGATAAAAAAGCTATAAAAGATGCTGTTGCTAATATAGAATATAATGGTATCACAGGAAATATTAAATTTGATTCTATTGGTGATGTTCAAAAAACATACACAAGAGTAATTATCAAAGATAAACAATTTGTAGAAATACAATAATATATAACACAAAAGCATAATATAAATACAATATATGAGGAATTTCGATGTTTATTGTTGAACAAATTATTAATGGAATATCATTGGGAATGGTTTATGGTCTTATAGCTGTAGGATATTCATTAGTTTTTGGTATATTAAAATTAGTTAATTTTTCGCATGGTTCTGTTTATGCTTTTGGGACACATATGGCTTTGATGTTTATTACTCTAAAATTTGGTTTTGTTTTTGGAATAATAGCCAGTATTATATTAACAGGAGGCTTAGGTATACTTATAGATTATACAGCCTTAAAACCTTTAAGAGATAAACATTCATTGCCTATATCTGCCCTTATAACTACAATAGGCGTTTCTTACATAATTCAAAATGGGCTTATGATAGCATTTGGAAGTGAGAAAAAAAGCTTTCCTAAACTTATTGATGTTGGTTATATAACAGTGTTAGGTTTAAGTATAAATTCTCAACAGATTATTATATTTTTAACTTGTTTAGTTTTAATGATTATTTTAACATTTATTATATATAAAACTAAAATAGGTTTAGCTATGAGAGGTATAGAACAGAATAGAAAGGCTGCTAATTTAATGGGGATTAATGTTAATTTCATAATAGCTTTTACTTTCTTTTTAGGCGGAGTTTCAGCTTGTATAAGTGCTATATTAATAAGTAGTTATTATCAAGTTGTATATCCTAATATGGGGGTTGTTATAGGAATGAAAGCCTTTGCTGCAGCTGTATTAGGCGGTATAGGTATTTTACATGGTTCTATAATTGGAGGTCTTATAGTTGGTATATCCGAAAATTTAGCTACAGCTTTTTTGGGAGGTAACTATAGAGATGCAGTTGCTTTTATAATATTAATATTAGTATTAATACTCAAGCCAGTTGGTTTATTCGGTAAAAAAGGAATAGTGAAAGTATGATAAGTAATATAAATTCTGTTTTTCATTCTATAAGTAATCTATTAGATAAATATATAAAATATATATATATATTATTAGTAGTTATAGTTTTAGTATTGCCCTTTATTGGATTAAATGGTTATATTTTAAGAATAATAATAATGATATCTATATATTCTATATTAGCTTTAGGATTAAACTTAGTAACTGGTTATGCTGGGCAAGTTTCTCTTGGAAATGCAGCTTATTATGCTATGGGGGCATATACTTCTGCTATTTTATCTACAAAACTTGGTGTAAACTTTTTTGTTGCTATTATGTTTGCAGGAATGGTATCAGCATTATTTGGTTTATTAATAGGTCTTCCAACTTTAAGATTATCTGGTACATATTTAGCTATTACAACTTTGGGTTTTGGAGAAGTGGTAAGAATTTTGTTGCTTAATCTTGATAAATTAACTAATGGTCCATTAGGTATATCTAGAATTCCTAAACCAGCTTTATTTGGTTTTGAATTTACTCTAGTGAATAATGGTTTATATTATTTATCATTAATATTACTTGCTATTACATTATTAGCCTGTTATTTAATAATAAATTCTAAAATAGGAAGAGCTTTTATTGCAATAAAAGAAGATGAATTAGCAGCTTCTCTTATGGGAATAGAAACCACTAGATATAAAGTATTAGCATTTGTATTATCAGCATTACTTTCAGGTTTAGCGGGTTCTTTCTACGCTCATATGACAAGTTATATAGATCCTAACACATTTATATTTGATACATCCATTATGATATTGAGTATTGTAATATTAGGAGGGATGGGTACTTTAAAGGGTATGGTGATAGGGGCTATTATTCTTGTATCATTCCCAGAAATATTAAGATTTTTGGATAAGTTTAGATTTATAGTTTATGGATTTATATTAGTATGTATGATGCGTTTTAGACCTCAAGGTATTATGGGGGGACAGGTTAAAAAACCTTATAAATTTCCTGTTAATTTGTAGGAGAAGTTTTGTTTTATGCATATTTTAGAAGTTTCTGATTTGACAAAAAGATTTGAAGGTTTAGTTGCAGTTGATAGTGTTAATTTTACTGTAAATAAAGGTGAAATAGTAAGTATAATAGGTCCAAATGGTGCTGGAAAATCTACTATATTTAATTTACTTACAGGAGTTAATCCACCTACTAGAGGAGAGATTATTTTTGAAGGTGTAAAAATAAATGGTTATACTCCTCAAAAAATTGTTTCTGCTGGTATTTCTAGAACATTTCAAAATATTAGATTATTTAAAAATATGAGGGTAATAGAGAATATCTTAGTGGGGACACATGTAACAACTAATTATAACTTTTTTAATGCATTATTTAGAACGAAGAGGTATAAGGAAGAGGAAAGAAAGAATTTAAAAAAAGCTATTGATATATTAGAGATGATTAATCTTAAGGATAAATTAAGTGAATATGCTTCTAATTTGCCATATGGAGATCAAAGAAAAGTAGAAATAGCGAGAGCAATAGCAACGGGGGCTAAACTTCTTTTACTTGATGAACCTGCTGCTGGTATGAATCCGCAAGAAAGTTTAGACTTAATGGAATTTATAAAATCATTAAAATATAAAGGCTTTACTATTATTTTGATAGAACATGATATGAGTGTTGTTATGAACATTTCTGACAATATTTATGTTATAGATCATGGCAAGAAAATAGCTGAAGGTCTTCCTAAAGATATCGCAACTAATGAAAAAGTTATATCAGCATATCTTGGAGGAGAATAATTATGCTTAAGATTAATGATATTAATACTTTCTATGGAAAAAATATACATGCTTTAAAAGGTGTAAGTTTAGAAGTTAATAAGGGCGAGATAGTAGCTTTAGTTGGAAATAATGGTGCGGGTAAAACTACTTTGATGAACACAATAATGGGACTTTTAAAACCTGTTAGTGGGTCTATATTATATTTAGATAAACCTATAAATGGAGAATTCCCTCATAAAATAGTAAAAATGGGTTTGAGTCTATCTCCAGAGGGAAGAGAAGTTTTTCCTAATTTAACTACTGAGGAAAATTTATTTCTCGGTTCATATACAATGAAGGATAAAAATAAAATAAATGATATAGCAGACAAAGTTTATAACTTATTTCCAATTTTAAAAGAAAGAAGAAAACAGCCTTCAGGTACTTTGAGTGGTGGAGAACAGCAAATGTTAGCTATAGGTAGGGCATTAATGTCTGATCCTGATTTATTGTTATTAGACGAACCTTCATTAGGACTTGCACCAAATATAGTAATGCAAATTTTTCATCTTATTAAAGTTATTAATTCTCAGGGGGTAACTATATTACTAGTAGAGCAAAATGCTAATATGGCATTAAAAATATCTAATAGAGGATATGTTATGGAAACAGGTAAAATATCACTTCATGATACGGCTGAGAATTTACTTAATAATGATGATGTTAGAAAAGCTTATCTTGGAGTAGGTGCTAATTAATATATTTAATGTTGGAGTATAAAATGAAGAAAATTATTAATGAATCTAAAGATGTTATAAAAGAAATGTTGCAAGGTTTAGAGAAATCTTGTGATTATATTTCATATATACCAGAATTTGAAGTAATACATAGAAAAGATTTAAAGAAAAAAGTATGCGTTATATCAGGGGGTGGTAGCGGTCATGAACCTGCTCATGCTGGATATGTTGGGTTTGGTATGTTAGATGCTGCTGTAGCTGGAAATGTATTTGCATCTCCAAGTCCTGATAGAATAATTAAAGCTATAGAAACAGTTGATAGAGGTAAGGGAGTATTGCTTGTTATTAAAAATTATTCTGGCGATATTATGAATTTTGAAATGGCTATGGATTTAGCAAGAGATATGGGTATAGAAGTAGAATCTGTTGTAGTTAAGGACGATGTTTCTGTAGAAGATAGCACATATTCCACTGGAAGAAGAGGTATAGCAGGTACTATATTTGTTCATAAAATAGCTGGAGCTAAAGCAGAAAAAGATGGAACATTAATTGAAGTTAAAGAAGTTGCAAATAAAGTTATACAAAATGTAAGAAGTATGGGAGTAGCATTAAATTCTTGTATATTACCTGGAGTTGGTAAACCAGTATTTGATATTAGTGATGATGAAATAGAAATAGGAAGGGAATACATGGAGAGCCGGGTATAAACAGAAGTCCTAAAATTCCATCTAAAGCTATAGCTGAACAATTAATTGATTCTATATTAAAAGATTATGATTATTCTAATTCAGAAGTTGCTATATTAGTTAATGGACTAGGTGGTACTCCTCTTATGGAATTATATATTTTAAATAATGATATCAATAATATTCTCACATCTAAGGGAATAAAAAATATATAAGAGTTTTGTTGGAAATTATATGACTTCTCTATAAATGGCTAGATGTTCATTATCTATTTTGAAATTAGATAATGAATTAAAAGAGTTACTAGATTATTCTTGTAATACTCCTGCTTTAAAAATATTTTAAGGATGAATAATATGGATTTTAAAATTTTTCCTGAATAGAGGTAAGTCTAAACCTGGCGATAAGACTATGATAGATTCTTTATATGCAGCATCTCAAGCTTTGAATGACAATATTAATAATGATGATATTGTAGCTACTCTAAATATTGTTAAAGAAAAAGCAATAGATGGAGCTTTAGCTACTAAAGATATGGAAGCAGTAAAAGGAAGAGCTTCTTATCAAACTAATAAAGGCGTTGGTCATTTAGATCCAGGTGCTATAACTATGTCATATCAAATAGAAGAGTTAGTTAATCTTATTATATCAAAAATAAAATAATTATCTTTATTAAAAAATAATTGTTGTCAAATTAAATAAAAAAAGAGCTTAATAATTAATATTTTATTAGGCTCTTTTTTTATTATGTATATTTAAAAAGTAATAAAGACAATTTTTTATATACCGAAAATATAATATCATAAATAATGGAGTATAATAAATATGTTACGTTCTCTATGGACTGCTGCAAGCGGTATGAATGGTATGCAATTTAAAACAGATACAATAGCAAACAACCTTGCTAATGTTAATACAATAGGATATAAAAAAGTAAGAGCAGATTTTGAAGATTTAATATATCAAAACCTAAAAATACAGGGTACACCTGCAACAGAAGATACTGTAACACCTGTTGGACTTCAAACAGGTTTGGGTGTAAAAAGTGCTGCTACACAAAAGATGTTTGACCAAGGTTCATTGCAGGCTACTGGAAACAAGCTAGATTTAGCATTAGAGGGAGAAGGATTCTTTCAAGTATTAATGCCTGATGGAAGTGTATCATACACTAGAGATGGTTCTTTTAAAGTGGATGCTAATGGACAGCTTGTCACTTCTAATGGATATAAATTAGTTCCTGAAATTATTTTCCCAGAAAACTTCCTTTTAGAAAAAATTAGTATATCAAGAGAGGGTGTTGTTTCTGTTACAATAGGAGATGAAAATGAAGCAGTTGAGCTAGGAAATATTACATTGCATAGATTTATAAATCAAGCTGGGCTACTCTCTATAGGTGATAACTTATATAAAGAAACTGTAGCAAGCGGACCTGCTTTTGAAGGAGAGGCTGGTTCTAAGGGTTTCCCTAGAATACATCAGGGGTTTGTTGAAATGTCTAATGTAAAGGTAGTAGATGAAATGGTTGATATGATAGTTGCACAGAGAGCTTATGAGATGAACTCTAAAGCTGTGCAAACTAGTGATAATCTATTAGCTACTGTTGTAAATTTAAAAAGATAATTTAATTAAATAATAATAAAAATAAAGAGAGTTTTTAATTTTTTAAAAGCTCTCTTTTCTATATATATCACCATACACATCTTTTTCATTTGCATAAAGCGATGTAAGCATATCATATTCTTCTTTAATATCTTCAGAATAAGAAAGTCTTGTTTCATCATAATTGCTTCCAGCATTATAATATCTAAGACTCTGTATTATATCTCCGTTAAATCTATCTAAAAGTTTAGCTATAAATCTAGTGCCAAGTATAATATTTTCCCTATGATTATATCTGTTAAGAGTAGGGTCAACATCTTTATTACCTATAGGAGTAATTTGACAGTAGCCATATGCATTTTTTTTAGATAATGAGGTTGGTATAAAGTCACTTTCTATTTTTATTAATGCTATCATAAGCAATGGATCTATATTGTAACTTTGAGAAATATCAAAAATATCTTTAACAAACCAAAAATCTTGATTGTAATGATTTGAAATGTCTTGTATTAAATTAACCCAATTATTTGCTACAAAAGAATAATTATTAATATTAAAACTATGTGTTTCTAAATTAGCAGAACACAATATTATACTAAAAATAATTACAATTCTTTTCATAATTTTACCCCCAATAAAATTAAAGTTTTTTTCTCTCCTTTTTAACTATTTAAAAAATAGTATACATAAATCAAAAAGTCATAAAATTGTATATTATTTTTTATATAAATCAATAGTATATTAAAGATTTAATTAAATATATTATACATTTTTTACTATGACGTTTTGTGTTAACTGATTGTAATATAAAATAATAAAGAAATCAATATTTTATTATAACAAAAAAAATTTTTATGTTATTTTTTACATAATTACATATAGATTTTTTATGTTTTATTATTATAAAAATATCATAAAAATTAAATGTAGTATATATAATAAATTTTTTTAATTATTCTTATAAATACAATGTAAGAAAAATGCTTGAAAAATATTATATAAATGATATAATATTTTAATTAAAAACTGAAAATTATAATTTTTATAAGGATATATATTTATGAATGCTTTACTAACTTTAGGAATAATCGTTTACTCAATAATTTGTGTACTCTTACTTTTACTTATAATAATACAAGGTGGTAAAGCAGAAGGTTTATTTTCTGGTGCACAAGCAAATGTACTTGGAAGTCAGAGAGGAAATGCTCTCACTAAAGCAACTACTATTTTATCTACAATATTTATAGTAGGAGCTTTACTTATATCTATGGCTATAAGCACTCAAAAAACTGCTTTTGACCAAGTAACTACTACTCCTGCTAATGTGCCAACAACACAACAAGTGCCAGCAACAAATAATACTTTACCAGACACTAATTTAAATACTAATAATTAATTTTTTAATAGTTTAAGAATATT
Organism: Brachyspira pilosicoli; assembly: GCF_008016535.1. Classification (GTDB taxonomy): domain Bacteria; phylum Spirochaetota; class Brachyspiria; order Brachyspirales; family Brachyspiraceae; genus Brachyspira; species Brachyspira pilosicoli_A. The sequence goes on from NZ_SAXY01000063.1 coordinate 72,021, forward strand.
TAATTTGAAAATAGAATAGAAGAAGTCTTTTGTATATTATCATAAATATATAATACTTCTTCTATATTATTATTGTCATCTATTTTTAATGTCTTTTTTTTGCCAGAATCTTTAAATCCATTTTTTAGATAAAATCTTTTAGCCTCTTCATTTTTATCAAAAACATAAAGACATAAGTTTTTATATCCATTATCTTTCATATATGACATACAATGATTTAATAATTCACTTCCTATACCAGAACCTTGATAAACAGGGTGAATATATAAAGACATTATCTCTCCGTAGTTTTCTATATCATATCTATTATTACCGCAAGATATAGCACCTATAATATTGTTGTCCAATAAAGCAATATGTACTTCTCTTGTCTTTGTCTTTATACCTTCAGAAAACTCTTCACACCAATCATCTAAATATATCTTTTTTAAAAAATCTTCTGATACAATATCCTTATAAGATTGCTTCCAGCATATAGCATGAAGCTTACTTATATAAAATACATCATCTATATTAGCTTTTCTTATAACTAAATCCATATTCCCTCTCGGTTTTTTTATTTATTCTTTATAAGCTTCTTCAGCACTCATTAAAAGGTCAGTGTCATCTGTGTTTTTAACAGGTTTTTCTTCTTCTTTTTTCTCTTCTTTTTCATTTTTATTTTCTTTAGCAGGATTTTTATTTTCAAGATACTCTTCTAATTTTTCTTTCACCTTTTCTACGCCGCCCATATTGAGAGCCTCTCTAATCTGTATCTCAAGCTCCATACGCATTTTAGGGTCAGCTGCAAGAAGTTCTCTCACCTTCTCTTTACCCTGTGCAATCTGTTCACCATTATAATAAAACCAAGCACCGCTTCTTGTAATGATTTTTGCCTCCATTGCCAAATCTATTAAAAGACCTTCTGATGATATACCCTTACCAAATATTATCTCTAAATTAACTACTTTAAATGGTGATGATAATTTATTTTTAACAACTTTTATTTTTACTTTATGCCCTATAGTATCATCACCCTTTTTAATCCATTCAGTTCTTCTAATATCAAGCCTTACAGAAGAGTAGAATTTCAAAGCCTTACCTCCTGTAGTAGTTTCTGTAGGACCAGCACCATAGCCAGTAGTGGCAATGTTTTGTCTTAATTGGTTAATGAATATTACAGCTGTATTAGTGTTGCTTATTATAGCAGTAAGTTTTCTCAAAGCATGACTCATAAGCCTTGCCTGTAAAGCAATATGAGCGTCCCCTATATCACCAGCAAGTTCTGCCTTTGAAACAAGTGCCGCAACAGAGTCCACCACAACAACATCAAAAGCAGTAGAAGATACAACTTTTTCTAATATTTCAAGTGCTTCTTCACCACTGTTTGGCTGAGAAATATATAAATTGTCAATATCAACGCCTAAAGCACTCGCATACGCTGGGTCAAGAGCATGTTCAGCATCTATAAAAGCAGCATAACCTCCTGCTTTTTGAGCTTCTGCTATGATGTGAAGAGTGAGCGTAGTTTTACCTGAAGCCTCATGCCCGTAAATCTCTATAATTCTACCGCGAGGAACTCCTCCTACTCCTAAAGCATGATCCAAAGTTAATGCCCCAGTAGAAATAACATCAACATTAACTGTTTTATTGCTTCCAAGCCTCATAAAAGAGCCCGGTCCGTATTTTTTATTTATCTGGTCGGTAATAGCTTCTATTGCTTCGCTTTTACCGTCTTTTTTTATTTCAACTGTTTCTTTCTTCTTAGTAGCCATTATTCTCTCCAAAAAATTATTAACTTAAATATCATTTATAAAATTTATTATATTGTACAAAAATACATTATTTTGTCAATCTGTTTATATATGAAAAAATAATATTTTTTATAATTTTTTTCTTTCTAAATATTCATAAAGTCCTATTATAATAGATGCTGCATCTTCAGTGCTATCTTTATCATAATATACATATTTTGTATATAAAAAATTATTTTCATTTTCTCCATCGACTTGCTGCATAATCTTATATATAGCATCTCTATTTGAATCTTTATATAATTCTTTTTTAATTTCTGTTTTTTTATTATCTGATAAAGTTTGAGAGTTAGTATTTTGTTCTGATTGATTTGCTTCTTTGTTGATGCCGCCGCAGAAAATTATAGCAATCATTAAAATAAATGCTACAATTATAGAAATAATATTTTTCATATAGTACCCCACGTATGTATTGTTATGTTCGCATTGTAAATTAAAATTATCAAAATTTCAATTGTGAAATATTTTTATAAATAATTTTTATCTATTGATGAATACTTAATTTAATAGTATAATATGTATGATTTTAATATAATTATTTTTCCTTATATTTTAATCTAATAAAATAAATAATACTTTTTATTTAAAAATAGGTAAATTATATTATTTATTTTAACTATGTTTTTTTAATTATCAAATATTTAATTGTATAATTATTTATTTATAAAGTTTTCACAATAGGAGCCTTACATGAATACTAAAGACATTAAAAAGTCAAATAAGTTTGAAAGTTTTTTAAATGTCATTGAGACAGTAGGCAACAAACTTCCAGACATCACTATTTTATTTTTAATAGCATTTTTTATAATGCTTATAGTGTCATGGATATTGTCTTATTTTACATTTAATTATTTTCACCCTACAACAGGAGAACAAATAAAAATAATTAATATGCTTGCACCTACTGAAATCACAAAGTTTGTAACAAAAATGACATACAACTTTATAAACTTTCCTCCTTTAGGTATTACAATTGTAGCAACACTTGGAATAGGAGCAGCTGAAGGAAGCGGATTTATTAGAATGATTCTTATAAAGCTATTAGCTATCATACCAAAAAAAGCAATAGCACCAGCAATTATATTTATTTCTGTTGTAAGCCATATAACTTCAGATTCTTCTTATGTTATATTAATGCCTATAGCTTCTATAATGTTCTTTGCTGTTGGAAGACACCCTTTAGCAGGAATAGCAGCTTCATTTGCAGGACTTGCTGGAGGTTTTTCGGCAAGTTACACTCCTTCTACAATAGACCCTATAATGCAAGGTTTTACTCAAGGAGCAGCAAGACTAATAGATCCTACTTATACAGTAAATGTTTTATGTAATTATTTTTTAAGCATATCATCAACTTTTGCTGTAATTTTGGTATGCTGGTTTATCACTGATAAAATAGTAGAACCTTTCTTATGGAAAACTATGCCTATTGATGAAGGCATTAAACCAGAAGATACAAGCGTCTCTTCTATAACAAAAGAAGAAAATAGAGCTTTTAGAATAGCATTTTCTGTTTTAGTATTAATGATTGTGCTTTTAGTAGTTTTACTTATACCAGAAAACTCTTTATTAAGATCTCCAAATGGTGAATTAACTACTCCAGACGCTCCTGTTATGCAGGCAATAGTTCCTATATTATTTTTATTCTTAGTAATACCAGGATATATATATGGAAAACTTACTGGTAAATTCAAAACAACAAAAGATTTTAGTTTAGCTATGGCAGGAAGCATTAAAAATCTTGCTTCATTTTTAACTTTTTCATTCTTCTGTGCTCAGTTTTTATATGTATTTGGGAACTCTAATGTTGGAACATTGATAGCAATATCTGGTGCCGAGTTCTTAAAATCTTTAAATATGCCAGCTCAAGTAACTGTAGCAGGAATAACTTTACTTACAGCAATATTAAATTTGTTAATAACTTCAGCATCATCAAAATGGGCAATATTAGCACCAATATTTGTACCTATGCTTATGGCTGTAGGCATTTCTCCAGAATTAACTCAGGCAGCATTTAGAGTAAGCGATTCGGCTATAAATGTTGTAACTCCAATGTTTGCATTCTATCCGTTAATAATTTCTTATTGTCAGAAATACTGCAATAAAACTGGTGTTGGCACATTATCTTCTATGATGCTTCCTTATAGTATAGGTTTATTAATTGTTCTTATGATAATGCTTTATATATTCTGGGGATTAAATATACCTATAGGATTTAATAGCGGTTATGTTTATCCGCCTGTTCATTAAATAATTAACTTAAAAGAGGTAAAATAATATGTTAAACGATGATATTAAAAAATTCCAAATTGACAGTTTTTTTAAATATTCTTCTATACCAAGTCAAAGCAATGCATCTGTAAAAACACTTCCAAGCTCAGAAGGACAGATGAAGTTAGCAAAAGTTTTAGCAGAAGACTTAAAAGCTTTAGGTTTAATAAATGTTACTGTAAATGATAATTCTATTGTTACAGCATTGCTGCCAAAAAATAAAGATAATATACATTCTATTGGATTTGTAGCACATCTTGATACTGTTGATATTGGACTTACAGGAGATGTTCATGCTCAGATACTTAAATTTGAAGGCAATGATTTATGCTTAAACAAAGAAAAAAATATAATGTTTAAAGTATCAGAACATTCTGAAATAAAAAATTATATAAACAATGATATTATATTTTCAGACGGAACAAGCGTATTAGGTGCTGACAACAAAGCAGCAATATCAACAGTTATGTCTGCATTAAAATACATTACAGATAATAATATAGAGCATGGCGATATATACATAGCTTTTGTGCCAGATGAAGAGATAGGACTTCTTGGTTCTAAGCAATTAGATTTGAATGTGTTTAAACCAGATTTTGCATACACTATAGATTCATGCGAAATAGGAGAAGTAGTATATGAAACATTTAATGCTGGAAGTGCTTCTATAGATATAGAAGGAGTAACTGCACACCCTATGAGTGCTAAAGGAGTATTGGTTAATCCTATACTTATAGCGATAGATATAGCTAATGAATTTGACAGAAAACAAACTCCTGAATGTACAGAAAAAAAAGAAGGCTATATTTGGGTGCAAGGAATTAGCGGAAATCAGAGAAATGCTTCTTTAAAATTAAATATTAGAGACCATAACAAAAAACTCTATGAAGAGAAAAAAACTAAAATTAGAGAGGCGGTTGAAAAATATCAAAAATTAGAGCCTAGAGCAAAAATAGAATTAACTATTGAAGATGTATATGGCAATATAGCTGACTCTCTAAAAGACGATAAGTTTCCTATAGATGTTATTTATGAAGCAATGAAAAACTTAAATATAGAAGCAAAAACTTTATCAATGAGAGGCGGTACAGACGGCTCAGCATTATCTGTAAAAGGTTTATTAACTCCAAATTATTTTACAGGTGCACATAACTTCCACTCTATATATGAGTTTTTGCCTATACCATCATTTCATAAAAGTTTAGAAACTACTCTTGAAATAATAAGAATTATATCTTCAAAATAATTATAGTTTTATTAATAAAGCAATTGATTATAAATAATCTTTTGCTTTATTAGTAAATTATTTTTTATCTTGTGAGAAGTTTTATTATCTCTTCATTTTTTCCGTATTCTCTGGCATAATACAATGCATCATAATTACCATCTTTTATATTTTTATCAGCACCAGCATCTAAAAGCATTTTTGTCATTTCTAAATTTCCGCTATGACAAGCCCACATCAATGCTGTCATACCATAGTTATTTTGAACATTAACTTGAGCATTATTTTTAAGAAGCACTTTTACAGCATTAATATTATTATAAGAAGCTGCTTCTATCAATGGAGAATATACAGCTCTTCAAAGTTATTATCTTTTCAATATTCAGTTATTATCAATTTATATAAATTCTGAATCTTTTTTTATAAAAATATTACAAGATCAATTTAAAATTATTTCAACACTAAAACAAAAATTACAAGAAGCTAGTAAAGGCGAAACTTCAAAAAATATTCCTCCAAAAGCTGAAGAATTTTTAAATAAATTAGAAGAATTGAAAAATGGAGGAAAAAAATTATGGAATAAGGATTATTTAAATCTATTAATAACAAGAATATTAAAAGAAACATATAAATCATATTCATATGATTCAGAATATCAAGAGAAATTACGTTTAATTTTATCAAGATATGCTGAAATATTTAATTTAACAGAAGATTATAATACAAGTTTAGATGATGTTATAAATAAATTAGCTATGCCTGATGAAAAACAAAATAAAAGAATGTTATCTGAAGCAAATGTAATACGTTTCCTTTTAACACAAACAGATTTAAAAAATCAGCTTTGTTCAAAAGCTATTATAGAATTTATAGAAGAACATTATTAAAAAAAAAATAAACTAAATCAGAAAGGATAATTTTATCCTTTCTGATTTTAATTGTTTATTATTTTTTATTCAATACATCATTAGACTTGTTTCAAAAGTCATTTTTTAACTGATAATTATATATTGATGCTAATATAAAAAATCTTGTATTTAACTTTTGTAAATGATTTCGATATCGAGTAGAAAGTATTTTATATCGTTTGAGAACT
>NZ_SAXY01000064.1 GCF_008016535.1 Brachyspira pilosicoli
AAGAACATTTTTATTTATTCATAAAAGAATGTCAGTTTCGATTTAATAATCCAAAAGTTGACAAACAATTAGAAATTATATATAATTTAGCGAAAAAGAAGCTTTTTTAGTTATCTAGGACAGCCCCAAGACTTATATAACTCTTCCAGTTTTTTTATTGTTTCAGTTATTGTCAGCTCTTCTTTTCCAACTCCATAATCTACATTAAATACCCTTCTTGAAAATTGTAAAAATCTACCAATATTTTCTTTATAAACATACTTCATCCAAGCAGGAAACACTATAGACAATCCAGCACCATGAGCTATATTATATTCAGCAGACAATTCATGTTCAATACTATGACTTGCCCAATCTTCTGTTCTACCTTGGGATAGTATTCCATTGTGAGCCAATGTACCAGACCACATAGTTTCAGCACGTATATCATAATTTTCAGGATTATCAAAAGTTAATTTTCCATACTTAAGCATAGTAATAATTGCAGATTCTAAGAGTCTATCCGTTAAATCTACATTTTCTGTTTGCGAGAAGTATCTTTCAAATAAATGAGCTATTATATCAGATACTCCATTTGCTATTTGATTTTTAGGCAGAGAAAAAGTATTTTCAGGATTTATAATAGAAAATTTAGGTATAATAGCCGAAGATTCTATGGATCTTTTTAACTTACTTTTTTCCTCAGTAATAACAGAATTTGGAGAAGTTTCGCTTCCAGCTGCAGGTATAGTTAATACGACTCCTATTGGTAAAGCCTTTTCTATAGTTTTGTTTCCATCTAAATAATATTCCCATATATTATCATAATAGTATCCGCTAGCTATACATTTTGCTGAATCTATAACACTTCCTCCGCCAACAGCTAATACAAAATCTATATTTTCTTTTTTACATAACTCTATACCTTTTAATGCCAAAGATAATTTAGGATTAGGCTCAACACCAGGCAATTCTAAAAACTCTATGTTCTCTTTTTTTAAGCATTCTGTTACTTTATAGTAAAGACCGTTTTTCTTTATAGACCCTCCTCCATAATGCAGAAGTACTTTTTTTACAGAAAGTTTTTTACATAAAGCACCAATATTATTTTCAGTATCTTTACCAAAATAAATATTACATGGGCTGTAATAGTTAAAATTGTTCATAGAAAACTCCGTTATTAATTTCTATTACTTATTAGACCATTCAATAAGCTCATCCAAATTTTTATCTGTCAACTGACTAATATTTCCCATAATTTGAGTATTTAATGTCATTTGAGCTGCTGCTTCTAATACTTCCATTTTATCAAAAGCTGATAATAAAGTATTTCCTACAGTAGTAATACCATGGTTTTTCATAATAACAACATTTGAAATTTTTAATCCTTCACATACAGCTTCAGATAAGCCGTCAGTTCCCATTAATATATATGGAGCATAAGCTATTTTTTTTAAAACAACAAAAGCCTCTCCAGTTAAATTAATATTTATTTTCTTATCCATAGCAGCAAAACTAGTTGCAGTAACAGGGTGGGCATGTATTATAGCTTTTATATCATCACGAGTTCTATAAGCACTTAAATGCATTCCTGTTTCTATACTAGGCTTTAAATGAGGTGTAAGATTTTCTCCGTCAATAGTCATAAGACCTATTTGTTCCGCTTTTATAAAACCTTTATCTAAACTAGATGGAGTAATAATAATATGTTTTTCATCTAATCTAGCACTCAAATTTCCTCCTGAACAAGTAGTTAATTTTTGCTTATATAATCTTCTCATATAAAAAGCTAATTCTTCTCTTTGTTCTAAACATTCTTCATATTTCATAATGTAAAACTCCTTATAATAATTTAAATTTATTTAATATGTTTATTTTTCTTTCCCATTCTATTTTATATAAATTCCTTAGATTTTTGTATATCTGAAAATATTCATTATAAAATAGCGTATTCTTCTCATTCGGATATATCTCTATGGTTTCATTTTTAAAAGCATCTAATGCTTCTTTTAAAGTTGAAAATACACCAGTAGCCATACAAGCAGATACGGCCGCTCCCTTTGCCCCTAACTCTTTTGATTTAGAAATAACTATAGGAACCCCCATACAATCAGATATAATTTTAGCTAAAATTGTACTATTAGCACCTCCTCCCATTAAAAAAATCTTTTTAGGTATATAGCTTTGAAAACAATCTTTAATAGAGAATGCTATACCTTCGTATATAGCTTTTAATAAATCCCACCTAGTTGTATTTTCGTTTATTCCAAAAAAACTAGCCCTCGCATTAGTATCCAAAAAAGGAGTACGTTCACCAGAATTTTTTATATACGGATGATATATTACTCCATTCGAGCCCATTGGTATATCTTTTATTTTTTCATCTATAAAATCATAGAACTCTCTTTTATTTTTCAATATGTTTTCAACATCTGAAAATAATGTATTAGTTATCCAATCTATATTAGGAGTACCAGCCATATTTCCTACTATAGAAACATACTTTTCGCCATCTCCATAACATAAATAAGATACAGAATCTTCTAATAAATTAAAAGAATTAGATAAAAATTCATTAACACAAGATGTACCTAAAATAGAGCAAACATCGTTTTCATATAAAGCCCCAGCTCCTATACATGATGATATAACATCTATATACCCTGCTGATACACTAATACCTTCTTTTAATCCTGTCATGTATGCTGCTTCTTTAGTTATACTTCCAGCAACAGAGTTAGAATTTATTAAATTAGGCATCAAACGATAATATTCAGAAATATTCAGCATATCGAATATCTCTGAAGATACTTCTTTTTTTTCTAAATCTAAAAGCGAAGTCGAAGTATCTGTTTCCTCAATAAAAAATTCTCCTGTTAATTTATACCTTATCCAATCTTTACAAAATAAAGCATACTTAGCATTATCCAGAGATTTTTTATCATTAATAGATAACCATTTTATTATGAAACTCATCGCACCTGGACATGGCAAAGAGCCAGTTATAGATTTATATTTTTTTACCTGCTCTTTTGATACATCATTAATAATCGATGATGCTCTTGCATCATTCCATAAAATAGCAGTTCTAACAGGTTTCCCTTTATAATCAACTAACCAGCAGCCTTCTCCCTGTGCAGAAAGCCCAATACCTATTATATTTTTATCCCCTATTTTTCCTATTAGATTCCTTATTACAATACATAAATTATCCCATAAAACATTCATGTCTTGCTCATATATTCCATTGGGCAATTCTATTATTTCATTTTTTTTTCTAGATATTTCTATTTCTTTACCATCTAAAGAAAATAAAACAGCTTTTATTTCAGTTGTACCTATATCCAACCCTAATACAAAACTGTCCATGATACCTCCTTACCATACATCTATTTTATTTTGCTAAATAAGGAATTTCTTTCTTACATATATAAGCTTCTAAAGATTCTATAACCATTTTACTTTGATGTATAACAACATCTTTTGAAGCACCAGCTATATGAGGAGTTAATATCAATCCTTCTATATTATCTAACATAGGATCATAAGAAGATAATGGCTCGTATGGAAATACATCTAAAACAGCACATCTAATCTTTTTATTTTTTAAAGCTTCTATTAAGGCATCATTGTCAATTAATGTACTCCTAGCTGTATTAATAATAATAGAAGAATCTTTCATTAAATTAAAATGTTCTTTTTTTATTAAATACTCGTTACTAGATTTAGCATGCAAGCTTATAACATCAGATTCTTTTAATATATCTTCAAATTCCATATATGAAACATTAAATTTATGAACTATTTCTTTTGGTATATATGGGTCATAAACACATATTTCCATACCTAATGCCATAGCCTTTTCAGCTACTTTTTGTCCAATAAATCCAAAACCTATAAGCCCTAATTTCTTACCTATTATTTCATTACCGCTAAATTTATAATAAGGCTCATATTTCAAACTAGGATGCATCCAAGCTACATCTTTTTTATTTCTATCAACTTTATCTAATGGCAAATCTAACGTACATTCTTTATTTTTCAAAGCCAAAATAGAATCAGGTATATTTCTCATAGAAGATATAATCATAGATATTGTGTACTCAGCTACAGCATTAGCATTTCTTCCTGGAGTATGTGTTACTATTATTGATTTATTTTTGCAATATTCAACATCAACATTTACAGGATTTCCTCTAGCACATATTATAAGCTTAGTATTTTTTAATATATCTATAACTTTTTTGGTTACAGGAGCAGAATTTACTATTAATACTTCAAACTCTTCTTTTGAAAGTATATTTATCATATCATCTTCAGTAGGATCTGCTTCTTGTCCTATAGCTGCACCGAAATTCTTAACATTTCCTATAGATTGTAATTTATTTTTTTCGTTTTCAGTAAGAACAGCGAAATTTATTATATTAATTTTTTCCATTTGTACCTATATCCTTTACAAATTGTATTTTATTAAAAAACACAAAATAAATAATTTTTATTAAAGATTTTTGCTAAAAGAAAATAATTAGTAAAAATCTTTAACCTCAGACGAAAAATATTCTTCCAAATTATACGGTGAATAAATTCCCTTATCAGTAACAATTGCACTAATCAATCTAGGAGGTGTAATATCAAAAGAAGGATATATTCCTTTTACTCCGTCTAATGTATTTTTTATTCCTCTGTAAGACAATACTAAAGAAGGATCTCTCTCTTCTATAACAATATCTTCGCCTTTTAATTTATCTTTATCCGGTATGCCTGTTACATAATATGGAATATTAAATTTTTCAGATAAAATAGCAGCTTGAAAAGTACCTATTTTGTTTGCTATATGACCATCTCTAGTTATAGAATCAGCAGCAGAAGTAAATATATCTACGTATCCCTTATTCATAACATAAGCAGTCATATTATCTGTTATTACAGTAACATCTATACCGCTGTCAAAAAAACATGAAGAAGTTAATCTAGCCCCCTGAAAATATGGTCTCGTTTCAAGACAATAAGCTTTAAAAGTCTTATTTACTTTTTTAGCTGTTCTGCACATCATACCAATTATAGTTTCACCAAAACATTGAGTTAATACAGAAGAATTATTTGGTATTAAACTAACTAAATATTTAGAAACCTCTTCCATTATAGTATAACGTCTATTTAAAGAGGCTATAGCATCTTCAAAAATAGCTTCTTTTACATCTTTACCATTTTTTAAAGCATTTTTAGCAACTTCTAAACATCTCTCTGTAATAAGTCTATATCTATTTGCTGTAGTAGGTCTAGAATTAGATATCACCTCTGAAGCTTTTGTTAAAAACTCAATCTGTTTTTTTCACTTTCATTTTCAACTTGACTTGCTGCTAAAACCATTCCCATAGAACATGCAGTATATGGGCCAGCACTTTGAGTAACCATATCATATATAGCTTTTGCTACTTCCTCATAGGAAAAACACTCTACAAATTTAATTTCTGTAGGATACGCTCTTCTATCTAAAATACGAACTTTTTTATCTTCATACCAAGCTACATTTTTATATCTAAGTAAAAATGGCAAATCATAATCTTTTCTTTCCATTTTTGATATTCTCCAAATTATTCATATACAAAATTAAATATTTTTGTTAAATCTTTTCCTTCTTCTATACAATCTTTATTCTCTATCAACATAATAGCAGTCTTTATTAATGTTCTTTCCATTTTCAATTTTTTATCACTTAATTCTACACTGGAAACTTCCATTACTTTAGAATCTCCGACTGTTCTCCTAATAATCTCAGTACCTGCATATCCAATAGAATCTGATATTATTGATTGTATATAATATTCCTTAAAATATTTATTTTTATAAAGATCGAAAGTCACTATTTCATCATACTTTTTATTAAGTGATATTTTTACTTTATCAAAAGTATCTTCTATAGTAGTTTTTATCCATTTTAAGAAATTAGAATTATCAGAAAAATAAGATTTATTTGCCAAAGAAAAGAATAAGTTTCCTATAACATTTCCTATATCATAGCCTATAGGTCCATAGAAAGCAAATTCAGGATCTATTACCTTTATACCTTTATGATTAATAAAAATAGACCCAGAATGCAAATCCCCATGAATTAAAGCTTGTGCATAATTCATAAATCTGTCTCTTAGCTTACAAACATCAAACTTTAATTTTTCATTTTTATATAGAAACTCTTCTACAAATTTTTCTTGTCCTTTAGAAATAATATTCCTATTTTTATAGTTATAATACGGCTCAGTTAAAACTAAATCTTCTGTAATATCACATAATTCTTTATTTATAAAAAGTTTCACATTATCTTTTTTTTCGGCCCTATCCATAACTAAATCTGTTGTAGGCAAAAGAACATTAGATAAAAACAAAGATATCTCATCAGCAAAATTATCAAAAGTCTTTTCTTCCATCAATTCTTTTCGCATATTTTTATATTCAGATATATCTTCCATAGATAAAGCATGCATTTTTTCATCATATAAAAATATCTTAGGAACATGATTAGGAGATAATGATCCTTCTATTTTTAATATTTCCGCCTCTATTTTATTTCTAAGAACATCTAATGGTCTTCCTGAAGATCTTAAAAAGTTATCTGATTGTTTTACAACTATTGATTTATTTGTTGTTTTACTAGTAACTTTAAATACATAATTGATATTTCCATCTCCTATTTCCACAGCCTCCAAATCTTCATCTTTAGCAAAATATTTAACTACATCTTTACAGTATTCTTTCACATCTTCAGTATTCATTAAAAAATGAGAATCAAATCTTTCCATTTTAGTTTACATCCTCTTTTTTATTTATTTTTTTTAAAGAAATGCGGATAACCTATAATTATTTCTATAATACCAAATATTATCATAAGTATACAATACCAAACATAAGGCATAATAGAAATTGGAGATATTTTTGCTAATCCTCCAGCAACTAATAATTGTCCAGCAAATGGTGATATACCATTAAAAGCAGATGAGAATAAATCTAATATACTTGCTGTTCTTTTTCTAGATATACCAAATTTATCTGCTATATTAGCTGCAATAGGTCCTGCTGCTATTATAGAAATAGTGTTGTTAGTAGTAGATACATCTATAAGGCTAGCCAAAGCAGCTATACTTAACTCTCCTCCTTTTGAAGTTTTTGTGTTTTTAGATAAAGTATATAATAGCCAATCTATTCCACCTAAATATTTCATAAGAGCTACCAAACCACCTACAAATATAGCTATTACAGCCATATCTTCCATTCCAAGCATACCATTATGAATTATTTTGAAAGATTCTACAAAAGTGAAACTGCCATTAAATATACCTATAAGCATAGCTACGATAACACTTATACTCATAGTAATAACAACATTGATACCAACTAAAGATAAACCTATAACAGTAATATATGGTATTATATTAATTATAGAAAAATCACTATGGTTTCCTAAGTCTATAGCTCCAACAGGATGGAATACTAACAATATGAAGTTTACTATAATAGCAGGTAATACCATCAATATATTCTCTTGGAATTTTGATTTCATACTTACTTCTTGTGTTCTAGTAGCTGCTATAGTTGTATCAGAAATAAAAGATAAGTTATCACCAAACATAGCACTTCCAACAACTACTCCAGCTATCAATGGCATATTAATATCAGTTTTATTAGCTATATCTATAGCAATAGGCATCAAAGCAGATACAGTACCCATTGAAGTTCCCATAGCAAAACTTAATATACATCCTATAATAAATAAACCAGGTAATATTAAATTAGGCGGTATAATGCTTAATCCAATATTAACAATAGATGATACAGCACCCATTTTTGAAGCAACACCTGAAAAAGCACCTGCTAAAATAAATATCAAAACCATCAAAATTAATGTTTTTTCTCCACCGCCTTCACAATACATATCAACTCTGGTTTCAAAATTTTTCTTTTCAGCTTTTTTATTGTTCAATAATAATGCTACACCAGAAGCTATTAGAATACCAACCATAAGTGGCATGTTTTCAAAACTTCCAGTATATAAGCCAGAAAACATATAAATTACCAAAAATACTATTAATGGTATTAATCCCAAAAAACTTCCTTTATTTTTTTCTTCCATAGGAGTCTCCTTTTTTGGGGCTGTCCTAGATAACTAAAAAAGCTCCTTTTTTGCTAAATTGTATATAATTTCCAACTGTTTGTCAACTTTTGGATTATTAAATCTAAATTGACATTCTTTAATAAATAAGTGAAAATGTTCTTTTGGTATTCCATTAAATTTACGAAGATGTCTTTTCGCTTGATTCCAAAAATTCTCTATACCATTAATATGGTTCTTTTCTTCAGCAAACTTTTCACTATGATTAATTCTAAAGTGCTTGAATTCTGAGACATCTAAAACATCATAACTATGATAATAATCTGAATAAACTATACTATCTGGCTGTACTTTTTGCCTAATAATAGGCATTAAAGTGCTTATTTTAGTATTATTTATTATTTTTATATATACTTTTCCGCCTCTTTTTAACAAACCAAACACTGGTATTTTATATGCAAGCTCCTCTTCCTCTTTTTCCTTTTCTTTTGCCTCCAAAATAACTTTACGAAGTACACCCTTGCGGTGCCATCTGCTTCTATTTCTACATTAAAAACTTCTTCTTCTTTTTCTTTCTCATATTCAAATATTAATTCTCTTAATCTTAAAAAATAATACGAAGCTGCAGTCTTATTAACCTTAACTAAAACTGAAGCTGTCCTTGCTGTAGTTCCTGCTGCAAAATGTTCTATTAATTTTAATTGTTTATCTTTACTTAATTTACTGCGTTTCATACTTAAATTTTAACAAATTTAAGTTATCTAGGACAGCCCCCCTTTTTTTATATTCACTAACTAAGTATAGTAATAATAATTGAATTATCAAGGAAAATTTGAGTTTTTTTAAAATTTTATTGAATATTTTTAAATAAATTTGAGTAAAATTGATAAAATTATATATTTTTGTTCAAAAATCAATGCTTTATTACTAAACAATTAAATATTATTATATCAATAACAGTATTTTTATAATTTTTAAAAAAACAAAAATTATTCTAAATATTACAATTAGAATACTTATAATATAAAAAATATAATATTAAATTATCAAACTTCACAATATAAATGATATTTATTATAAAAATGTCATGGAGCCATAGATATTGTACTTTTACTTGCTATAATATTTTTGATTCTTTCTTTGATTGTAATATAACCTAACGAAGAAATCAATCTTTGATTGTTATAAAAATGTGTATATTCTTTTAATTTTTCTCTCAATAATTCTACAGTTATATTTTTATTTAATCGTGAATAAAATTCTCTTTCGTCTATGCCGTGTACTCTTTCTACTACACCATTGTATCTTGGTGTTGCTATAGGAATATATCTCCTCTCTAATTTATTTTTTAAGCAGTATTCATCAAAAATATTTATTTTAGGAGTATTAATACAGCGATAAGTATATTCTATACCATTGTCCGTTTGTATAGCCTGTATCTTAAAAGGTGAAGTTTTTAAGACATATTTTAAGAAAGATAAAGCACTAGAAGGTGTTTTATCTTCATAGATTTCTCTCCAACTATAACGAGTAGCTAAATCTACAGCAGTGAATTGATAAACTGTTTTTCTGCCTAATTTGATATATTTAGTGTCTATTTGAACTATTTTGCCCTCTTTTTGTATTTTAGAGACAAATTTTCGTTTATCATATCGCTTCTTTTTCTTTTTTGTTTTATATCTCCAAAGATTATTTCTTTTTAGTACATTCTCTATAGCTGTAACACCTATTCTAATGCCTTCACGATTTAAATATGCTTTAATATAATGCTTACCTCGATATTCTTTAGTATAGAGTTCAATAATTAAATTAATAGCTTTTTGATTATTAAAGATATTTGGAGAAGTTTTCGGTCTAGTGCTAAAATTGGCGACAGTTCCAGTGTCTTTATATTTTTTAAGCCAAGCATAAAAAGTAGATTTGGGTATTTCTTCTATCTTTAAAAATCTTTTAATATTTTTAGTTTCTAATGCTTCATCCACTATAAATAATTTAAATTCTGTGCTATAATCTTTTTTCATAGTAGCATCCTTTTTATTTGTTTTCTGTTCAAAATATTATAACAAGGATACTGCTTTTTTTATACTAAAAAATGTCCAATATCTCATACTCCTAAACATATTTATTATAAAAACAAATTGAATTTTAAATAATTTTATATTATACTTATAATTTATATAAATATTTATTAAGCTCAACTTATATCATAAAAAATAATATTATAAAAAAATAAATACTATTGAGCTAAAATATTTATATTAAACTTAATAAAAAAGTCATAAAAAAATCAAATATAAAAGCTCTCGCAAACTAAAAACCTATCTTTTTCACTTAAATCTTTTTTTATAAAAACATTTTTTATATTAAAATTATTACAAATATCAATTAAAGCATTGCCCTGATTGCATCCTATCTCAAAAAAGAAAGCACCATTCTCATTCAAATATTTATCTATTATATTTAAAAAACTCTTATAAAAATCAAGCCCATCATAACCGGAATATAATGCATTTTGAGGCTCAAAGTCTAAATCTTTCTGAAGCAAATCTTTATCTCTTAAAGGCACATAAGGAGCATTTGAAACAATTATGTCGAATTTTTTCTCTGGCATAAAAGTTAAAGCATCTGCATTTATTATATTGATAATCTTTTCATCGCCCAATATATTTAATGCATTTTTCTTTATAACTTTAGTAGCACCCTTACTAATTTCAATAGCCGTAATATCAATATTTTTATTCTGCTCCAAAAATAATTTTTTTAATGTTATTGCTATATTCCCGCTTCCTGAACCAACATCATATATTGAAACATTATCTTTATCATTTGTATAATCTAATACTAAATCAATAAGCTCTTCTGTCTCTGGTCTTGGTATTAAAACATTATTATCCACATAAAAATTAAATCCATAAAACTCTTTTTTATTTATAATATAAGGAATAGGCTCATAATTAAGACGTCTATTAATTAATTCTTCTATATTACTAGTCTCTTTTTGAGTTAATTCTTTTAATCCATCAGATATCAATTTTATTTTATTTATATTTAAAACATACATTATAATAGTTTGTGCTTCTATATATGAAATTTTATAATCGTTATTTATTTTTTCTAAGACTTTAGCATATTTTATTAAAGCATTATTAATATTCATTTTGCTTGTTCACTCTATTAAAATTCATTACTAATTAAAATTATATCAAAGTTTATGCATAGTGTCTATATTAATATAGTAATTATTATAACTGTTAGTATACAATAATTCTGTTTTAAATAAACTCAGCTAAAAATTAGTAGAATTTATAAAAAATTATTGTATAATTTATATGTCGCTTTATTTTTTTTTGAAAAATTACTATACTATAAATAGGGATGTTTTTATAATTTTTTCTAAGCAGTGCTGATAATTAAAATTTATAAAAAATTAATCGAAAATGTATAGTAGTAAACTTAAAAAAGTTGGAGTAATACAAATATTGAGGTTATTTTTTATGAAAAAAATGCATAGTTTATCAGTAAAAGTACCAATTATGGTTAGTGCTATTATAGTAGTAACTGTATTGGTATTATCTATTATACTTACAATTGCAGCTTCTAGAGGCATACGAACTGCTACTTTAAATGGTTTTCAAAGTACGGTACAAGGTTATGCATCCACAATAGAATTAGTTTTACATGAACAGCTTGTTCTTATTGAAACATATTCAAAAAGTGCCGCTTTTCAATCTTTTATCACAAATTATAATGATATAGAAGTAAAAAATAATTTAGAAAAAGTATTAAAAAATTATAATGATATTAACTATTATTCAACAAATACAGGTATTGCCACAATTGATGGTACTATCTTAATAGATAGTTCAGACCCTAAATTAGTAGGTATTTCGCTTGCAGATATACACCCAAAACCCTATCAAGATGTTGTAAAAAATAACTATGATTTTAAGTTTGATAATGTTATAACAAAATCATTATCTACAGGAAAGAATTCTTTAATCCTAATGGGCGGTATAAAAGATGATGTCGGCAATGTACTTGGTATATCATATATAAGTTTAGATATGGATAAAGTAAATAATTCATTTATTAAATCTTTGCATATTCAAGGAAGCGAAAGATTAACTGTAGCTAATCATGATAAAATGGTATTATTATCATCTGATGAAGAGTTTGTAGGAGCTGCTTTATCTTCTGTATATGATGTTATTAAAACACAAGATAGCGGTATTATAGCTTCTTATAAAAGTGCTAATACAAAAACAGCAAGAACATCCGCATATAACGGCATCACAGGAGTTCCTTGGTCTGTAATACTTGCTAAAAATGATTCTGATATATATAGTCAAATATATACTATTATTATGCAAGCTATCATTGTAGGGGTTGTATTTATAATAATAGCTTCTATTTTGGTATTATTCTATATTAGAAGCATCACTAATCCTTTACAAAAAATTATTAAAATATCCAAAGAAATATCTAAAGGTGATTTGACAAACACAGAAAAAACAATTCATAGAAAAGATGAACTTGGAGAATTGGCAGATTCATTTGCTACAATGCGTCAGGAACTTGTGGATATCATAATAAAAGTAAGAGATTCCGTAGAAAAAATTACAAACAGCGCACAAGAACTTTCACAGGGCAGTAATGATTTATCACATAGAACAGAATCTCAAGCAGCAAGTTTGGAAGAAACAGCAAGCTCTATGGAACAAATGGCTTCTACTATAAAATCTTCTACAGATCAATCAGTACAAGGTAACAGAATGATGGTTGAATCTAGACAATCTATAGAAAGTGCTGGAGATATCATACTTGAAACTACAAAAAATATAGAAGAAGTTTATGAGGCTAGTACTAAAATTAAAGATATTACAAACATTATAGAAAATATAGCATTCCAAACAAATATACTTGCTTTGAATGCTGCAGTAGAAGCTGCTCGTGCTGGTGATCAAGGTAAAGGTTTTGCTGTTGTTGCTTCTGAAGTAAGAAACCTAGCTCAAACTACTCAATCTTCTGTAAAAGATATTACAAACTTAGTAGATAATGCTTATGATAAAATTAATAAAGCCACTGACTCAGCGAGAACTTCTCAAGAGATATTCAATGATCTTAGAGTAAAAATAGATGAAACTGCTAGAATAATGCAAGATATTAGTTCTACTGCTGTGGAACAGCAAACAGGCGTTGATCAGGTTAATAGGGCTGTTGCGGATATGGATAGTGTTACTCAGCAAAATGCTGCTTTGGTAGAAGAATCATATGCTGCTACTATGTCTTTATCTAATCAGGCACAAGAACTATATGAGGCTATGAAATTCTTTAAAATAGATAAAGATGAATAAATAGTACAATATCAGTAATAAATGCTCCATAAAGCATTTATTACTGTAAAAATAAAAAATTATTTTTAATAATATAGGTGCTTTTATGGAAGTTGTTTATCTTTATGCTTTAATAATTTTAGGTGTATTATTTGCTGCATTAGTGCTTCTAAAAACATTAATACTTAATAAAGATAAAGTAAAAAAGCCAAAAGCATTAAAAAAACGCATAGAAGAATTAAATAAAAGAATTAAAAAAAATCAATATGATTATGATGCTATAAATCAGCTTGCAAATATAGAAGAAGAATTTGGAAGCAAAGAAAAAGCATTAAATCAATATAAAATCCTTTTAGATGAAAACTTTTTTTCAGGTAAAGAAAAACTAGAAATATATAAAAAATTAGAAAGTATTTGCGAAGAACTAGGAGACTTGCAGCAGGCATTTAAATATACTCTAATCATCAATAAAGAAGAACCAGAAAATAAATATTATTATATAAAAATAGCACATACCCTAGTAGAAGAAGGATACTTTAAATTAGCATATGAATACTATCACAGAGCATTAGTATTAAAATCAGAATTCTCTATAGATGATTTTAAATATGCAGCATTTTCTGCGTTTCAGTTAAAAGATTATAAAAGAACTATTATCTATTTAGAAAAATTGTATAAAAAAATGTGTAAAGATATAAGTCAATACAAAATAGATATTGCAAAGTTAATGCAGTCTTTAGTTTCAATATACATACTTTCCGATGAAATAAATATTGCTAAATATTTTATAGAAGAAGCTTTCATATATAAAGCTATAGATAGTGATAATAGACTTTATATGAATAAGATTTATTTATTTATACTATATAAATTAGATGATAATAAAAAATTTACTGAAATTTATAATAAACTCATAGATATGTACAAAATTAATAATGATTCTATAGACCTTGCTGATTTAATATTTGATTATGGATTTTATAGTTATTTCTTAAAAGATATAGAATCTTCTATTAGATATTTTAATATAATAAAATCATTTAATATAGAATTATATAGTGTTTTCAATATAGATAATATATTAGAATATTTAAAAAATGTAGAAGTAGCTAATTCTCAATTAACAAAATTGTATGAAGAAAAAAAGATATACGATTCAAAATATAAAAATGATAATTTTGAAAATTACATTAGAAAAGAATATATAGATAATTGGGAAAGAGTAATTAATTTATGGGAAAGTTCATTCATACATTTAGATTATATATCTAATTTAGTAGAAATAAAGAAAGCTATGAATATAGAAGAAATATTGAAAGAGTTTAAACTATATGACTTAGCAAATTATAATATACAAAACTCTCAAAAAACTTCTATATATTCAAATAAAATTGACAAAATATTTAATTTAAGTTTTTCAGATTTTAAGAAGATTTGTAAAAATATAATATCTTCAAAACTTTCTTATACTATAGTACAGGAATATATAGATAGTGCTGATAAGATTAAAGGAGATGAAATAGACTATTTGGCATATAATAACAAAATGGCTAGAGCTGAACTTACTTTAATATCTTTTAGAAGATGGAATAAAACAGATATAGGTGAATTAAGTATTAGAGATTTTTTTATGAAGGTACAAGAATCTGGAGCTAAAAATGGAATATTAATTGTGCCTGCAGAATTAACTAGAAGTGCTAAAAGTTATGTTTCTCATAATGAAAGTATTATTGTATATTCTAAAAACCAATTTAATAATTTACTTAAAGGAGAAATATTTTAGTATAATATTTCTATAGGATTTTTTTATGGAAAATATTTATATATATTTTTTTATATTTTTTTTATTGATATTTATTTCAGTTGCTTTATATTTCTTTATAACCAATAAACTATATAAAAATGATGATAAATCTATAAAAAATAATATTAGTGAATTAAATAAAAAATTAATGAATAATCCAAATGATTATAATACTATTTATAAATTAGCATTATTAAAAGATGAGAGTGGAGATATTTTTGATGCTTTAAAAAAATATGAGTTTCTTATGTCTGTTAATTATTTTAATGATAATGAAAAAATTAAAATATATAAGAGAATGGAAAACACATGTACTGAATTAGATTATAAAGAAGAAGCTTTTAAATATGATGTAATTATTACAAATATAGAGCCAACTAATGTACATTATTTAGTAAAGGTAGGTTATACATTATTTAATGAAAAAAAATTATCAATTTGCATGTAATTATTTTAATAAAGCAATTATGTCTAGAAGAGAGTTCAATGTAGATGAACTTAAGGCTGCTATATATTCCTATTATAATATAAAAAATTATGAAAGAGTAATTACTTTCTTAGAAGACTTGGATAAAAGAATAAACAAAGATTCTATTAATTTACAAAATGAATTAATATAAATTAGAAAAACTTTAATATCTATGTATTTATTTACTGATAAACTTCAATATGCTAGTGAATATATAGAGGAAATTTTAAATAGTGCTAATAATTTAGATAAAAATCTATTAATTTATTATAATAGAATGTATTTATTTGTACTACATAAATTTGGAGATAAAAAAAGTTTAAAGATGTATATAGAAAAATAAAGCCAACATTAAAAACTGATGAATTAGAATCCATAAATGAAGAATTAATTTTTGATTTTGGATTTTATTCTTATTTTTTAGGTTATATAGAAGACGCTATAAAATATTTTGAGATAATAAATAAATTTAGTTCTAATATATCTAAAAAATATAATTTGAATGAAGTTTTAGCGTATTTATATCAAGTATACAGAGCTAATTTGCAAGTAAATAAAGAAAATCGTAAGTTAGATAATATCTATGAGCATCAATATTATGAAGATTATGTGCAAATAGAAAATCTCAACGAATGGGAAAACACTGTAGAAATTTTGGAAAATAGCTTTACTAACTTTGAATATATAAATACTTTAATGCCAAAAAATAATGAAAAATCAATAGATGTAGATAATATATTATTAAATTTAAAAATTATGCATAATATTAAATTTGATAATAAAACAAAAGTTTCATCTAACAACTCTAACAATAATCTTGTAGATAAAATATATAATTTAACTTTTAATGACTTTAAAAAGCTATGTAAAAATATAGTAACCAATAAACTTTCTACACTATAGTACAAGAGTTTGTAGATAATCCTGATGATAATATAGATGAAATTGATTATTTAGCATATGATACTGAAGTTGGTAAATATAATTTAACATTTATTTCTATTAAACGATGGCAAAACACTAATATAGGAGAACTAATATTAAGAGATTTTATTGTAAAAGTAAAAGATTCTGGTGCTAAAAGAGGGGTATTAATAGTACCTGTAGAATTGACCAAAAGTGCAAAAAGTTATGCTGTACATAGTGAAATTGTTACAATATATTCTAGAAACCAATTAAACAATTTATTAAAAGGCGAAATCTTTTAAAATAATACGCAAATAAAATACTAAGCACTTATATCAATAAACTTAAATTCCTTAACATCAAATAAACCGCTAGTTGTAAGTTTAATTTCTGGTATAACAGGAAGTGCCATAAACGATAAAGTCATAAATGGGTCTATTTCTCTATTTACATTAAGTTCATCGTAGGCTAATTTATGCATAGAATATATTTTTTTTACTATATCTTTTGGAGAATCATCAGATATAATGCCTGCTATTTTTAATTGTAAAGTATCGAGAACTTTTCCATTTTTTACAACAGTTATTCCTCCAGAGCATTTTTCTATTTCTTTTATGGCAAGTATTATATCTTCATCATTATCCCCTACTGCTATAATATTATGCGAGTCATGAGATACACTTGTAGCAATAGCACCGTTTTTTAATTTATAATTTTCTATTAACCCTAAACCTATTTTTCCAGTAGCCTTATGCCTTTCTACAACAACCAATTTTAATATATCAACACTCTTTCTATATTTAAAATAACCTTTCTCAAAACCTACTATTCTCACACTTTTCTCTGTAACTAAATCTTTATTAACTATCCTTATAACATTAGCCTCATCGGATTTTAATTTTATCTGTATATCTTCAACTGTAATAGGAGCAATGTTTATAGTATTAAAAACATTATCATTATAATTATCTTTTTCTACTTTAAATAAAGCATGCCCATTTTCTGCAACTAATTTACCGTCTATAAAAACTTTATTAGCCTTGAAATCTTTTAAATCATTAAATAAAACAATATCAGCCTTGTATCCTGAAGCAACTAAACCAATATTTTTTAGTCTGTAGCATTCAGCAGCATTAATAGTAGCCATAGCAATAGCATTAAATACATCAAGCCCATGCTCAACTGCTATTTTCAAATTATGAGATATATGCCCATTTTCAATAATATGATCCAAATGCTTATCATCTGTACACATTGCACATCTTCTTGCATTGCTTTGATTAACTCCTTGTAAAAGTGAAGCTAAATTCTGTGCAGCCGAACCTTGTCTTAAAAGCACATACATTCCATTAGATATTCTTGATTTCAAATCTTTTGCAGATACGCATTCATGATCAGTATAAACTCCTGCAGTCCTATAAGCATTGAGCGTTTTTCCTCCAAGCATAACCCCATGACCGTCTATAATCTTATCAGCATTAATAGCAGCTACCAATTTTTTAAGCACATCTTTATCAGAAGACAACACCCCCTGACAATTCATCATCTCAGCAAGCCCAAATATATCTTCATCATTTATAAACTCTTCTATTACGGAAGCATCAAGAACAGCCCCCGCATCTTCAAAACCAACAGCAGGCACGCATGAAGAAAGCATAAACTTACATTTTAATGGACTTTTTTTGGCAGACTCTATCATAAATTTAATACCTTCAATTCCGCATACATTAGCAATTTCATGAGGGTCTGTAATTATTAAAGTAGTTCCAAACGGTATAACAACTTCTGCAAAATTTGAAGGTGCACATAAAGATGATTCTATATGAACATGCGAATCTATTAAACCACTTGTAGCATAAGAACCTTTAGCATCAATAATTTCTTTTCCATTATAAGAACCAACACCAACAATATAATCATTAGCAATAGCTATATCTGCATCCGTAATCGTTGCTGATATAGGGTCTACTACTTTACAGTTTCTTATAACCAAATCAGCTAAAACTTTTCCGCTTGATACTTCAATCATTTTTGATAATTTTTCTATAGTCATTAATAATTGTCCTTATAATTTAGTATATATTTTAAATATAGTAAATTATAAGTGGATTTTCAAATTTACTTGCAACAAACTAATAAATACAAAAAACATTAATCATCCAAACTATAATGTTTATAAGTATTATCTACATTACATAATATTTCATATTCTCTCATAAGTTCAGCAAGTCTTTTACCATTTATTAACGTTATATTTTTATATTCTGATTCTTTAGTAAAATCAGATGTTGTTATAAAAACACCTTTATGATAGCCCAATTTAGTTAATGAACCACTAAATGCATCTATATCTTTTGAAGCAACTTTATTATTTTCAGAAAAAAACTTACACTGAAATCCTATTCTTTCTAATCCAAATCTATCTATTGAAAAATCACCATCTATACCACCATCATTAGTTCCACCTTTCCTTTTTACATCAAAATATCCCATTTTACTAAAAAGCTCTACAGATATATTTTCTAATATATCTCCTTTATCTTTCGATGTAAATTTTTCTGTCATTTTAAACAATTTTTTTAAAATTAACTCTTCTATATATTCATAATAATCGCTAACTTTGGAATATAAATCATTTGTTATTTCTTCAAATTCTAATGTATTTTCATCTTCAATACCTGTTTTTGCAGGAGACATAAATTCTCTAAATTGAGGGTAATTTTCTTTTAAAAATGATGTTGTAATTTCTATCTTATTTTTATATATTTTTTTACCTTCTTCACTAATTATAATATATCCTTTTTTTGGTCTATCTAATAATCCAGATTTATGTAAAAATGTAATAGTCCACCCTATATTAGAATCTAATTTATTGTTTCCTTTTGTGGTTTCTAATTTTATTTGTTCATCATTTAATTTCAACTTATCTATTACAACATTTTTTAAATTTTCATTTTTTATATATTTCTCCATTTTATTTTTTAAATAAAAGTATTCTAGTATAGGTGCATAAAATTCATTTGTACTAGGAAAATTCATACAAACTCCATTATTAAAGCCTAACTACTATTTAATAGTTAGGCTTATTTTTATTTAATATAATTCTAATTATTCGCTTAAAATTTTTCTCAAAACTTCATTAACAAGTTTAGGGTTACCCTGACCTTTAGTAGCTTTCATAGTCTGACCTACTAAAAATCCGAATGATTTTTCTTTACCTGCTTTGAAGTCTGCTACTGATTTAGGATTTTCTTCTAAAACTTTTCTAATTATTGTTTCAAGCTCACCAGTATCGCTTACTTGTTTGATGCCTTTTTTCTCAACTATAGCAGAAGGAGCTTCACCTGTTTCGCACATATCCTCAAATATTTCTTTAGCTATCTTACCGCTTATAACATTCTCATCTATAAGTTTGAAAATTTCACCAATATGTTCTGGTTTTGGTTTGAAGTCTTTTATCGTTTGAAGCTTTTTATTTAAGTATGCATTGACTTCAACCATTATCCAGTTGCTTATTTTTTTAGGCTGTTTAGGATAAGCTTTTACTGCTGCCTCATAATAATCAGCTAAAGCAGCATCTTCTGTAAGTACAACTATATCCTGATCTGGTAAATCATAATCTTTTTTAAGTCTTTCGCGTTTTTGCTGAGGAAGTTCTGGAAGCTCTTTTTTAGCCTCTTCAATTTCTTCATCTTTAAGAACTAAAAGAGGTATATCTGGGTCTGGGAAATATCTATAATCTGCAGCACCCTCTTTTGAACGCATTCCTTTAGTAGTATTTTCTTTAGCATCATAAAGCCTAGTTTCTTGTAAGATTTTCTCGCCATTGTTTAAAGCTTTAATTTGTCTTTTTATCTCATAATCAATAGCAAGTCTTACATTTCTAAAACTGTTCATATTTTTTACTTCAGTTTTAGTACCAAGCTCTGTACTTCCTTTAGGACGTATAGAAACGTTAGCATCGCATCTTAAAGAACCTTCTTCCATGTTACAATCTGAAACATCAATATATTTGAAGATTTTTTTAAGCTCTGTTAAATATTGATAAGCTTCTTCACCTGTAGAAATATCAGGCTCACTTACACATTCAATCAAACAGCAGCCTGCACGGTTTAAATCTACATAGCTTAAAGGTCTTCCTGTATCATCATGCACAAGTTTACCTGCATCCTCTTCCATATGTATTCTGTTTATTCTTACACTTTTATTGTAAGAAGAACCATCTTCATTAAGCACAGTTATATCAAGATGACCTTCAGTACAGATTGGTTCGTCCATTTGAGTAATCTGATAATAAGAAGGCAAATCTGGGTAAAAATAATGTTTTCTAGCGAATCTGCTTTTTTTTTGAATAGTGCAGTTAGTAGCAAGTCCTGCTTTGATAGTTTTATGCACCATTTCTTTATTAACTATAGGCAAAGTACCAGGGTGAGCCTGACATCTTGGACAAGTAAGAGTGTTTGCAGGAGCACCGAAAGTGTTTGGGCATGAACAGAATGCTTTTGTTTTAGTGTTAAGCTGAACATGCACTTCTAATCCTATGACTGCTTCATATTCCATATTTATTAATCCTAATTTTAAAATTATTATGTGCTATATTTTATATGAATTTAATTTTTTTTCAATATAGTAAAAAATTAAAATTGTCATGGAGCCATAGATATTGTACTTTTACTTGCTATAATATTTTTGATTCTTTCTTTGATTGTAATATACAATAACGAAGAAATCAATCTTTGATTGTTATGAAAATGTGTATATTCTTTTAATTTTTCTCTCAATAATTCTACTGTGATATTTTTATTTAATCGTGAATAAAACTCTCTTTCGTCTATGCCGTGTACTCTTTCTACTACGCCGTTATATCTTGGTGTTGCTACAGGAATATATCTCCTCTCTAATTTATTTTTTAAGCAGTATTCATCAAAAATATTGATTTTAGAGGTATTGATACAGCGGTATGTATATTCTATACCATTATCGGTCTGTATAGATTGTATCTTAAAAGGTGAAGTTTTCAATACATATTTTAAGAAAGATAAAGCACTAGAAGGTGTTTTATCTTCATAGATTTCTCTCCAACTATAACGAGTAGCTAAATCTACAGCAGTGAATTGATAAACTCTTTTTCTGCCTAATTTGATATATTTAGTGTCTATTTGAACTATTTTGCCTTCTTTTTGTATTTTAGAGACAAATTTTCGTTTATCATATCGCTTCTTTTTCTTTTTTATTTTTTTTCTCCAAAGATTATTTCTTTTTAGTACATTCTCTATAGCTGTAACACCTATCTTAATGCCTTCACGATTTAAATATGCTTTAATATAATGCTTACCTCGATATTCTTTAGTATAGAGTTCAATAATTAAATTAATAGCTTTTTGATTATTAAAGATATTTGGAGAAGTTTTTGGCTTAGTACTAAAATTAGCGACAGTTCCAGTGTCTTTATATTTCTTAAGCCAAGTATAAAAAGTGGATTTATTTATTCTTTCCATCTTTAAAAATCTTTTAATATTTTTAGTTTTTAATGCTTTATCCACTATAAATAATTTAAATTCTGTGCTATAATCTTTTTTCATAGTAGTATACTTTATTTATTTTCTATATCAAAATATTATAACAAGGATACTGCTTTTTTTATACTAAAAAATGTCCAATATCTCACACTCCTTAACAATTTTATTTTTATAATACATTGTATTCAATACAGAACTAGTATGAAGTGTTTAAACATATCAAAAAATATTTTTTACAAAATTTATTTCGGTGTATATTTATTTTCTAATTTATTCAATAATAATTTATTTTGTATTCTTTAGAAATAATATATATCTAAACAATTATATTTTATCAATTTTTTATTGTTCTTTTTATACTGCCACACATCAAAATATATTTTTAAAAGTTGCTATATAACTTTACAAAAAACAAGAAACTGCAAATTATAAAATAGTTATTTATGTATTAATAAAAAATTATATTTTAAATATTAAAATATTTTATATATTGACAAAAAATCAATTTAGTATTATAGTACCAATATACTAAATTAGTAATTATAATAGGGATAAAAAATGATTCCAATATCAGAAGCATCAGCTATAGCTCTTCACTCTGCAGTGTATATATCTATTAAAGAGTTGGCATCTCTTAAGGATATAGCAGAAAGATTTGATGTTTCAGCCAATCATTTATCTAAAGTTCTTCAGGCACTTGTAAAAGCTGGGTATATTAGTTCATCAAAAGGACCAGCAGGCGGATTTAAAATTGCTGATGGTAAAGAAAATACTTCTTTTTTGGATATATACGAAACTATAGAGGGTAAAAATTGGCAGAGAAGTTGTTTGTTTCATTCTAAATGCGGTAAATACTGTTCAAACTGCATAATGGGGGATTTAGTTAATGATATAAACAGAAAGTTCAAAAACTATATGGAAAGCCATACAATCAAAGATCATTATTTATTAGATGATGATTTCAATATAAATAAAACAGATGATAAAAAATCAAAACAAAAAAAATAAATGGAGGATTAAATGGACAATAAAATGTTTTGTTATCAATGTCAGGAAACAATGAATAATACAGGCTGTACTGTATCAGGTGTATGCGGTAAAAAACCAGATTTAGCATATTTAGAAGATTTACTAGTTCATGTGACTAAAGGGCTTTCTAATATAACAACTGCTATAAGAAAAGATGGAGGAAAAGTAGATAAAAAAGTTAATCATGATGTAACATTCAATTTATTTACTACTATAACAAATGCCAACTTTGATAAAGAAGTTTTTTATAAGAGAATAGAATACACTGCAAAACTTTGTAATGAATTAGCAAATCAGGTAAAAGATAAATCACTTATACTTGAAGAATCTTTATGGACTCCTAAAAGCAAAGAGGATATGGACGCTAAATCAAAAAAAGTAGGCGTATTAGAAGAGAAAGACGAAGATATAAGAAGCCTTAAAGAAACTGTTATATATGGAGTTAAGGGATTAAGTGCTTATATGAGACATGCTAATATACTTGATTATGAGAATGAAGAAGTTGATGCTTTTATACAAAGAGCTTTAAATGCAACATTAAGAAATGATATAAATGCTGGTGAACTTTTAGAATTGGTACTTGAAACAGGTAAAAACGGTGTTGACGGAATGGCTCTTCTTGATAAAGCTAATACTTCTACTTATGGTAACCCAGAAATGACAAAAGTTAATATAGGTGTGGGAAAAAATCCTGGAATATTAGTATCTGGTCATGATTTAAAAGACATAGAAATATTATTAAAACAAACAGAAGGCACAGGAGTAGATGTATATACTCACTCTGAAATGCTTCCTGCTCACTACTACCCAGAATTAAAAAAATATAAACATTTTGTAGGCAATTACGGCGGAGCTTGGTGGGATCAAAGAAAAGATTTTGAAAGTTTTAACGGTCCTATTTTAATGACTACAAACTGTATAGTAACTCCTCTTGCAAGCTATAAAGACAGAGTATATACAACAGGTGCTGCAGGTTTTGAAGGTTTAAAACATATAGGAATCCATACAGGTAAAGAAAGCGATAAAGATTTTACTCCTATAATAGAGCATGCCAAAAAATGCGAAGCTCCTAAAGAAATAGAAAGCGGTTTTATAGTTGGAGGATTTGCTCATAATCAGGTATTATCACTTAAAGATAAAATTTCTGAAGCTGTAAAATCTGGTGCTATAAAAAGATTTATTGTAATGGGCGGATGCGACGGAAGACATAAAGAGAGAGAATACTATACTGAATTCGCTCAAAAACTTCCTAAAGACACTGTAATATTAACTGCAGGCTGTGCTAAATACAGATACAATAAATTAGATTTAGGCGATATTAACGGTATACCTAGAGTTTTAGATGCAGGACAATGTAATGACTCTTACTCATTAGCTGTTATTGCC
This sequence comes from Brachyspira pilosicoli, assembly GCF_008016535.1. Classification (GTDB taxonomy): domain Bacteria; phylum Spirochaetota; class Brachyspiria; order Brachyspirales; family Brachyspiraceae; genus Brachyspira; species Brachyspira pilosicoli_A. Next base: position 24,530 of record NZ_SAXY01000064.1, read on the forward strand.
TTGGGACTTAAAGATTTATTTGGTTTAGATGATATTAATGACTTGCCTATAGTTTATAATATAGCTTGGTATGAACAGAAGGCTGTTATAGTTTTACTTTCATTATTATACTTGGGAGTAAAAAATATACATTTAGGACCAACAATTCCAGGATTCTTATCACCTAATGTAGTTAATATATTAGTTTCAAAATTTGGAATCTCTAGTATATCAAATGTTAATGATGATTTTAAAAAATTTAATCTAATGTTATAAAACTTTTAAACTAACAAATATAAAGGGCTTTATTTTTAAGCCCTTTTAAAATTTAACTTATTTAAATTAGCTCTATCACAATTAATATAAAAATATAAATATTATTATATTAACTAATATATATAAACCTAAGTAAGTTCATACGACTAAAAGTCTTAACCTTTAGGTATGCTATTGTTATGAAAAACTTATATAATTCGTATACACTTTGCAAAAAAAATGGCATTAATAAAAATTCATAGTATTATAAAACATAATTGAATTTAATATGTATTCACTTCATTTAATAATAATTTGTTGAAAATAAAAGGCTAATCATAAAAATGATTAACCTTCTTCAATAAATATCTTATTTATAATTTTTAATCTCTTCTTCTGTTAGCAAGCATTAAAAGTCTTAGTAAACTGAGCACTGCAGTAACAGCAGCAGCAACATAAGTTAAAGCAGCAGCATTAAGCACTTTTCTTGCCCCATAAAGCTCCTCAGAATCTAAAAATCCGCCCTTATCTAAAATCTTTATAGCCCTATTAGAAGCATCAAACTCTACAGGCAATGTTATTAAAGAAAAGAAAACAGCAAAAGCAAATAATATAATTCCTCCCATCATAAGATATTGAGAAATGCTTCCAGCCCCTCCGATAACAATACCAATAAGTACAAGCATAGGTCCAAATTGATTGCCAATAGCACATAATGGATAAAAACTATTTCTTAAAGTTAAAGGTGCATAGCTTCTATCATGTTGTATAGCATGACCTACCTCATGAGCAGCAATACCTAAAGCAGCAACATCTGTACCATTATAAACATCATTAGAAAGTCTTAAAACTTTAGCACTTGGGTCATAATGGTCTGTTAAATGTCCGTTTATTCTCTCTATTGGAATATTTAAGCCATAAGCATCTAATATATATTTTGCTGTTTGTGCTCCTGTTATTCCTCTTTTGTTCTCTACCCTACTATATTTTGAATAAGCACCATTTACTTTCATCTGTGCCCATAAACCTAATAATATACCAGGTATTAATATCCATATATATCCAAAATAATATTCAAACATTATTTATCCTCCTCACATTATTATAAAATTATAGCATTAAAATATAACAACCTCAATACCAATAAAGTAAAATATTTTTACTTCTTTGTAAGAGTTAATATTAAAACCTGAACAACAGACATATCAATTTCAGGAACTCTCAAAGCCTGAGCTATATTATACGGCTTATATTGTTTAAGTTTGTTAATAGCATCAATCTTCACACTTTTTAAAGTGGAATAATCAAAATCTTCAGGTATACGCATTTTTTCATATTTTTCTATATCTCTTATTTCGTTTAAATACCTCGCAATATACCCTTCGTATTTTATAACAATCTCGGCATTCTCCAAAACATTTTTATTATAATCACCGTCTATTAAATGCTTAATCATATCAATACAGCATTCTGGGCGTTTAATTATAGAAGATAAACTCATAGTGCGGTACTCTTTAGCCTCTTTTATAAATCCCAATTCTTCGGTTTCTTTTTGTGTGAGTGTGCGTTTATTTAAGTATTCCACAAGTATCTGAGTTTTTTGTTTTTTATCTCTTACTTTTTCAAGTCTCTCTTTACTCGCAAGCCCTATATTATAAGAAAGCTCAGTTAGCCTTTCATCTGCATTATCCTGCCTTAAAAGCATTCTATGTTCCGCTTGAGAAGTAAACATTCTATGAGGCTCTTTAGTTCCTTTTGTAGTTAAATCATCAATTAAAACTCCAATATATCCATCACTTCTTTTAAGTATAAATGGTTCTTCTTTTTTTATTTTAAGGGAAGCATTTATTCCAGCCATAATGCCCTGACAGGCTGCCTCTTCATATCCGCTTGTGCCGTTAATTTGCCCTGCCAAAAATAATCCTTCTATTTTTTTAGTCTCCAAAGTAGGCTTTAATTCTATAGGGTTCACATAATCATATTCTACTGCATAAGCTGGTTTTAATATTTTTACTTCTTCTAAGCCTTTTAATGACCTTATCATTTTTATCTGAACATCTTCAGGTAAACTTGAAGAAAATCCATTTATATAAACTTCATTTGTTCTGTAGCTTTCTCTCTCTAAATGAAGCTGATGACGAGGTTTATCAGCAAACCTTACAACTTTATCTTCTATGCTTGGGCAGTATCTTGGTCCTATTCCTGTTATCACTCCGCTGTACATCGGAGATAAATGAATATTGTCTTGAATTATTTTATGTATGTTTTCATCTGTGTAAGTGATATAGCAAGGCTCTTGAACTATATCAATTTTGTCGTCCAAAAAAGAAAACGGAGTTATTTCATCATCGCCTTTTTGCATTTCTAATATATCAAAGTTAATAGAATAATAATCCACTCTAGCAGGTGTTCCTGTTTTTAGTCTTCCTACTTCAAGCCCTAAGTTTCTTAAATTATCAGAAAGCCCTATTGCTGGAAGCTCGCCAATTCTTCCTGCCTGTTTTTGATACTTGCCAATATGAATAAGCCCATTTAAAAATGTACCTGTTGTAAGTATCACCGCATTACATTCATATTCTCTGCCTCTTTCTGTTTTTAGTCCTTTAACTACATTATTTTCTACTACTATTTCTGTAACTATATCCTGATGAAGTGTGAGATTATTCTCGGCGTATAATGTTTTAGTAGCTTCTTCTTTGTATACATATTTATCTGCCTGTGCACGCGGAGCCCATACAGCTTTACCTTTGCTTCTGTTAAGCATTCTAAACTGCATCATAGTTTTATCTATTAATATGCCCATCTCACCGCCGAGTGCATCAATCTCTTTAACAATAGCACCCTTAGCAACTCCTCCTATAGAAGGGTTACAAGACATTTGCCCTATGGTATCCAAATTAATAGATATAATTAAAGTTTTCATTCCAAGTCTTGCAGAAGAAAGTGCCGCCTCTATGCCAGCATGCCCAGCACCAACTACTATAACATCATATTTATTATTCATAATTAAGAGTTCTCTCTATCTTTTATTAATTAATAAGAATGATATATTAAAATATAAATATTGTCTATATAGTTTATCATATATCCAAACAGCTATATTTAGAAGTTTTTTTATTCAACTTTTTCCCGCAGCAAAAAGTTGCAAAAAGTACAAATATTTAGGAATATATATTAAATATAAATTTTAGCTTAAAAATGCAGTTGTTTTTTTTATTTAATGTCTACTTACCGCACGGAGAATTAAGCTAAAAAGGTAGAGTTATTTCTAATTCAAATTTTGTTATATCATAAATTATGTTAACCGTGCGTTGAAGAAATTTTTAATCTAATCAATACTTGGGCGGGCGTTAACAATTCTAATTAAATTAATAAAGAAATTAAAAATACAAATTTATAAATAGATTAATAAAGAATAAAGGGCGGGGTATGTAAATAAATTTAAAAAAATTATCATTCGTTTTTGCTTATAGCATATATATTAAAATATCTCGCTACAAAATTGTCTATAGTATTATCACTATTCAAACTAAACCTAATGTTAAAACCAATAAAATATTTGTTATTAATTAAAACTTTTCTCTCTCTTTTATAATCATCATTAGAAATATAATCATAAACAACCATATCAACTTCTATATGAATATCAGATAAAATATAACCCTCTTCAAATATCTCAGTAGTAACAACTTCAAAATTATTATTATTATAGCTATATTCACTAACACAAGAAGAAGGATATATTTTCAAAATACTATTATCCAAATAATTTTCAACTTCCTCTTTTATTTTTTTCTCTAAGTTTTTATCGCTGTAAATCTTTTCTCTAATATAATATTTATCCATTTTTATTATTGCTCATAATATATTTACTTCAAACATTATATACTATATAATACGAAAATCAAAAAAACTATAAGGTAAGAATAACCTTTATGAATGAAAGCTTAGAAACTAAAATTAATAACACAATAGAACAATATAAAACTATTTGCAAATTAGAACCTAATAACCATAAAGTGAGAGTAGACTTTGCAATATTCTACACACAATTGCAAAAATATAATGAAGCTATAGAAGTATTAAAAACAGCTCTTAATATAAATAATAAAGATTATACAATTTGGCGTTTGATTGGCATATCATACACAAAAATAGAAAATTTTAAAGAAGCAATTATTTACTTAACAAAAGCATATGAATTAGAAAATAATGATTATATAAGCCTAAATTATCTTGGACACTGTTATATAGAATTAAAAATGTTTAATGAAGCTATAGAGGTGTTAAACAAATCTTTTATGATAGCTCCAAGAGAATATATTAATTGGCGTTATTTAGGAATTGCTTTATTTAATACAAATAGAATTGATGAAGCAATAGATTCTTTTAATAGAGCATTAGAGCTTAATAAATATGATGAAGATAGTTTGTATTATCTTGGGTTATGCTATAAAGAAATAAAAGATGATAATAAGTCCATAGAAATATTTGAGAAATGCTTAGAGTATGGTGATAACAATAAAAAAATATATGCTCTTTTATATGAGTTATATAAAAAAACAGGTAATGAAAAATCAAAAAATATGCTTGAGAAAATAAATAAACTTTAAGGCACTTGCTTGGGATTAATCATCAAATGCCCAAATAACCCAATCATAAATATTATTCCAATGATTATAACAATATACTTTATTATTCTAATAACTCTTCTAATTCTAGGATTAAAATAAAAAACTCCATTTTGAATACCATATAGTATAGTTACTGCTAATAAAAAACCCTCATCTAATCTGCCAGATAAAGGAAGTATATCAGAGACTATATCTAATGGAGATGTACAATAAAATACACTAGCAACAAAAGGTATCCAAGATATAATATGATGATATTTTTCAAATATACTATCTTTTGATTTTACAGCTTCCTCATCTTTATTAAACCAATTTAACATATTACCCCTATAACGTACATGAAAATATTATTTCATATAGTCTAACACAATAATAAAAAATTTAAAACAAAAAAATGATAGTTAATAATAATAATATATTAACTATCATTATACTATAAATGTTAAACTATGACAATTTATTTAATATAGTTTTCTTTTATATTTTTTAGTTCTTCCTCAGAAAGTACAGATACAGCAAGCGGAATTAATATATTTTCTTCTTTAAAAATCATATCGTTTATATTGTTGCACAGTTTATACATCTCAGTGAAAAAACTATTATCATCAAGATTATTGTTTTTTATATAATCCATATACTCTGTAATATCTTTATCTACTTTAGACATCACCTTTGAAGGCTCATCATTATTATGTTTCTTTAATGCTGTAAAAATTAAAGATTCCTTTTTTGTATAATGAGTTTTTACTTTTCTATAAAGTTTTTCAAAAATATTTCTGTCTTTATTTTCTAATATATTTCTTAATAATTTCTTTATCTCTCTGTTTGTATTTTTGAAATATATCATATCATCTTCACTGTTCTCTATAGCATCTTTTAAAATTAAACTTCTATTATAAAAATATTCTTTAGCCTCATCAATATCCATTCCTTCTTTTATAAGTTCATGCATAGCATTATGTACTTCTACAGCGGATACTTTATTTAATTTTGTATCAAACTCTTTTTTTATACTTTCTATATTTTCATTATTATGAAGCCTCACTATTAAGTCTTTTAAAATACTGTTTCTATTAGCAATATCAAAACCATTTTCTCTAAATTTTTCTATTAGCTTGTCTTCACTTACTTTTTTAATCTCTAATGCCTTTTTAATGCTTATTTTCCTAGCAATAGTGTTAAACATAATAGGATTTTTTATAGCCTCAAAACCTAAATCATATAATATATCTTTTATTTCGCTATGATTTTTGCATATATTATATACGCTTTCATTTATATTTATAAATTTGTTCATAATAAAGACTCCTGTTATAAAATGTTAGACTATTCTAACATTAGAAATACAAAAGTCAATAACTAACAATAAAAAAAATTATTATATTTTTTTGTAGGAAATAATAAAATCAATATCCTCTTTGCTTAAATACTTTTTAGGCACTATTATAGCAGACATATCATCAGTATATATAAAAATACATAATTTACTCTGCTCTATTTTTTTTATATCAGATTTATGAAAATTTTTTATTCCTTTAGTTTCATTAAAAACAATCTTTTCACCATAAACAGTTAAAATTTTCTCTCCAAAAATATCATCAAGCTTTCCTGTTTTTATATAAGACAACACTTTTTTTACAATATTTTTTTGAACTCTTTTTTTATAACTAATTATCTGTAAAATAGATACTAGTGTTATTAATAAAGCAACTATCAAAAGCATAAATAAACTACTTTTAAAATATACAAACATTCCTATTAGAACTGCTATATATAATAATATAATAATAACGATATTTTTTTTTAATGAACTTTGAAGCTCTGGATTAGTTTTCAAATAATGAAGCTGAAAATCAATAAAATCATTATGCTCTATAGTATATTTATATTCTCTTTTCATTTAGAAATAATTCCTTTTCAATACAAATTTAAATATTAATTAAATATCAATACCCAAAAATTGTTTTACAAGCATTCCAACAAAGAAACTTATAGCAGCAACTGTTAAGCTAACCCCCGCCATCTCAAAAAATCTCTCTCTAAAAGAAATACTCTTAGCCACAGCAATATAAAAAGTAAAACAAAATATTATAGTTATAACAATTATGAGCATAGCAATAAGAGCATAAATTGAAACACTAAAAACTAAATAAGGCATTATTAAAAGACTAACAGTAATTAAATACATTATTCCAGTATAAGCACAAGACTTAAAAGCATTTTTACTTCCATCAGCCTTAGCAGATAAATATTCAGAAGAAGCCATAGAAAGCGTAGCAGATATTCCTGTAATTATTCCAGATAAAGCAACAAGTCTATTATCCTGCAAAGCAAAAGTAAGCCCCGCCAAAGTTCCGCTAATTTCAACTAAAGCATCGCTTAATCCCAAAACCATAGACCCAACATATTTAAGCCTATCCTCATCTAAAATAGATATTAGTTTATTCTCATGTTCATACTCTTCAAAAGCAATAGTTTTAGCATCAGGCACTTCATCAGCTATTTTAGAATATATATATTCAGCACTCTTTTCACCAGATTCCATTATCTTAATAACAAATGTATATCCAAATATAAAACTTAAAATAAAAAACTTAAAAACCTTAAACTTTTGAGGTCTTAATTTTTTATTAGTATATTTTTCTAATATTTTAGCATGAGTAAATTCTTCTCCCCCAATGTTAATAAGTATTTGTTTATCATCTTCTTTTTTTACAAATTTAGCAAGGTTTAAATATATTGCATGTTCTGTAATCTCATTTTGCTGCAATTCCAATAAAAACTTAATTGTTTCTTTTGATATTGGCTTCATAACATCAATCCTAAATATTAATTAGTTAAATATTACAATGAAAACTAATTAATTGCAAAAATTAATATTATTTTATGTAAAATTTAATTATTGATATTATATTGAATATTGATATTATATTTAATACTGATATATTATTATATAATATTTTTAATGAAGGAATATAGAAAAATGGATAATAAAAAACTAAATGATATGATTATAAATATGAGAAGAGAATTACATAAAATACCAGAAGTTGGTACAGATTTGCCGCAAACAAAAAAATATGTACTTGATAAATTAAAATCATTGGGGCTTGAGGTAAAAGAATGCTCTTTAGATTCTGGAATGGTATGTGATATAGGAAATGTTAGTAGCGGCAATATAGCTGCTATTAGGGCAGATATGGACGCTTTACCTATAGTTGAAGAAACGGGGGTTGAATATGCTTCAAATAATGGTAATATGCATGCTTGCGGACATGATGCTCATACTGCTTGTTTATTAGGCACTGCTTATTATTTATCAGAGAATAAAGATAGATTAAAAAATGGTGCTGTAAGATTAGTTTTTCAAGCTGCTGAAGAGATAGCAAAAGGTGCTAAAAATATATTAAAAGATGGTTTATTAGACGGTGTTAGTGCTATAGTTGGTACTCATATTGGTACTATAGCTACAGATGTGCCTAGCGGAGAGTTTGTCCTTCAAGGAGGACCATTAATGGCATCTAATGATAAATTTGTTATTAAAGTTATAGGAAAAGGTTCTCATGGTGCTTATCCTCATTCTGGAGTAGACCCTGTATTAACTGCTAGTCAAATAATACAAGGCATATATAATATAAAAAGCAGAGAAATAATAGCCACTGACCCTACAGTAATATCTATATGTATTGTAAACGGCGGAAGTCAATATAATATAATACCTTCAGAAGTAAACATAGAAGGTACTTTCAGAACATTTAGTGAAGAGAATAGAAAATTTATAGGAAACAGAATAAAAGAAATATCACAGTCTATTGCTATAGCTAACAGAGCAAAAGCAGAAGTAAATATGGAATGGGGCTGCCCTCCTGTTATTAATAATGACCAAATAGCTAATGAATTATCAGAAGTATGTAAAGAATTAGGATTCAAAAAGTCAGCACCTTTTACTCCTTCTATGGGCGGAGAAGATTTTGCTGAATATCAACATAAAATGCCTGGCGTATTTATTTTCTTCTCTACTATGACAGAAAAAAATATTCCTCATCATAATAGTAAATTCGAGATAGATGAATCAAAATTATATCAGCCTAGTATATTAATGAGCGAATGGGCAATTAAGCATTTAGGAGGTAAATAATGAATGAAGAGATTTTGAAATTAGCCAATCAATTAATACTATGGCCATTATGTGCTGTTGTTGTTCTTATAAGTTTGATACAAGCTATATTATATACAAGACTTGCTAATAAAACTGCAAAAACTTTAGGCATTACAAGTGAGACTTGCCAAAAAGCTTTTAAAGCTGGTTTAATAACTGCAATAGGACCTGCTATATCTGGTTTTATAGTAATGGTAGGAATGATTTCTGTAATAGGAGCACCTATGAGCTGGATGAGACTTTCTATTATTGGTGCTGCTACAACAGAGATGGCTGGAGCACAATTTGGTGCTGAGGCTATGGGAGTAAAGTTTGGAGGACCTGATTATAATGAAGTTGCTTTAGTTGTATCTTGGATTACTATGGCTGCTAATGGATGCGGTTGGTTGATATCTGCATCAATTATGGGAAGTAAATTAGAGAAATTAAGAACAAAAATTTCCGGAGGTAATCAGGCTGGTTTAGCTTTGCTTTCTGCTGCTTCTATGGTTGCGGTATTTGGTAATTTGGCTTCTGGTTATTTACCTAAAATAGACACTGCTGCTTCTGTTTTGGCTGCTGCTTTAACTATGTTTATATTAGTAAAATTTGTATCAAAAACTAAGATTGGACTTAAAATTCGTGAATACAATTTGGGTATTGCAATGCTGGTCGGTATGGCTGTGGCTTTAATTGTAAAAATATCTATTGGAGGTTAATGTATGACTGATAAAGAATTTCAAAAATTATGGAATGACCCTGTTAATTTAATTGGAAGAGTTACATTATTATCTGCTGTTGTTGCTTCATTTTTCCCTGTTGTATATTTGATGATTAGTCATAAAATATTTCCGCCTATAGATGTTGTGATAAAAGCTTGGGTATTGGTTGCTTCTTCTTATGGCGTTATGTATGTATTAGAGCCTTTGAGCTATTATCCTGTTTTAGGTTTGGCTGGTTCTTACATGAACTTTCTTTCTGGAAATGGAGGTAATATGAGAGTGCCTGCTGCTGCTTGTGCATTAGATGTTACAGATACTCCAGAAGGAACTCGTAATGTAGAAATTATTTCTTCTTTGGGAATAGCTGGTTCTATTATAACTAACCTATTCTTTGTTACATTGGCTGCTGTATTAGGAGCTACTATTCTTAATGTTGTGCCTCCTATAATCGCTGAAGCTTTTAAATCTTATGCTGTGCCTGCTATATTTGGTGCGGTATTGATGCAGTTTAGCATGAAATATCCTAAGTTATTAGTATTTGGTTTAGGAATACCTCTAGCTTGTAAATTATTAATACCTGCTATGCCTGCTTTTCTTATCACATTATCAGGTTTAGTAATTACAATTATTGCTTCAAAAATATTATACAAAGTAAAAGCTTAATTATAGTTTAAAATAAAAAAGATGTTGGAATAAAAAATCCAGCATCTTTTTTTATATATATTAATTTCTAGTTTTAAGCTCCCATATCCATTATACCGTCATTAAGCATTTCATTATTATCTGGAGCATATGAAGGGAAGTCATTAGGAGATGAAGGCACTGTATTATTATTAGGATTAGTGCGTGCTTCATATTTCTCTAATATTCTTGCTGCTACTGTAGGATCCATCAAACTAAGCAAATAAGAAGTAGTACTGTTTCTTCCTTCTGCTGCAGCTATTGAATCCATCTCTACTAATACATCTATAATCAAATCATCAGAACCATTAGCTGCTAATTGATTAAGTAAGGCAACAGAGTTTTGAGGAGGCATACTATTAATTTTATTAGCCAAATCTGTAAGTACTAATTGATACTGAGCAGATTCATCCATAGTAGCTTGATAATTAGACCAAGCATTTAATAAGTTTTGTCTGTCTTGCTCTATTAATTCAGATTGTGAATTTAATTCTATAGCTCTGCTAGCAATTAAAGCCTCTTGTGCCTGTATATCTTTTTCTCTTAAATTAAAAGACTCTCTCATTTTATTAAGGTCATCTCTAGCCAAAAGAGCCATATCTTCAACTCTGGGTTTTTGAGTAAATCTAGTTAAAAAAGAAGGTACATTAGGAGCTATTTTTGTACGCATTAAAGTATAATAATTAACAACTCCAAATATATCAAACATATAAAGTAATGCTATAAAAGCTATTAAATTAACTACAGTCAATATTGCTATTTTAAATTTCATAAACATTCACACCTAAATAACATAATAGTATACATAATACAGAAAAAACTATAATATGTCAACTAACTATATTATCGTAATTTATAGTTTTTTAGTTATCATATTTTTTTTACAAAAAAGAATTTTTTTTATTATATTTTTTTAATTATATTCAAGTAGTTCTTTTTAAAAGAATCATACTAACATCATCTTTTAAAGGTTCTTTTGTAAAAGATTTTATCTCAGATATAATTTTTTCTTTAATATCATCAACATTGTTTTTAATATTTTTAGAAAATATTTGCTTTAAATGTTCATCACCAAACATATTATTATTATCATCAAACACCTCATAAGCACCGTCTGTAAAAACAAATAAAACATCATTTCTATTTAATTGAATTTTCATCTCTGTATATTCGCTCTCATCAATCATTCCAATTAAAGGACCATCTATATCTACGGTACATATTTCTTCTTTGCTATTTAAATAATAAATAGGTTTAGGAGAGCCTGCAGAAGAACATAATAATTCACCTGTTTCATTATTATAAAGAGCATAAAATACACATGCAAATAGATTTTTATCAAATCCCTCTTCTATAAAAAATTTATTAAGTTTCTCCAAAAAAACAGCAGGGGAAGTATTTTTATCGTCTATAATAGCATGCGAATCAAAAAAAGATTTTATTAAAATAGTAAGCATGCTCGCAGCAACTCCATGCCCAGAAACATCAGCAAGAAGTATGGCATAATATCCATCATTAATAAGTTTTATTCCGCTATAATCTCCAGAAACTTCATTTGGTGCATAGTGATGTATAGATATTTCATTTTTAGGTATAGATGTATTGCCATAAGAAAGTATAGTTTTTTGCAATTTAGCAGCATATTCTATATCTCTTTTTAATATATCCATATACATCATATTAGACTCTATAGCTTTTTTTAGCCTAATATAAGACTTCATTTTAGAAAGAAACAAATCAGTATCAATAGACTTCTCAAAAAAACCATCAGCACCATAATCAAATGCTTTAAGAGATTCTGTTTTATTATCAGAAGCAGTTAAAAAAAGCACAGCTATATTTTTTAATAAATTATCAGATTTTATGTATCCAGCCAATCTGCAAGCTCCGGCATTAGGAAGCATATAATCAACTAATATACAATCTGGTATTTTTTCATATGTCATATTAATAGCCTCTTCATAAGATAAAGCTATATAACATAAATAATTATTTTTTTTTAAGAATTTTTGAATAAACTTAGCATAATCAATATTAGTATCAACTATTAATACTTTTTCTGTTAAAATATTATTTCTTGTAGTAGCCATTAATGCACATACCTTCTAGCTTCAACATTAAATATAAGCCCAATAGATATAGAAAAAGTTAAAATGGAAGAGCCCCCGCTACTTACAAAAGGCAAAGTTAAACCCGTAATAGGCATCATACCAACCACCATTCCTATATTAATAAACACATGGCATAAAAACATAGCTATTACCCCCGATATAATCAAAGCCCCAAGCCTATCTTTAGCAAAATAAGCAACTGTAATCCCCCTCACAAATATAGTAGCATAAGCTAATACAACCAAAGCACTTCCTATAAATCCCCACTCCTCACAAATATTAGAGAAAATAAAGTCATTTACCTGCTGAGGTATAAAGTTTAATTGCGACTGACTTCCATTGAGAAAGCCCTCACCAAAAAGTCCGCCGCTTCCAACAGCAATGAGAGATTGAATAATATTGTACCCTGAACTAAGCCTAGTAAGCTCTGGATTCATAAATACTAATAATCTCTCTTTTTGATAAGTTTTTAATCCTATATCAAAAGTTAAAGCCGCACACATACTTAAAAATAAAACAAAAAATGTAAATGAAAATAATTCTACATATTTGTTATTCATATAAAAGTTTATTGTAAGAAGAAGTATTGATATAAATAAAAATCCTCCTGCAATATATCCTATATAAAGCCTTTGTGATAGGAAGTTAAAAAGAATATTATTTATATCATCCGACATTCTTTTATATTCCAAAAACATTGGTATAGATAACCCTATAACACCTATACTTAATAATGATATAATATATCTTAAAGGCACTCCTCCCACAAACAGCATAACAAATACTATAAAACAATATACCAAAACAGTACCCAAATCAGGCTGCATTAAAACTAACCCAATAGGTATAGAAATAAAAATACCCGCTATTAAAAAATATTTTTTCTGTTTTATTTTATCCCCTATTTGGTCCAAATAACCAGCCAAAAATATAATCATTACTATTTTGCCAAACTCAGAAGGCTGCATACCAAAAAGCCAGCTGCTGCTTCCGTTTATAGTAGTACCTACTCCCGGAATAAGTACAAGTATCAACACAATAAGCATTGGTATATATAAAGACATTCTGTGTTCTGCAAGTTTAGTGTAATTGATAAACATAGTAATACACATAATAACAAGACCGACAACAGAGAAAAATATATATTTCAAAAATATCCAGCTTGTTTTACCAGAATCTGGAGAATATGTTGAAGAATATACAGCTATAGCACCTGCCGCCATAAGAAAAAGTATAGAAATAAGTATTCTCCAATCAAATACAAATAATCTTTTTAATTCTTTTTTCTCATTCATATTGTATTCTATTGTCCTCTTGAGTATTTATATTACTTTCATTATTATTAGCATTCTCATTATTTTCAGCATTTTCCAAAGCCTGCTGCTGTCTAGCCATTCTAATTTGTCTGTATATATTTTGCATTCTTCCATATATAGAGTTTCTAGCCTGTATAGGGTCATCACCATCTATTATAGAGCGAAGCATAGCAGTAGCAATAGGTCCGGCAGTAGAACCACCACCACCTCCACTATTTTCAAGCATAACTGTTACAGCAATCATATCATCTTTAGGTCTTTGATTATAAGGGCCGTAAATAGTAATCCAAGTATGGTCTTTACCTTGAGCGTTTTGTGCTGTAGAAGTTTTAGCTGCAAGTTTTATATTTGGAGACCAAGCACCGTTTCTTGCAGTACCTCCTGCTACAGCCATTCTCATACCTTCTTTTATTACTGTGAATATATCTTTACTTATTTCTAATTTTTTCATTACAATCTTATCATTGTTGTATATTACTTCATCGGTCTGAGAGCTTCTAATCTCTTTAACAACATGAGGTCTGTACATAATTCCGTCATTTATGATAGCAGAAGTAGCCATATGAACCGCTATAGGAGTAGCAGACATATAACCCTGACCAATAGCATATTGAAGCGTATCACCGTCCCACCAATATTCTCCAATCTTTCTTCTCTTCCATTCAGAACTAGGAACTGTACCTATTTTCTCACCAGGCAAGTCTATACCTGTAAGCTCTCCAAAACCTAATAACTCTGCATATTTCTTTATAAAGTTTGGTCCAAGCTCATAAGCCAAGTTGTAGAAATAAGTGTTGCAAGAAAATTGAATAGCCTTATACATATTAACATAGCCGTGATGACCAGTACATCTATAAAATCTGTTTTCAAGAAGCATACCGCCCGCACAGAATCTTGTAGTATAAGCTCCAATTCTTCCCTCAGCAAGAGCACCCAAAGCACTAACAAGCTTGAAAGTAGAGCCCGGAGGATATCTTCCTCTTATAGCCTTGTTCCAAAATGGATTAGCAGGGTTATTGATGAGCTCAGAATATTTCTTAGCATCTATTTTGCCTATAAAAATATTAGGGTCATACCAAGGCGAACTTACCATAGCAAGTATTTCACCAGTAGTAGGCTTCGATATTATAATAGTTCCAACCTGACCTCTAAGAAGCTCTTCTGCATCTTTTTGTATTTTAGAATCTATACTAAGTATTAATTTTTTACCCGGTATAGGCTTACCAACTGCAGGAGCAATGGTTTCTTTTACTCTGTTTCTTGAGTCAACTATCCACTGCTCATAACCGTCTATTCCTCTAAGCTCTTTATCATAATACTGCTCAACGCCTTCTTTACCAATAACGCTGTCTCTTCTATATCCCTCTATTCTTTTACTTTCAAACTCTTCCTGCGAAATATTACCTATATAACCCAATATATGCGTCATAGTCTCGCCAAGCGGATAGTTTCTTATAGATTTACTTCCATAATATACGCCCGGAAAATCCTCAGAACGTTCTGCCAAATAGCTCATCTGGGACATACTAATATTATCAGATATCTCCACAGAATCATAACTGTTTTTAGAAACTTTAGATAAGCTTTCTTTTATAGAACCCAAATCTATATTAAATAGTTTAGAAACCCTATATAAAAGCTCCTCTCTCTCAAAATAATTCTTAGGCAAATAAACAGGTATAATATACATAGTGTAGATTTTTATGTTCTCTGCCACAATAACCCCATTTCTATCGAATATCTCTCCCCTATATGCATCTATTGGTATTATTTGCTCTTTATTATTCCTTGCCAAACTATCATAATGAGAGTTCAAAATGATTTGCAAATAGAATAGTCTAATAATAAGCATAGCCGATATTAATACAGAAATAATTAATACTACTATTAGCTTTTTTTTATATTTAAAATCTTCACCTTCGATTTTTTTATCTTTATTTAATTCAATTTCTAAAAAAGTCATGTAAAAAAACCCTTATAAAAATTTTTTATACTATTTATAAGTAACGGTATTTATTACTTAAATTTAAGCAAATAAAAAATTTAAAAGGTATATACAAAAATTATATTTGCATATACCTAAAAATTTACTTAATTATTCTTTTTCATTAGACCAATTTTCTCTTGGTTCTTCTTTATCTTGCGGAGGCTGTTTTCCTGTATTTAAATAATCAATAGCAGATTTAAGCTGCTTATCATATTTAAGATCAACTATCTCATTATAATTACCCAAATTACGCTCATTATGTATCAATCTCTCAAGTAAATAATCACTGGCTATAATATTCTGATTTTTAAGCTCCTCTTTAAATTGAGGTAAAGCATTTTCATCAGCCTCTTCTTTTGGATATCTTTTTACATATTCTGCAATCTGTCCGCCTTTTCTAAGTTCTGTTAATGCTATTACATCTGTATTACTTAATTTAGGTTCAACAACAACAAAATCTGGAGTTAATCCTTTACCATGAAGTCTTCTTCCATTAGGTGTGTAATAATGTGCCACTGTAAACTTAAATGCTGTATTATCTTTTACATCTAAAGGCAACACATACTGTACACTAAACTTACCAAATGTAGTTTCACCTAATAATTTTGCTCTATTATTATCCTGTAAAGCTCCAGCTAAAATCTCTGATGCAGAAGCACTATATTGATTAACAAGAACTATCATATCGCCATCTACCCATTGATCGCCTTTCATAGTAGCATAATAGTCCTGATTTTCATTTTTAGTTCTTCCTCTTGTATAAACTATTTTACCATCAGATAAAAACTCCTCTACAACATTAATAGCTGTATCCAATCTTCCGCCTGGGTTATTTCTCAAATCTAAAATAAGCTTTGTCATACCTTTCTTTTTAAGATCAGCTAAAGCAGTTTCTAACTCTCTTGAAGTATCATCACCAAAATTTGTTATTCTAATATATCCTATAGTGCTGTCTTCTAACATTTTATATTTTACACTTTTTATCTCAACTATAGCCCTAGTTAAAGTATATTCTATAGGCTCAACTACACCTTGTCTTCCTATTTTTAATTTTACTTTAGTGCCGGCCTTACCGCGCATGATATTAGCTGCATTATCTACAGACATGTCTTTAGTGCTTTCGCCATTTATCTCTATAATAATATCTCCTGGCAATATTCCAGCCTTTTCACCCGGACCATCTTCTATAGGAGCTACAACCAAAAGACCTCTATCTGGCTGCTTTGATATAGATAAACCAACTCCGCCATATTTTCCAGACATCTCTGTACTAAGTGCCTCATTTAATTTTTCATCAAGTAAGAATGTAAATGGGTCATCAGTAGCTTCAAGCATACCTTTAATAGCACCATACATAAGTTTTTTAGTAGTAACATTATTTGTATCAACAAAGTTCTGCTGTAATGTAGCAAAAACTTTTTGGAATAATCTGCTGTAATAATAAAAATCATTATCTGATTGTGCCATACCTTGCTGTGCTATTGCTATTGAAGGACTCTTAAAATTAAATAATGATATGGCTAGAACAAATATTAAAAGAAATATCCATAATGCTCTCTCTTTATTTTTCATCATATTTTGTAACCTCTATAAAATCATTTATTTCTATTTTTCTATACAATAATAATTAATATTATAACATAAATGTAAAAAAAAGAATACACATATTAATATTATTTTATATATATGTATATTTACATATATTAGCAAATAAAATTTATAATAAAAAATCCGATATACAAACCTATATGGAAAATAAAAATCGCTTTATAATTTTTTCTACAGTTATTATTGTATTAATTATAATATCATTTTCTTCTCTAATGATAACAGCAAATGATAATATTAGTAAAGATATAAACTTAAAAAAAATAAACACTAATCAAAATAATTATATAAGCAATAAAAAAGAAAATAAAAAAATAAAAATATTAATAGACCCCGGTCATAATGCAGTTACAAAGGGTGCTATAGGTTTTTTGGGTTATGAATATTACATGACTTTAAGGCTTGCAAATCAGCTTACCGAAATACTAGATAAAGATGATAGATTTGAATACACACTAAGCAGGACTGGTCCTTATTATGATAAACATATAAAAGAATATATAACCAATAATTATCAAAAACTATTAGGTATATATAACACAGAATTAGAAAAAACTGAAAGAGTTGGAAATTTAACTAGATATCAAACTATGGAGCTTTATGCTATTAGACATTATGCCATAGATAATAATTTTGATGCTTTAATAAGTTTACATTTTGATTATATGCCATACGTAAAACTAAGAGAAAAAACAGAAGGTTTTCATGTTATGGTAAGCCCATACAATGGTGAGTTTCAAACTTCTATGCAAATAGCAAATAAAATATCTGAAAGGATGCAAGAGAGTTATAAAATATCTCCTGTTATAGCGATAGACAACATACTTCCAGACAATGTATGGAAATTTTATAATAAAGAAGATTTATTAAATAAAGGGATCACTTTAAGAGGATTAGTTTTACTAGGTGATAGCTTTGAATATGAATACAATAAACAAACATTCAAAAAAGATATACCTTCTGTTATGGTAGAATCTGGATTCATACATGATTGGAAACTAGGAAGCACCAAAGCATTAAGCAATATATCAGATAAAATATACAAAGCCTTAGTAGATGTATACTGCGATTAATTCTTAAAGAACATAGCAGCACAGCCTAATACCCCCGCATCATTTCCTAAAGAAGCAGGTTTTATCTCAAGATTTTTTACCATCATTCTAAGACCATAATTATTAACACCTCTTTTAATATGCTCTATCATCATATCAAAATCTTTGCAAAGCCCGCCGCCTATAAGTACCAAATCCAAATCAAGCATATTCAAAGCCTGTGCTATAGATATACCTAAATAATAAGAACATTCTGCAATAGTTTCTTTAGCAAGAATGTCCCCCTTTTTAGCTGCATCGAATATAGCCTTAGCCTTACCCTTCTCTAATTCTTCATAAGTTAAAGTAGTAGGAACAACATTTTTATGAATCTTTTGCTTAGCCATATTAATAAAACCAGTAGCAGAAGCATAACGCTCTATACAGCCGCTTGAACCGCAATTACATTTATCTCCATCAGGAACTACAACTACATGACCAATCTCTCCAGCACCTCCCAAAGAACCTGTAAATAATTTTCCATTAAGTACAAATCCTCCGCCTACTCCTGTACCAAGTGTAACAAACATAACGGATTTATATTCTTTATCTTTACCGCTTCCATATTTTGCCTCACCTAATGCAGCCATACTTGCATCATTGGCAGTTTTTACAGGTAAATCAAATAAATCTCCTATATCAGAAAACTTAATACCCTTCAAACCGGGAACATTTTCTGCCCCACCCATATGAAGTGTTTCAGAGTTCATAACTCCCGGGCAATCTAAACCAATTCCTATAGCATTATATTCTGAAGGCATATTCTCTAAAAGCTTCTTTATTATATTTGATATATTTGTTTTATGTTCTTCAGAGGTAAATTTAGCTTCTATATTAAAATTATCTTTATATAAAATATTTCCCTCTTCATTAATGATAGCACCCTTTATAGAAGTGCCTCCTATATCTAAAGCAATAACAGCATCTTTCATTATTTATATGCCTCCATAATTTTATAATCTTATTTTAGTATTAAGATAAAAAATTGTCAATGATTAATAATTAATAATAATATATCTATTTCAATTTTATGAATTATCAATTATAATAAACATAATAATAAAAAAATATTTTAAAGTGTTCTTATGAAAATAAATGAATTAGTATCAATATTAGTACCTGTATATAATATAGAAAGCACTATAGAAAAAAATATAAATATATTAATAGACAAAGTTTCTCCATTTTTGATGAACTTTGAAATAATTATTTCTGATGACGGAAGCAGCGACAACTCAAAAGAAGAAATAAAAAAAATATGCCTAAACTTTCAAAATAAAAATACAAATCTAAAAAACATAATAGGAGTTTATGCTAAAGAAAATCAAGGCAAGGGGCATGCATTAAAAAGAGCTTGCGAAGTTTCTATCGGTGAATATATAATATTTTGCGATGGGGATATGGAAATAGACCCTTCTCAATTAGAAAACTTTTTTAATATTATGCAAAAAGAAAATGCTGATGTTATTATAGGCTCTAAAAGGCATAAAGATTCTGTAGTTAATTATTCTAATATACGAAAACTTATTTCTTTTATATATTTTATGTTTGTAAAAATATTTTTTCATCTTCCAATACAAGACACTCAAACAGGATTAAAGCTTTTTAAAAGAGATGCCATAATAAATATTTTCCCTAGAATACTCGTAAAAGCATTTGCTTATGATTTGGAAGTATTAGTAGCATGCAATTCTAATAATAAAAAAATAGTTTCTGCTCCTGTAATAGTGAACCCAAATAGACATTTTGGTTTTATTAGATTTCCTATTCTTTGGAGAACGTTCATTGATACTTTGGCAATATTTTATAGACTAAACATTGTTCATTTTTATGATGATTTGTTTTCAGAATTAAAAGAAAAACCATTAGTAAGCATTATTATACCATTAAAAAAAATTAATGATTATATAAAAGAAGAGGCAGAATATTTGCTCGAACAAATATACACAAACTTTGAAACGATAATACTTCCAGATAAATATACAAACGAAGAAATTGATATAGAACTTTTTAAAGATGAAAGAATAAAAATAGTAGAAACAGGAGAACTTCCTCCAGCAATAAAAAGAGCTATTGGAGTAAAAAAATCTAAAGGAAGCATATTAGCATTTTTAGATGATGACACATATCCTGAAAAAGATTGGCTTCATAATGCATTAAGGGCTATGGAGAGTAAAAAAGTTTATGCCCTTGGGGGACCTGCTATTAACACACCAAAAGATAATTTCTCAAAACAAATTAGCGGGCTTATTTACAGTTCAACACTTATGAGCGGAAAGTATAAAGCAAGATATATACCTGATAAAGTTCAATATGTTAATGATTATCCAAGCTGCAATTTTATAATCACAAGGGAGCTTTATGATAGAGCTGGAGGTTTTGACAGCGAGTATTGGCCTGGTGAAGATACTATTCTTTGCAATAACATCATGAAACAAAAAGAAAAAATATTATATACCCCAGAAGCATTAGTTTATCATCATAGAAGGGATTTATTTTTTGGACATTTCAAACAATTAAAAGGTTATGCATGGCATAGAGGGTATTTTGTAAAAAGATTCGGCGGAAACTCATTAGCTTTATCTTACTTTATACCATCAATATTTTTAATTTATACTATTTTTCTTCCAATTGCATTATATTTTAATTTGCCCCAAGTTTTAAATAATTTAATGCCTATAATTAATAAAAATATATTTCTTGCTTTACTCTTATTTCCTCATAGTTTTTATGCATTATGTTTGCTTGGAAGTTGGGCAAGTACATTGTCGTTTATAAAAGGTTTTTGCAAAGCTATAGGAATATTTTTATCGCATCTCACCTACGGACTTTTCTTTATAAAAGGTTTTGTAGAAGGTTTTATTAGTAAAAAATAACTCCAATTACAGCTGCTATTAATATTATAGCTATAATAGGTACTTTTCTTCCTGCTACCCTTATTTTTTTCAAAAAGATAGATAAAGCAAATATAAATAAACCTATTGGACTTATATAATTAAAAATATTTTTTATAAATGCCACATTATTAAGTATAGACGAATCAGTTAATTTTACAAAAAAAGCATCTTTACAAAAAGTAATAACAGCAGAAACTATCAAAGCAACAGCACATACCCTAAGTCCATTCATTATACTATTAAACTGCTCATTATTTTTTAGACTATAGAAAAACTTAGATACAATCATGCATATTATAAAAGCAGGTAAAAATATCCCAAATGTAGCAACAGAAGACCCTAATACACCCGCAACTTTATAACCTACAAAAGTAGCAGCATTGATAGCTATAGGACCAGGAGTAATTTGAGATATAGCAACAAGATTAGAAAACTCGCTTGCAGTAATCCAACCATATCCTTCTAATATTCCTAATAGCAATGCTATAATAGCATATCCTCCGCCATAAGTAAAAATTCCAAGCTTTGCAAATATATAAAATAATCTAAAATATATCATATAATAAATTAATTCCTAATAAAATTTTTATTAATTAAATAATAAACCCAACCCAAAAAAGCAGAAATAAGTAAAGTATATATAACATTAAAATTAAGAAATACTACCAAAATAAAACTTAAAATAAAAAGTATAGCCGTAAATTTATTTTTTAAAACGCTCTTTCCCATATCATAAGCAGAAAGAAGTATCAAAGCTGCTATTGCCCCTTTTATACCTAAAAAAGCCTTGTTCACATATTCAAAATTTTGTACTCTTTCAAATATAGGAGCTATTATAAGTATGATGATAAAAGAAGGCATCATCACCCCAATACCAGCCATTATCCCTCCAAAAATACCTGCTACTTTAAAACCCGTAAGAAGCGAAGCATTAACTGCAATAACTCCAGGTATGCTCTGTGCTAATGCAAATACATCTACTATCTCATGCTCTGTTAAAAACTTTCTCTTATCAACAAACTCTTCTTGCATAAGAGGAAGCATGGCTAACCCACCGCCTATTGTAACAAGCCCTATATAAAAAAATGAAATAAACATTGTAAGAGCAGAAATCTTATTTTGTTCTTCTTTTTGTTTTTCTCTTTGTTCTTCTATCATATTTCAAGTAATTCCGTTTTTATTAAAATTTATTACAATATAAGATAATACTAGTTAAATAAATTGTCAATAATAAAATATAAAGATATTTTATTATTAAATTTTAATTAAATAATTTTTTAAACAAAAAAAGATAATAGCAATCATTAAAAATTGCCATTATCTTATAAAATTATATTTTTAATTATAAATTAATACTGAACCATCTGTTCATTAACTAATCCAGCAGCAGGAACATAATCATTAACTTTTTGAGAAAAAACTAAAGTATCAGCAAATCCGCCTCTTTTAACTGATAATAATAAATCATTATATTCATTAGCAGGTCTTCCCATTTTTTTAAGTGTTAAAGCTTTATAAAAAATAGCATCATTAGCAAATCTTGTTCTAGGATAAGAATTGATAATGTTATCAAATAATGAAACAGCATTTTGCAATTCATTAGGGTCATTAGAATAAGTTTGATATAACATACCATTCCATAATAATGATAAAGGCTTAAACTTTTCTATTTTTGTAGAAGCTGCAACCATTTTAAATGAATCATTAGCTATAGCAACATTAGATCTATCAGATTTAGATAAGAAATAATGAACTATTCCTTTAAATTGATATAATTGACCTAAATCAACATTAGCAGGTAAATTATTAAAATCTAATCTATCTATATAATTTTTAGCTTGAGTATATTCTTTATTTGCTATCATTACTCTAATTTCTTGTATGATTAGAGGGTCAGTTTTATGTGTATCTGCCCAAGGGCTATAGAAATTATTTATAGTAGCTTTTCTTGGACCGCTTGCAGCAAATGTATTTGCTGGAGGAGTTGTTTTTGTATATAAATTATTATTAGCTGGCGTCATAGAAGTTTGAGTATAAATATCATTAGTCATTGTTGTATCATAATATTGATTATCTGTTAATATTCCTGTATCTTCAACTGTAGTATTATCTGTTTCTAATACTACATTACTGCCTGTATTTTGATTATATTCATTTTCTATTTGACTAAGATAATCATTTTGAATATTATCATCTTTTTTATTACAAGATATTATAAAAACTAAACTTAAAACTATTACTAAAGCTTTTTTTATCATTTTATGCTCCAAAAATATAATTCTGTAATATTTTCGGAAACATATATCAAAAGATTAGGATTTTTAATAACAGTTTTTTATATTTTTAAATTGCTACTTTTATAATAAGTAAATAATTTTATAATAAACAATTATTATTTATAGAAATTTTTATTGACTTTGAATGAGCATATAATATAATGTAAAAAATCTTTAGGAGTATAAAAAATGAAAAAAATTATTTTATTTATATTTTTTATCTTTATGTACACTATATCTTGTACAAAACAAAGTTCAATTGTAAATGAAGCTATATTTATTAATATGGGGGGAGAGCCAAAAACTATAGACCCAACATTAAACTCATTAAATGCTGCATCTTGTTATATACATCATGCTTTTGAAGGTTTAACTAAAATGGATTCTAATAACAACGTTAAGCCTGGCATGGCAGAGAAATGGGATATATCAGATGATGGACTTATATATACATTCCATTTAAGAACAAATGCTTTATGGTCTGATGGGAAAAAACTGACTGCTAAGGATTTTGAGTATTCTTGGAAGAGAAGTGTTAATCCTAGTGTTGCTGCTGAATATGCTTATATGATGGAAATAGTAAAAAATGCTAAAGAAATAAATGAAGGCACTATGGATTATAATGAATTAGCAGTAAAAGCTATAGATGATTACACATTTCAAGTAACATTGGTTAATCCTTTACCATATTTTCTTGAGTTTATAGCTTCTACTGGAATATTTATGCCAATAAGAGAAGATATTATAAATACTTATGGTGATGAATGGACTCTAAAACCAGAAACTTACATAGGAAATGGTCCTTATAGTATGACAGAAAGATTAATAGATGAAAAAATTGTATTTACTGCAAATAAAAATTATTATAACCCAAATGAGCAAGTGGCTAAGCAAATAAATTTTGTATTGATGAGTGAGCCAAATACAGCTATGACTGGAATCAAAAATGCTTCTATACATTTTTCTGCTTTAGAACCTCCTTCTGCTGAAATAGAATCTCTTAAAGCAAATAATTTTATAATAGAAAATAATGCTATTGGAACTTATTATATAGAATTAAATATTACAAATAATGCTTTAAAAGACAAAAGAGTAAGACAGGCTTTAGCTTTGGCAATAGACAGAAATTATTTAGTTCTAAATGTAACTAGAGGAGGTCAAACACCTGCAGGAGCATTTGTACCGCCTACTGTTAAAGGTTCTAATTCTACATTTAGAGTTGAAAATCAAGAATATATTGATAATAAAGCTTATTTGGCTAATGTTGAAAAAGCAAAACAATTAATGGCTCAAGCGGGATATCCAAATGGAAAAGATTTTCCTGTTTTAGAATTAAAAGTGTCTCCCGGTATTTATGTATTACTTGGAGAGGCTATACAGCAAATGTGGAAAAATAATTTAAATATAGATATTAAATTATTACAAGAAGAGTTTCCTATTACATTACAAACTTTAATAGATAAAAATTATGAAATGGCTAGAATGGGTTGGACTGGAGATTATAATGACCCTATGACTATGCTTGAAATAATGCTTAGCTATAGTGGAGTTAATCATACAGGTTTTGCAAATGCTAATTACGATAGTCTTATTAATAAGGCAAAAACTGCTGTTGACAATAGTGTTAGAATGAATGCTATGAAAGAAGCTGAAGCTATACTTATGGATGAAATGCCTATAATACCTCTCTATTATAGAACAGATTCATTTATGATTAACCCTATATTAAAAAATGTGGTATTAAGTCCTTTAGGAAGACATAAATTCAATTATTGCTACTTAGTAACTACTAAAGAAACAAACAAATAGAATAAAATTTATTGTTTGAAGCATATAATTAAAATTATTTATTTTATTATTATTGACTTGATTAAGTATTTTTCTATACTATATAATTATCAATAAAAAATAATGGAGAACTGTAATATGGCAGATTTGAAAAATTACAAAATTATGGGGATAGAATGGTATTATTTCCTAATATTACTTGCTATTTATTTAATTGCAGCTTTTATGGGAAAACTTCCCAATGGTATGATAGGTGCTTTAGGCTCAATATTAGTTTTAGGTGCTTTGTTTGATGAAATAGGAAACAAAACACCGATAGTAAAAGACTTTTTAGGCGGCGGTGCTATAGTGGCTATTTTTGCCGGCGGATTTTTGGTATTTTTTAAAGCTTTGCCAGAGGCAACTTTAAAAAATATAGACACATTTATGAAAGGCGGCGGATTCTTAGATTTTTATATAGCTGCTTTAATATGCGGAAGTATCTTTGGAATGAATAGAAATTTCTTAATAAAAGCATTCTTAAAATATTTGCCTTTGATATTAGCTTCTACTTTAATGGCTTTAGTACTTGTTGCTATTGGCGGATTAATAATGGGGTATAGTATTAAGCAGGCTGTTCTTTATATAGGTTTGCCTATAATGGGCAGCGGTACTGGTGCTGGTGCTGTGCCTTTATCTAAAATATTTGGTAATGCTTTAAATGAAGATCCTGCACAAATTATTTCTGTAATGCTTCCTGCTGTATCTTTAGGTAATGCTATTGCTATAATCTCTGCTGGTATGCTTAATATAGTTGGAAACAAATTCCCTAGCCTTTCTGGTGCTGGAAGATTATTAGTAGGCCAAGATTTGAGTGAAATTCAAGAAAGCGGTAATGATAAAATCAGTTTAAAAAGTGTGGGAATAGGTATTGCTATATCATGTGCATTCTTTACATTTGGTTTGATATTATCTAAATTTATACCTATACACAATTATGCTTTAATGATTATATCTGTTGCTATTATTAAAGCTTTAAACTTAATACCTGAAAAATATTCTGCTATATGCAGTGAATGGTATAAAATTGTTGCAGGAAATTTTACAGCTGCTTTACTTGTAGGAATAGGTATTGCTTATTTGGATATCAATGCTTTAATAGGTGCTTTGAGTATTAGATATATTATATTAGTAATATTAACAGTTATAGGTGCTATATTAGGTGCTGGAATAGCTGGTAAATTCTTGGGATTCTATCCTATAGAAGCTGCTATAACAGGTGGTTTATGTATGGCTAATATGGGCGGAACTGGAGATGTTGCTGTTTTATCTGCTTGTCATAGAATGGGGTTAATGCCTTTTGCTCAAGTTTCTTCAATAATAGGCGGAGCTTTCATTATATTATTAGCTACTGCTATATTAGAATTTTTTGCTTAAAAGGATTATAATATTTAAAAATAATTTATAATATAAGGAGATTTTAATATGACAGACGAATTAAAAATAAAAGCGTTAGAGTATCATTCAAAAGGAAGAGCTGGAAAAATAGAGGTTATAGCAACAAAGCCTTGTAAAACTGCTGATGATTTATCTTTAGCATATACTCCAGGAGTTGCTAAACCTGTACTTGAAATAGCAGATAATCCAAACGATGCATACAAATATACTTCTAAGGGAAACTTAGTAGCCGTTATTTCAAACGGAACTGCAATACTTGGTTTAGGTGATAGAGGGGCTTTAGCTTCAAAACCTGTTTATGGAAGGAAATGGTATATTATTCAAACGCTTTGCTGATATTGATGTTTTTGATATAGAAATAAATGAAAAGAATCCTGATAAAATTATAGATATAGTGCATGCTTTAGAGCCTACTTTCGGAGGAATTAATCTTGAAGATATAAAAGCTCCTGAATGCTTTAAAATAGAAAAAACTCTAATAGAAAAATGCGATATACCAGTGTTTCATGATGACCAGCATGGTACTGCTATAATATGTTCTGCCGCTTTGATTAATGCTTTAGAGATTTCAAATATAGACAAAAAAATGCCAAGATAGTTTTTAATGGTGCAGCTTCTGCGGGAATTTCTTGTGCTAAGATGTTTGTAGCATTAGGAGTGCCTAAAGAAAATATAATTATGTGCGACAGTAAGGGCGTTATCACCAAAGAGAGAATAGAATCTGTTACAGAAGAGAAAAGAGAGTTTGCAACAGATTTAAAAGTAAAAAATCTTGAAGAAGCTATGAAAGGGGCTAATGTATTTGCTGGGCTTTCTGTTGCTGATTGTGTTAGTGAGTATATGGTTAAATCTATGGCTAAAAACCCTATAATATTTGCTATGGCTAACCCTAACCCTGAGATACAATACGAAAAGGCAGTAGCTGTTAGAGATGATTTAATTATGGCTACAGGAAGAAGTGATTATCCTAATCAGATTAACAATGTATTAGGTTTCCCTTTCATATTTAGAGGTGCTTTAGATGTGAAGGCAAAGGCTATATCAGAAAAAATGAAAATGGCTGCATCATTAGCTTTGGCGGCTCTTGCTAAAGAAAAAGTGCCTGAGGAAGTTTTTAGAGCTTATGGAAACAAGACTTTTGAGTTTGGTAAAAATTATATAGTGCCAAAACCTTTTGACCCAAGGGTTATCGAGTGGGTATCTCCTGCTGTTGCTAAGGCTGCTTGTGATGAAGGGCTTGCTAGAGAACCTATTACTGATTTTGAAAAATATAAAGCTTCTCTAAAAGATAGAATGAAAAAATATTGGGATTAATAAAATATATTTATTAATTTACAATAAATGCAAATAAAAAAGAGAATTTATTTTATTATTATAAATTCTCTTTTTTTATTTTTTCCTTATCTATTATTAATTACTTACTGTCTTTTATTGCTCTATATTTTGCTAAAAACTCATTTGATACATTTTGTAATTCTTTTGCATATTCAATATTTAAGTTCATTGAATTATTAATTATCTCAGTATCTGGATTTTCTTTAAGCATTTCTAAACGCATTTTTGCTTTTTCTGAATTTATTTTTTGTTTCAATTCAGAAATCTTTGGCTGATATTCAATTTTTAATTTTGTTATTTCAGCTAATTGTTCTTTAGTGAGAGAAGCAGAATTATAAATAAAATATCCATAATTATAAACCTCTCCATCGTAATAAGAATAATTATTACCTTTGTTATAAGAAGAATAATTATTATTACCCTTAGCAAAAGCTGATACTGATAAAATTGATACGATAAAAATAATGCTTAAAACCTGTTTCATATTTATCTCCATAAATATTATTAATAATATTATTAGACGAGCTCTTAAATACTAAAGTTCCCAAAAATAAACTATTATTAGGATTTTAAAAAATTCTTTATACATCTTGTCTGCTCATCATTTTTAAGCAAAAAAGCATCATGTCCATAATTTGATTTTAATTCGCAAAACTCAGTATCAATATTAAGTTCTCTATAAGCTTTTACTATATCCTCAGACTGATAACTCGGATAAAGCCAATCTGACACAAATGATATTACAAGAACTTTATCTATAGAGTGCTTCTTTATATTTTTTATATCATTTCTCACATCAAACAAATCCATAGCCTTAGTAAGATATAAAAAACTATTAGCATCAAATCTCTCAGTAAACTTCTCCCCATTATAGTGCAAATAATTTTCCACTTCAAAAGAAGGAGTAAAATATTTTAAAGCCTTTTTTCTTCTTCTTCCAAATTTTTTTCTCATATATTCTTCGCTCATATATGTGATATGCCCAAGCATTCTCGCCAAAGCAAGCCCGTTATCTGGCGTGGATATGCCGTAATATTTTCCTCCATACCATTCTGAATCTTCTGTAATAGCCTCTCTTGCTATTTCATTAAAAGCTATTTGCATAGGTGAATGAGTCATACAGCTTGCTATAATGATTAATTTATCCATCATATTTGGGTAAGATGCACTCCACTCTAAAGCCTGCATCCCTCCCATAGAGCCGCCTACAACAGCATAAAGCTTATCTATTTTCAAATAATCTATTAATAACTTTTGAGCCTTTACAATGTCTTTCATAGTGAAGCTTGGAAAATCTGTACCATAGCATAAATGACTATTGGGCTTCTTTGATGAAGGACCAGTTGTTCCATAGCAGCCTCCAAGCACATTTGAACATATTACAAAATATTTATCTGTATCTATAGCTTTTCTCTTGCCCACAAAATTGCTCCACCAAGTTAAAACATCGCTGTCTCCTGTAAAAGCATGGCAAATCAATATGGCATTATTTTTTTTATCATTTAATTTACCGTTTGTAGTGTATGCTATTTTTAAATTATCTATAGCAGCAGAGTTTTCAAATTTAAAAGTTTTATTATAATCAAAATACTCTATCATACATAACTTACCCTATTTTTTTATTTATTATTTACTCGCTATAGTTAAAGCTTCATCAAGATAATATAATATATCATCTATATGCTCTATCCCTATAGAAAGCCTTATAAAGTTTTTAGTAATACCAGCATTTATTAACTCTTCCTCAGATAATTGAGAATGTGTTGTAGAAGCAGGGTGAGCTACCAAACTCTTAACATCTCCCACATTAACAAGATGAGAAAATAGTTTTATATTGTCTATAAACTTAACAGCAGCATCATATCCGCCCTTTATGCCAAATACAACCATTCCCCCAAACTTATTATCTTTCAAATATTTTTTAGCTATATTATATGAAGCATCATTTTTAAGTCCCGGGTACCTCACCCACTCAACCCTATCGTCTTTCTCTAAAAACTCAGCAACCTTCATAGCATTAAATGAATGCCTATCCATTCTCAAAGGCAAAGACTCCATTCCCTGTATAAATACCCAAGAATTATCAGGAGACAAACAAGCCCCTAAGTTTCTTAAAGGCACAGTTCTAAACCTCATAGCAAAAGCAATATCTCTTAATTCTTCAGGCAAATCATAAGCCCATTTTAAACCATGATAATTAGCATCAGGCTGAGTAAATAATGTAAACTTATCATCTTTCCAATTAAACTTACCCGCATCTGTAACAGCCCCTCCAATACTGCTTCCATGCCCTCCTATCCATTTAGTAAGAGAGTTAATTACTATATCAGCTCCATAGTTTATTGTTTGAAGTAAATATGGAGTTGTAAAAGTACCGTCTACTATTAATGGTATATTATTATTATGTGCTATTTTTGCTACTTCTTCTATATCTGTAAAATCTAATGAAGGGTTTGATATTGTTTCTATATATATTACTTTTGTCTTTTTAGTAATTGCCTTTTCAAAGTTTTTTGGGTCTTTTGCATCAACAAAGTTTGTATTAATACCAAATTTTGGAAGTATGGCAGCAAACTGGGAATATGTGCCTCCATACAAACTAAAAGAGGACAATATCTCATCACCAACCTCGCATATAGTAATCATTGTATTAAATATAGCACTAGTTCCAGAAGATACCGCTATAGAAGATTTTCCGTTTTCCATTGCCGTAATTCTCTTTTCTAATATATCTGCAGTAGGGTCTCCTAATCTTGTGTAAATATAGCCTAACTCTTTTAAATCAAATAAGTCAGCAGCATGTTTAGAGTTTTTGAACATATAAGATGTTGTTTTATATATAGGTACACCTCTGCTTCCAAATACATCATTATTTTCTTGTCCTGCATGAACAGATAAAGTTTCAAATTTTAATTGTCTTGACATATAAACTCCTAAATATTTTTATTATATTATATTTAAAATAAAAAAGCCGCCAAAAAAATTTGACGGCTGTAATTACAAATTTATATTTATTATATTATGCAGCCGTAATTGTTTTTTGCATTTGCATAAGACAAAGCTGATTCTTAATAATAACTGCATTATTCATAAATATTTTACATTTCCTTAAAATTTTATATTTTAA
This sequence comes from Brachyspira pilosicoli, assembly GCF_008016535.1. Lineage (GTDB taxonomy): Bacteria > Spirochaetota > Brachyspiria > Brachyspirales > Brachyspiraceae > Brachyspira > Brachyspira pilosicoli_A. Next base: position 55,912 of record NZ_SAXY01000064.1, read on the forward strand.
TAATATATTGTATATAAAAAACATATTATTGTCAATAGTAATTATTGAACTTTTAAAAAATTTATTCGTATATTTTTTAAAAGCTAAATTATAGTATTGAAATTGACATATGCTTGATATATAATATAAGTTAACAATAAAATAAAAGGTATTATAAAAATGAATATTTTAAGAAAAATGATATTTATTTTTGGGTTGTTATTAGCTTTAATCTCAATAGGTACAATAACAACTTATGAAAAAAATCAAAAAGATAAAGATATAGGAAAAGATTATTAATTATATGCTCAAATACAAAATTATTTCACTGCTGTTTTTATTAACATTATTTAGCTCTAATTTATATAGCGTAAAACTAACTGTGCTGCCATTTCTAAGCAAAGATAAAGAATGGATAGAAAAATACATGGTTGATGATGGTATGCCTAGAGCTTTTGAAATATCTTTAAAAAATACGCATATGTTTGATGTTAGCGATTATGATTTGCTTATTTCATATTTTGAATCTTATGATAATGTTGTACCGTATAAGTCTTTGTCTACAAATCTTACTGTTGCTAGTAATTTTGTTAAAGAAACTTTTGAATCTGATTATTTAATCACTGGAGAGGTTATTGATTTTACTCTAAAACAGGGCGGAAAAGATACGGCTAATGTAGAGTTTAAAGTTAATCTTATAGATATAAATACTTTAAAAATAGTCAAAACTTTTACAAATTCTGCTAGTTATGTACTTCCTGGAAATAGTCCTATATATAATTCTGAAGATGCTTTATTTTATGAAAGTGCATTAGGCTGGGCTAGTATTGTGGCTTTTAATAATATAGCTAATGAAATATCAGAATTTTTAAAAACCCCACCTCTAATTGGAACTGTAACAAGAATAGAAGATAATAAAATATTTATCAATTTAGGAAAAAGAAATAATATAAAAATAGGAGATGAGTTTGGAATATATCGTGTAGAAAAATATTTGGATTTGCCTCCTAATAATGAATATCTCATAAATAAAATAAAAGAAAGAAAGCAGAGTTCTTTAACTAATGGAGTATTAACAAATAATATAGATCCAAATAACTTTGTAGTTCATAATAATACTAATTCATATATTACAAATAATATTCAAGAACCAATTAATGCAGATAATAAAAAAAGTAATATATCCAAACAATATAATAATAACAATATTAATAACTCATCTTCTGTTTATAAACAAACAAGAGAGAATGCTAAAGGAGATTTTTGGTATACAAGTGAAATGCTTTATATATATAGGTTTTACAAAACTAAAAAGACATTAGTAACAAAAGCAAAAGTAATAGAATTATATGATAATTATGCTATATTAGAAAATAAAAGCGATGCAAAAATTGAGCTACTTATGGAAGTAAAAATTAATGAAGAAGAGGATAAGAAGTTATGATAATAAAACAGAATGTTATTTTTAATAAGACAGATAAAAAAGACTATTATATCTATATAGATAAAAAAAATAATAGGGGTATATTTACTCCATACTTTAAAGGTTCTTATAATAGTTTCTTCTATGATTTTAGCCTTGATAAATGTAGAATATTTCATAAAAACGCTAAATCATATTCTATATTAGATTTATCTTTAGACGGCAAAAAAATAATAACTATATCTGTAGATAGTGTTAATACTTCAAATAATACATTAAAGATTGTAGAAATAGGCACTAATAAAGTATTTTTAAAATTATCTGGAATGTATGTTTATGAGGCATTTTTTACTGCTAACCCAAAATTAATAATATGCAGAGCAAAAGAATTTAATAGAACTAATGTTTTTCTCTATAATATAGAAGAGAAAAAAATAGCATATACTTTAAAAGAAAATACATTTATAACCGATGGAGCTTTCGATGAAAAAAGAACAATGTTTACATATCCATCTGCTGTAAATAATAAAATATTATATCAGGTAAATTTGCTCACTTTAAATGATGGTAAAATACAATTAGAAAATCCAAATATGAAAGTAACTAATATATATTCTATAGGCAAAGACTTTATATTAATGGAATCTAATAAATCAATAGCATTATATAGCAATAAAAAAATAGTATGGAAAGTTGAATTAGCATCTGTATTTCATTGCGAATATGACGGAGGAATATTTTATTTAGATAAAAAAATATATTTTGACAACCCTGCTATATCAAAAGAAAATGTAGAAAATGATAAAAATCCAAAAGAAAATATGATACTTTATAGAATAGATATAGATACAGGCAATATAGAATATTTGCTTTTACCTGTAAATATAAAATATAAAAGATTTACAACTATGTTTGGCAGTAAAATTATAGATACTACTGGAAATATATTAGACATTAGAAGCGGAAAAACATTAACTTTTCCATTAAAATTATATAAATGATTGCAAATATATATTTTTTATTATATTTGTAAAGTGGTTTATGATTTTTTTAAAATAATTTATTTAAGAGGAGTTTAAAATTGTATAAAATATTACTTTTAACAATATCTATTATATTTGCATCTTGTAATGAAAAAGAGGTGAAAAATATAATAGCACAAACGAATAACATTACATCAAAGAATGATGCTGCTAATAATGAATCTAACATAAAAGTATCTACATCAAAATTAACATCAAAAGAATATGAGGTACTAGTAAATAATGGGACAGAGTTTCCTTTTACAGGTGAGCTTTTGGATGTAAAATCTGATGGAGTGTATACTTGTAAACTATGCGGCAGCTTATTATTTAAATCTGATGCTAAATTTAATTCTGGTACAGGCTGGCCTAGCTTTGATGATGCTATAATTGAGAATATAAAATTTGTAAAAGACGGATGCAGAGTAGAAGTAACTTGTGCAAAATGCGGAGGTCATTTAGGACATGTGTTCTACAATGAAGGCTTTACTGATAAAGAAACTAGATATTGCATTAATTCCGTATCTTTAAATTTTATAAACAAAGTTGATTTTGATAAAACTAATAATAGTACAAATAAATAATAATGAGGTAAAAACTATATATGAAAAAAATTGTATTAATGACAATAATATCCATATTTTCTTTAATATCCTGTAATGAAAAATTAAATAGCGAATCTTCAAATATTAAAGAATCTTCAAGTATTAAAGAAAATAAGGAGGAGAGGAAAATGATTCCAGAAAATGTTAAATATGCCTATTTTGCTTCAGGCTGTTTTTGGGGAACTGAATATTGGTTTGAAAAGGGCAAAGGAGTATATGCTGTTGTAAGCGGATATGCAGGAGGACATAAAATAAACCCAACATATAGAGAAGTTTGCACTGGTCTTACAGGTCATTTAGAAACAGTACAAGTTGCCTATAACCCTGATGAAACTACTTATGAAGATTTAGTTAAACTATTCTTTGAAACTCATGACTTTACTCAAAAAAATGGTCAAGGTCCTGATATAGGCTCACAGTATTTATCAGCTATTTTTTATCAAACAGAAGAAGAAAAAGAAATAGCTCAAAAATATATAGATATGCTTAAAGAAAAACGTTATGATGTGGCAACAACTTTAAGAGAATATAAAAACTTTTATCCAGCAGAAGATTATCATCAAGATTATTATGAGAGAAAAGGCTCTATACCTTATTGCCATTTCTATAACAAAATATTTTAAGTTTGTTTAAAAACTGAATTTATAAATATTTATATTGTTTTAATTTTATTGTTTGTACAAGTTTTTTATTCAACTTTTTCCCGTAGCAAAAAGTTGCAAAAAGTACAAGTGTTTTTACTCTATATCTTAGAATACATATATAATACTTGTATTTTAACTAAAAATGCAGTCTTTTGGTTCTTTTGGTCACGCCGCAAGGGCACTTCCTTCGGTCGCAAAAAGAAGTGGAGGTGTGTACCCTACAGGCACGCTTCGCAGGGGGCAAAGCCACCACAAATAAAAACAAATATTATTTAATAAAATAAAAGAGCTATTACTAATTATTAGCAATAGCTCTATTATTAATAAATCACTAAATCAAGCCCTTGATATATCTAATCAATTCAGCAACCACAAAAATTAGAAACACAAACCCCAAAAATATCCAAGACTTAATAGTTCTTTTTCTTGTCTCTTTTTTATTAAACTCTGTTCTAAAAGGATCATTTTCCACGATTCATCAAACCTTTTTCAAATATTTTTGAGTATCAACAGCAACAGCAGCAATGATGATAGCACCTTTAATAATATATTGCATATAAGGTGAAATACCAACGAAAGTCATACCATAGTTAATAACTTGGAATATCAAAACCCCAGATACAATACCCAAAATAGAACCAATACCTCCAGAGAAAGAAACACCACCAACAACACAAGCAGCAATAGCATCAAGCTCATAACCGTTACCCAAGTTGTTTGTAGCAGAACCAACCCTAGCCACCTCTAAAGAACCAGCTATACCATATAAAGCACCAGCCATAGTATAAACTATCATAAGAGTGAGAGGTATATTTACACCGCTTACAGCAGCAGCTTCAGGGTTGCCTCCAACAGCAAATATATTTTTACCTAGCTTAGTTTTATTCCAAATTACCCACATAATTAAAGTAATAATCACGGCAAATATTATTAAGTATGATATTGTAAGTCCGCCTATTTTTATACCGCCCTGAGCTAAATTAGTAAATCTAGGGTCAAGTCCTCCGATAGGCTGAGCACCATAAGGAGGTCTGTCAAAATAAGTACTAGTAGTACCATAAAGTATAAGCTGCATACCCAAAGTAGCAATAAATGGAGTTACATAAAGTTTAGAAATGATAAATCCATTTATAAAACCAAATACCATAAGTATAAGCATAACTAAAAGTATAGGTAATATAACAGGAAGCATAGGTAAATCAGGATACATTCTAGTAGGGTTAGTAGCAGATTGTAAAAGAGAAGCACTAACAACCGCAGCAAGACCAACAGCCCTGCCAGCACCAAGGTCATTACCCTGAGTTACTAATAAAGTACCAATACCAACAGCAATAATCATACGAGTAGAAGCCTGAGCAAAAATGTTTACAAAGTTGCTAAGTCTAAAGAAAGATGGTTCTTTAATAATAATACCAATAAGTATAACTAAAAGTGCTGCAAATATGGCATTATTCAGTATAAATTTAGAAATTTTGTTTGTAGTAGAATTTTTGTCTGACATATATTATTCCTTTATTAATAAATTATAAATATTTGGCAGATAATGCCATTATTTCTTCTTGATTAGTATTAGCCGTATCAACTATGCCCGCAACCCTTCCATTACTCATAACCATTATCCTATCGGTTATACCAAGCAATTCAGGCATTTCAGAGCTAACCATAATAATAGTCTTACCTTCCGTAGCTAAATCTATTATAAGTTTATATATATCATATTTCGCCCCTACATCAATACCCCTAGTAGGCTCATCAAGCATAAGAATATCGGGAGCACTCAAAAGCCATCTTCCCAATATTACCTTCTGCTGATTACCTCCAGATAATGTTTGTATGGCTGTTTTCTCTGAAGGAGTCTTCACCTGCATACTGTCTATTACCCATATAGTATCATCTCTCATCTTTTTATTATTCAAAAATCCAAAATTACCTTTATAATTATCTATATTAGCTATTATAGAATTAAAATTAATAGAAAGCATGCCAAATATACCAGTCTGTCTTCTTTCTTCTGTTACTAAAGCAAATCCATGTTTAATAGCTTTTCTTGTTGTGTTATTTTTAATGTCTTTATCATCTTTAATAATTCTACCGCTTGATAAAGTACGCATACCAAATATACTTTCAAGCACTTCAGTTCTTTTTGCACCAACAAGACCTGCTATACCGAAAATTTCACCTTTTCTCACACTAAAATTAATATCAGTAAGAGAAGGCTGATAAAATGCTGTAAAATTTTGAATCTCTAAAATTCCTTCAGCAGGTTTATTAGTTTTAGGAGGGAATCTATTAGTTAAATCACGGCCTACCATCTGCTTAATAATAAGGTCAGTTGTTAATTCTTTTGAAGGAGTGTTAGAAACAAATTTACCATCACGCATTATAGTAACTTCATCAGATATCTGTAATATCTCTTCCATTTTATGAGAAATATATATCATACCCACACCGCGGCTTTGAAGTTTCCTTATTATCTTAAATAATTTAGCAACTTCTTTTTCTGTAAGCGAACTAGTAGGCTCATCTAAAACAAGTATTTTAGAGTTGTATGATACCGCCTTTGCTATTTCAACCATCTGCATTTCAGATACTGATAATGTAGATACCTTAGTTCTAGGGTCTAAAGGTATTTCTAAATCATCAAAAATAGCCTTAGTATCATCATACATTTTTTTCTCATCTACAAATCCAAATTTAGTAGGATATTTACCAAGCCAAATATTATCTTGTATATTTCTTTGCCTCACCTGATTAAGCTCTTGATGCACCATTGCTACACCATTATTTAAAGCCTGCTTTGGAGAAGTAAAATTAACCTCATTGCCGTCCAATAATATTGTTCCTTCATCTTTATGGTAAATACCAAATAAACATTTCATAAGAGTGGATTTTCCCGCACCATTCTCTCCCATAAGGGCTACAACACTCCCCTCTCTTACAACAAGCTCAGCCTTATCTAGAGCCTGAACACCAGGGAAATATTTAGATATGCCCTTCATCTCAAGAATTACTTTTCTCTCTTCCATAAAAATAAAATCCTTAAAATTACACTTAAAAAAATACGATATACAAAATTAAAAAATAGGGGACATTATATACAATAATAATATCCCCATTCATAAATAATGATTATTACTTATAAGCTTCTTCAGCAATAGTAATATTATCTGCAGTTATAGGAACATAAGGAACGCGTACTGCTTTTACTTCATCTAAAGTCCAAGTAGTGCCGTCTAAAGGATCTTTACCAGCAGCAACATTCAAAGACAAATCTATAAGAGCTTGAGATTGTCCAACTGGGTCGTTAAGAACAGAACCAAGTATTGTGCCTTTTTTGATTTCGTTTAACATATCAGGAATAGCATCTACACCTACTATAGGGATATATTTAGCTTTATCGCCTGTGTTGTAGCCTAAAGCCTGTATAGACTGTAAAGCACCTAAAGCCATAGAATCATTGTTAGAGAAAATAAACTCTATTTTATCGCCGTATTTTTGTATCCAAGCATCTACTATATCTTTAGCTCTAGCAGTGTCCCAGTTAGCATTTAATTCTTCTAATTTTTCTACTTTAATTCCATTATTAGTAATATACATAGTTACATGAGAAGTTCTTGCTTCAGCATCTGGGTGACCTGGTTCACCTTTAATTAATACATATTGTATAATACCATCGCCATTTTTATCTAAAGTAGGGTCTGCTTTCCAAGCATCTACTACGATTTTTCCTTGCATATCGCCAGATTCTTCTGGTTTAGTACCTACATACCAAGTTTTGTCATAACTAGCCATAGCCTCTGCACTAGGCTGTTTATTAAAGAATACTACTGGTATGTTTTTAGCTTTAGCTTTATCTATAATAGTTTGAGCTGCTTGAGGGTCTACCAAGTTAATAGCCAAAGCATTTACATTTTTATTAAGCATAACATCTACTTGGTCATTTTGCTGAGCTTGGTTATTTTGTGAATCGTTAATAAGAAGCTGAGCTTTACCAGATATTCTAGTTTCAATATTTCTTCTCAAAAATGACATAAAGTTATCATCATAACGATAAATTGTAACTCCAATTAGTGGACCTTCTGCAGCTGCTGCATTATCTGTAGTAGTTCCGCCGCCGCAGGATACTGTAAAAATTGTTGCTATTATAAACATAGAACTTATAATGAATATTTTTCTCATAATAGAAAACTCCTTGATTTAATTAATATTCTAAATTTTAGTATATAAATTTTATTTGTTAAATCAAGTTTTTTATTTGATTATTAAAAGCTTAATTTAACAATAAAAAAAACTTTATAATGCAGTTTTTTAATATTTTTTATACAAAAAATAAAAAATATTATCTTTTCATATATACTATAATGAATAATAATCCGATAATATACATATAAAACATTTGGAGGTTAAAAATGAATGTATCTATCAATTCTATTTATTCATCTAAAATGTTTCCACTAACTGGACATATGTATAGTGCAGGACTTAATGTCTATAACTTATCTGACTCTATGAGCAGATTAAATGAATTTGTTTCTGGACAAGGTACTTCAGTTTTAGTAAATTACAATTTAGGAAAAAATTTAGATGCATATGCTTAAAGAATTAGTATAAGCCAGTTGTAATTTTAGCAATTGGCTTATTCTTTAAATTTCATCTGAAATCAAAAAATCCTTAAAATAATCTGTATAATCAACTTCAAACTTCATAATATTTCTGCTAATAGGATGAGTAAACTCTATCTCTTTTGCTATAAGCATTAAATTATTATAATTTGAATAACTTTTAGAATAAATCTTATCACCAGCTACAGGAAAACCTTTATATGAACAATGAACCCTTATTTGATGAGTACGTCCTGTTTTAATATTAACCTCTATTAAACTATGCTTTTTAAATCTGTTTAATACTTTTATATAACTCAATGCCTTCTTGCCGTCTTCACGAACTGTCATTTTTTTTCTATATACACTATGTCTGCCTATAGGTAAATTAATTTCATAAAAATTCTCTCTCAATACCCCTACAACTATAGCATGATAAATCTTTTTTATTGTTCTGTTTTTAAATTGTTCCTGAATATCAGAAACTATATCAGCATTCTTTCCTACAATCATTAAACCAGAAGTATCTTTATCTAATCTATGTATAATCCCTGCCCTACTCCTATCACCAACAAAATTAAAATCTTTTATATGATAAAGCAAAGCATTAACCAAAGTGCCGCTCTTTTCAGATGAAGAACAATGAACACTCATATTACAAGGCTTGTTTACAACTAGTAAATATTCATCTTCATACAAAATATCTAAATCAATATTTTCTGCTAATATATCCTCTTCTTCTTTTTTGTTATCATCTGTTTTTATGTTTATCTCTACAATATCATTAAGTTTTAAATAATATGAAAGTTTTTTTATATTACCGTTAACTAATATACAAGATAAATAATTTTTTACTTGAGATCTGCTTATATTTAATTTCTCGCTTACAAATATATCAAGTCTTTTATTTAAATCTTTTTCTTCTATTATCAAAAAATTATACATTTATTATTATTTATTTTAATTTTATTATTTATTTTCTTTTTTTTCTTTTTTAAATGCACTATCAAAATCTTCTTTAAAGAAAAATACACCTATTGCTATAACTACAATACCTATAGTAATGGCAGCATCAGCAATATTATAATTCCAAGGAAATCTAATATCTAAATTAAAACCCATATTGATAAAATCAGTTACAAAGCCCCTCATAACTCTATCTAATAAATTGCCCATAGCTCCGCCCAACACCATACTAAAACCAACTATAGACACTTTTTGCTTTTTCTTATCTACTAATATTATTATATAAAATACAACAATCATTGCCAAAAAAACAACAACCTTTAAAAACTCTGGTATTATATGCTTTATCACTTCTGGAACATTATTGAGAAAACCAAAAGAAACTCCATAATTTCTCGTATATATAAATATCAATATATCACCAATAATCTTTTTAAAACCAATCTCCTGTAAATATTTATCAACAAAATATTTTGAAACAGTATCCGCTATAAATATTAATATAGATACTAAAAAATATATCTTTTTTTCTTTTATCTGAAGTAAAATCTTACTCATAAAAAACAAATTCCTTATATAATCAAGTGCTAATAATAATTTATATTAATAAAAATTACAACCTACAAAAACCTAAATAAAAAAAATTATATTTATTTTAATATAATTTAAAAATAACTCTTTTATATTGATATTATATATTTTTTGTATATAATTTATTATTATGAAAAATGGAAAAGTAATATTTCCGGGTACTTTTGACCCTTTCACTTTGGGACACCTCGATGTTCTCTATAGACTTGCTGATATATTTGAAGAAGTATATATATCTGTAACTGTAAACTTAGAAAAATCCCCAACTTTCACTGCAGAAGAAAGAAAAGCAATGATAAAAAAAGCTATTGGTAATAATGATGCAATAAAAATAGTTTCTATATCAGGGCTTGTTACAGAATATATGAAACAAAATGATATAAAAGTATTGGCAAGAGGAATAAGAGACAGCGAAGATTTATATTATGAACTTAGAATGTCAAGAATGAATAAATTATTATATCCAGAGATGGATACGATATTTTTACATACATCAGAGCATTATTCTTATGTAAGTTCATCACTTATTAAAGAAATACTTAAATTTAATGGTCCTATAGATAGTTTAGTTCCAGAAGTTTTAATAGATGATATTAAATCCAAATTCATAAAAAAATAATAATAAATACCAAAAACAAATAAAGAATAGAATATGAAAAATTTTTACTTAGAAAATTACGGCTGCCAAATGAATAAAGCAGATTCAAATAGTTTAATAAACTCACTTATGCAAGAAGGATTTATACAAACAGAAAATCATGAAAATGCTGATAATATTATAATAAATACATGCAGTGTAAGAGCACATGCTGAAGAGAGAGTTTTTTCAAGAGTAAAGCTATTTAATGCTAATAGAAAGAAAAACAAAAAAGACACAAAAATCATCATTATGGGTTGTATGGCTCAAACTTCTAAAGAGCATTTAGAGAGTTTGGGGGTTGATAAGATATTTGATGTATACAATGAAGTTAATATTATAGACTACTTAAAAGATGAAGAGGTTTTTGTAAGGAAGTTTAATGATAATTATATATTTAATAAGTCTTATGTTGATGAAGATAAACCGCATAAGGCATTCATACCAATCACTCATGGATGTAACAACTGGTGTACATACTGCATAGTACCTCACACTAGAGGAAAGATGATTAGCAGGAAATCTAGCGAGATATTAGATGAAGTAAAAAGACTCATTGACGAAGGAGCTAAAGAGATTACTCTTCTGGGGCAGAATGTTAATTCTTATGGGCTTGATATTGATAATGAAATAAACTTTACAGAGTTATTATACAAGATAGATAAGGTTATAGAAGAAAAAGCAAAAGATAAGGTGTGGATAAGGTTTTTAACTTCTCACCCTAAAGATTTTGATAAGAAATTAGCTGATGCTATATGGAGTTTAAACAGTTTATGTAAGCATATACATCTGCCTTTTCAAAGCGGTTCGGATAGAATATTATCTTTAATGAATAGAAAATACACAAAAGAAGAATATATTAAAAAAGTATCATTTTTAAGAGAGCATGCTGATGACTTTCCTATTTCTACAGATATTATAGTTGGTTATGCAGATGAAACTGAAGAAGAATATAAGGAAACATTAGATTTACTTGAAAGCATTGGTTTTGAAGAGGCTTATTTATATAAATATTCTGAGAGAGAAGGCTCTATTGCATACAAAAAGAAAGTTCAATATGATAAGGCAGCAGGGGCAAGAAGACTTACTCAAATAGTTAATTTTCAAAGAGAATTAGCACAAAAATTACTCTCAAAACAGGTTGGAAAAAAAGCTTATATAATGATAGATGATATTGCCAAAGATAATATGCATTATTTATGCAGAAGCAAAGAAAATAGAATTGTGTTAATAAAAAAAGAAAAAGAACTTAATATGGGCGATATTTATTACTGTGAAATAACAGAAATAAAAAATCATACTTTAATTGGAAATTTAATAAATTAAAAAAAATATTCAAATATTTGCGAAAAAAAAATTCATTTTCTGTTTATATATTTGCAATTTTTTTTGTTAAATGGTAAAATTTTACTATAATAATTTTAGGGGTAGCATCTTGAGTTGTAATATTTGTGGCAAGAATCTTGCTGTTTTACATATAAAAGAATCTATAGGTAATAAAAAATATGAAATGCATATCTGTGAAGAATGCGAGAAAAAAATGAATATAATGGAAAAATGCATAGAACTTGAATTTGATAATTTGCATACAATATTTCCAGAATCTAAACCAGTTGTTAATTTAAAAAAGAAAAGTGTAAAAAGACCTAAACTAAAAGATAAAATATGTCCTTCTTGCGGTTATTCTTTAAGAGAGTTTAAAAAAACAGGTATAATATCTTGTCCTAAATGTTATGAGAACTTCTCTGAAAGTATAGCTAAACATGTAAGAAAAATACATACATACAACAAACATTTAGGAAGAGTTGCTAATAAAAACCTCACTAATAGAGATATAGAAGAAAAAATTAAACAATATGAAGCTACTATGGACATGCTCATCAAAATAGAAAACTATGAAGAAGCTTCTATTATTAAAAATAAAATAGAAAACCTTAAACAAACTTTGAATATAAAAGAAACTTTAAGTGAAAATAAAGATGTCCGCAGATAATATTGCTAAATGGATATATAAAAAAGGCTTAGAAGATAATATAATATTATATTCTAAAGTATCCATATATAGAAATATAGACAATATTAGATTCTATAATCATATAGATAAAGATGATATAGAAAAAATCGACAGCATTCTAACAAAAGAAATAGAAGAACTTAGAATATTAGATATTTATCTTGAAAAAATAAAGTTAAGAGAGATTGCTCCATTAGAAATTAAGCTTTTAAAAGAAAACCTAACAATACCAAATAAAAGAAATCTGCTAAATGCTTCACTTTATATGGATGAAGATGAGGAAACATCTATCTTAATAAATTCTAATGAACATTGCGAGATACAAACTATAGCTAGAGGCTTAGAAATAGAAGAATGTTTTAATAGGGCTTATAAAATAGAGAGCATGTTGGATAAAAAAATAGATTTTGCTTTTAATAAAAAATTTGGATATTTAACTAGCTCTCCAGAAAAAATAGGTATCGCAATGAATGTAACAGTATCTATGGCAATACCCGCTTTAATATGGAAAACCCCAGATAATATAGAATATTTTATTAATAAAGCATCAAAAAAAGGTTTTGATATATCAATTAGGGCAGGAAGAACTATGCCTGTACTTAATATAACAAACAGAACTATGATGGGTATTTCTGAGAGAGATGTTTTAAATAATATGCTTGAAATCGTAAATTATATTCTAGATAAAGAAAAAAAAATGCGGTTAAAAATAAAAAATATGTATAGGCTAAACATAGAAGATAAAGTTTATAGGAGTAAGTCTTTACTATCAAATGCTAGAGTTATGAATTATATGGAGTTTATAAAGCATAATTTATGGCTTAGAGTTGGTTTAGATTGCAATATTATTGATGATATAGATTTAGATACTTTATCTTATATGATGTTTATTACTAAAAATAATCATTTAAAAGCAATGTTTCATAGCAAAAAAAAGTATAAGAAATATTCTGAGATGAGAGCTGCTGCCTTAAGAAATATAATGAGTACAAAATAAATTTACTTCATTAATAATTTTAAAATATCTAATATATTATAAGTTCTTGTTTTATTTGAAAGATTAATTGTAATTGGAAATATAGCAAATAGTTTTAATTTACCATTAACAATATATATCTTAAACTTAGATTTTTTAAAATTAAAAAAATCTGATATTAAATTAGAAGTTTCTTTATTATAAAACACAACATTGATATTAACACTTGATGATGAACGAGATTTAATAGATATATTTTCCGAAACACAATAGGCAAACTTTTCATTTCTGCTGTTAATAAGATTACATTCAAAATCTTCTAAAATCATTTTTATTGGGGCATTATTTTTTATATTAACAACAACATTTACATTTGTAGTGTCCCATTCAAATTTTTTTAATTCAAAACCTCCCAAACTATAATCTACAGGTAATTTCAAATTATACTCCTTAAAGATTAAAAAAGAGCTATAACCTTAAATAGATTATAACTCTTATTTTTATTAATAGATACTTAAAATACCATTAATTAGCCAATTTTAAATTACATTCATGCTCTTCTTTTTTATACATAGCCTGTCTTTTCATTAGTAAGTCAAAATCAACTAAATGACCATCAAATTCAGGACCTTCAACACAAGCAAATTTAGTTTGAGTACCAACTAATACTCTACAGCAACCGCACATACCTGTACCATCAATCATAATAGGGTTCAAACTAACAGTAGTAGGCAGATTATATTCTTTAGTAAGCTTACAAACAAATTTCATCATAATAGCAGGACCAATAGCTATAACCTCAGAAATTTTCTCCCCCCTATCATATATCTTTTTAATCATATCTGTAACTAAACCCTTCTCACCATAACTTCCATTATCAGTACAAATTAATAGTTCATCAGATACTTTTTTCATCATATCTTCCATAATGATAAGCGATTTATCTCTAGCACCTAATATTGATATAACCTTATTACCAGCATTATGATGGGCCTGTACTATAGGATGCAAAGGAGCTATGCCGACACCTCCTCCAACACCAAGTATAATACCATCTTGCTTTTCAATATGAGTAGGCTGTCCCAATGGTCCTATAACGTCCATTATCTCATCGCCAACTTTAAGTCCCATTAATTTAGTTGTAGAATAACCAATACTTTGAGTTACTATGGTAATTGTTCCTGCTTCAGGGTCAGCATCAGCTATAGTAAGAGGCACTCTCTCTCCTAACTCATCTAATCTAAAAATAATAAAATTACCTGCTTTACGATGTTTAGCTATATCTGGAGCTACAATTTTCATCATAAAAACTTTGTCTGACCATTGTTCTTTGGCAACAATCTTATAGCCCATAAAGATTTATCCTTAAAAATATAAAATTATTATAATTTATTGATTATTTTCTGTTGTTGTTGTTTCTTCTGCTGATTGTTCTTCTTTTGGAGACTCTTCAGACTTTAATAAATCTGAATGCTTAGGTATTTTTACACCAAGTCTTTCTACTAAGCGAGCTTTTTTACCTACTTTATCTCTTAAATAATAAAGTTTAGCTCTTCTTACTTTAGCCTTTCTTATAATATCAATATGGTCTATTCTAGGAGAGTTTACTAAAAATATCCTCTCAACGCCTACACCATAAGATATTTTTCTAACTATAAAACTTTTATTTATGCCTTTACCACGCATTGAAATAACAACACCTTCAAATGCTTGTAATCTTTCTCTGTCACCTTCTATTATTTTTACCCATACTTTTACTGTATCACCTATTTCAAAAGGTAAAATAGCTTCTTTTTTATGTTTTGCTTCTACTAATCTAATCTGTTGCTCCATTGGTTTTTCTCCTAAAAAAATTTATATTAATTTAACTAAATACATTTCATAGAATTTATATTTTATCACAATATACTAATTTAATCAAGTACTAATATAGAGATTTTTTGTTTAACTATTATACACATATTTTAAAATAAAATTTTATTTTAATAAAAAAACATAAATTCATATGAAAATATAAAAAATATTGCCTATATCCTTTTAAAATAAAATTTTCAAGTAAAAAACTCTTTATCCGATAAAAATACAATAATAGTAAAAAAGATATAGCTATAGTAGATACAAGGGTTTAGAGTTATGAATAATGATAAAAAGCAAAAAATTATTAAAACAATTCTTAGTTTGATGATATCATTTTTAATGATTTTTATAGTCGCTATGTTTGCAAGAGTTGCAAGCAATACAATATTGCCTCAAAATAGTAAAGTATCTGTATTAATTAATGATTATTTAGATATGATGATGCAGATGATGGATAAATTTGCTACAAACTTAAAAATAAAGAGAAATACAGTATCAGAATATCAGGTAAATTTAATAACTCAATCTATATCAGATTATGTAGGATATAGTATGTATCAAACTGCTGATATATTAAAAGATTATAACCCATATAAAAATTATTCAAAAGCGGAATTAGAAAAATATAAAAATGATTATTATAAAATGACTTTAGAAAATCCTTATTTAAGAAGCATGACAGTTTTTTCTATAGACGGTAAAATGAGGCTCAATCTATATTCGGCTAATCATAAATCTTGGCCTATAGAATTACAAGATAATTTATTAAAAGAAATAAAAAATAAAGGCTCTTTAGTATTAAATGCTGAAAATGAAAATGCATTCTATATAATGGAATATATTAAAAATAAACATGGTGAAATTATTGTTACTACAAGAAATGATTATTCTTATGTATCTGATATAGCTATGTATTATCAAGTGGCAGATAAAAGACTTTATATAAGCGATTCTAGAGATTTGGTTTATAATGTGAGAGAATCTGTGGGAGAGAAATCTATAGAAAAAGTATCTAGTGTTATTAATAGATTTGCTTATTATAAAAAACAACCTAGTTTTATAGTTAATGATTCATTATCTGTATCTATGATAGGAAAAGAATATCCTAATTATTTTGAATTAATAGTATTAGCTGCTACTGCTTTACTTATATTATTATTCCAACTAATATTAAGCGGAATAATTAATTTCTTTAAATATTTAATGCAAATTAAAACTAATAGAGATTTTTTAGAGAGTGTGAAAGGTGAAAATGAATTGTTTATAGATGAAAGTTTAGTAAAGGCAGATATACCAAAATCTACCGTAATAGATGATATGCCTCCAATAATAGAAAGATTGCATTATAAAATACCAGAAAAATATTTTGAGAATAATAAAAAAGAAAAAAAAGAAGACAAGTTTAATATTGCAAAAGATATATCAAATATTGTAAATATGATAAAGTTCAATAAATATAATCCTGATAAAAATGAAGATATGAATAATAATACAGCAATAGCAGAAACAGAAGAAACAGTAGAAAAATTAATAATAGAAGAAAAAACAGAAGAAATAAAAGATAACAGTACAATAATAGAAGAAGATAATCTTGATAATATTTATTCATTAAGCTATATAGAAAATGAAGTTGATAGAGAATTCGAAAAAAATAAAAAAGAAGAAGATTTAACAGAATTTGTAGAAGAGCAAAAGATATCAGAAGAAGATGAAATATTAGAATATGATGATATATATAATAATACATTAGAAGAGATTTATAAAACAGAAGAGTATAGTAAATATAATAACAATGAAGAAGAATATTATAATAACGAAATAGAAAATACAGAAAATAATAACGATAATACTAATTTATATAATGATGAGATAAGCACTTTAGAAGAGATACGCACTTTTAATCAAGAAGCTGAAAATATATATCAAGAAATAGAAAACGATAAGCACAATGAATATTATTCTTTAAATGACGAATATAGTAATAATGAATATTATAATGCTGAAGATATAAGAGATAGAAAAATTATTAAAAGTGATTTATCATATAATAATTATAATAACGAAAATACTTTTAATTTAGAAATAGAAAAAATAAGTGAAGTAGAAGATACAGATAAAACAGAAGAAAAACAAGAGGCAGTAGAAGAAGTAAAAGAAAATATTAATATGGAAATATATAATTCATATAATAATCTAGAAAATAATACTGCAGAAAAAATAAAAAATAATATAGACACTAAAAGAACAGAAGATGTATTTGCTGCTTTTGATAAGATGTTATCTTCAATAATAAGTAAAGCAGAAGAAGATGCTAGAAAAAGTATAACTAAAAAATAATATAGGTGGTTTTTTTATGTTTGATAGACATAATAATATTTCTATTTTTGTATATATAGCTATTTTGCTTAATGCTATAATTATTGCTCTATTTATCACTTTTGTATTTGGATTAAAAAAAGATGCTTTTGATATAGATACAAAAAAACTTGATAGAACATCTCTTATATGTCAAAATAATATATTAAGTCTTATAAATGATTATGATAATAGATTAGATAAAATAATAGAGAGTTATAACTTTCCTTCATTACTTCAAAATGTAGTATTAAATGGAATGAATGAAGATGAAAAAAATAGAATTATATCTATTTTTAGAAGCGGTAATTATGCTTTTGATACTGTAGGTCTTTATTTTTCTGATGGACGTGCCGTATTTTCTTCTCCAGACAATAGAAAAAGCATAAACCTTAATGCATTAAAAGTAAATGATAAAAAAGCTTATTTCGATCAAGATTTTGACGGAGTTTATTTTGTTAAACCAATTAAAAATGAAAAAGGTTTAGAAGTTGGATATATTGTAGCAAGCGTATTTAAAAAGATTTTTGAAAACACTTCATACAATTTAAACTTCCTGCTTATACCTAATGGGGTAATATATTATAATCCTTCTATAAATATCAATAGTATTTCAAGAGATGCATTATATCAATATATGAATAATCCTGGTTTAATAAATATAGGTGCTTATTCATATATATTACACTCAAGCAATGTTAAAGATATAAATAACTTTAATGTTGGAATATTAGAACTTGATGTACCTATAATACAAAAATATTTAAAATATATTTTACTTGTTATACTTTCTTCTTCATTAATATTTTTAATATCAAGTGTATTATACGAAAGAAAAAAATTACAAACACAAAATGTTTCTGATATAGAAGATGATAGTATATATTCAGATAATGATAATATTGTAGAAGATGATGAGTATAATAATTTTGATGATGATAACAATCTTGATGATTTTAATTATGATTTAGACACATTAAATGAAGATATAGAATATTTAAATAATATAGAATCAAAAAATAAAAAACATATTGATAGAAAAAGTAAATTGGAATTACCTGATTTAGATGAAATAGAAAATGCTGTAAATAATATAAGCAAAGAAGATTTATTAGATATTGAAGATTTGCAAGACATAGAAGACAGTATTGACAACGATGATATTAAATTAGATAATATAAAAGAAGATAATAATGAAGATGAGCATTTAAATATTGATAATATTGAGGATTTAGAAAACATAGAAGAGAGTATCAATGATGAAGCTATTAAAATAGATAATATTGATGATATAGAAAACAACACTGATGAGCATTTAAACTTAGATAATGTTGAAGACTTGGAAAACATAGAAGATGGTATTGATGATGAAGCTATTAAAATAGACAATATTGAGGATATAGAAAACAACACTGATGAGCGTTTAAACTTAGATAATGTGGAAGACTTGGAGAACATAGAAGAGAGTATTGATGATGAAGCTATTAAAATAGACAATATTGATGAAGATTATAATCCGATACCAAATATAGATAATTTAGATAATAATATAGTATCTGAAGAAGATAAAGAATTAGATTATGTACCTACATTAGATAATGTACTAGAAGATAATGATGAATATGATGATAAAGATATTATAAGAGGGATAGATGATATTATTTCTGATGATGAGGAGGATATTTTGATAAGTCACGGTTCTATAATTGATGATGAAATTAGTAAAAAGGAAGATGATTATTTCTCTTCTTTAGATTCTTTTAATCTTGCTCTTAATAAAGATTTTCTGTTTGATGATCATAAAGATGAATTTGATAAATCACATGACTATGATAGTGATGAAATAATAAAAAAAGCAAGTGAAGATGATGTATTTGATACAGAAGATTTAATAGACAGCGAATTATATGACCCTGAAGAGAAAAGACCTGCTATGCCTGATGATTATAAAAAAGCTGAAGAGAAAGTAAGAGATAATATGACTTCAAATTGGAAAAATATTCTTAAGGCAATTAAAGGCGAGAAGTTTGTAAATAAAAATTTAGATGAAATGCTATATTGGATAAAAGAAAAATCTGGACTTAATGTATTACATTCTGCTATGCTTACCAAAGATGAAAACGGTATATATAAAATAACAGATTCTCAAAATCTTACGGAAGATACTAAAAATAAACTAGAGATAGATGAAAATGAAGCTTTATTTAAAAAGATATTATCATCTAAAAAGACATTATATGTATCAGATCCTTTCTCATCATTATCATTAAAGATTAAATTTGATGAGAAAGACAGAGAAAATGTTTCTCATATTATATTTATACCTATACAAGATGAAGAAGCTCAATTAAAATCTTTCTTTATAGGGCTTTCTTCAAATTGATATTAAAAAAAATATATATCAAAATAAATAAGAGGTAAAAATGGAATATTTGATAGTAGTAGCTGCTTTCATATTAATAGGGATAGTAATAAGCCTAATTTTTTATAATATTTTGCATATAAAAGTATTTGGTGGATGGGTTATGATGTTTATAATAGCTACTATTGGAGCTTTACTTGGTTCATATTATTTACCGAGATTAACTGAAATAGTAAGCTATATTAATATTAATCTATCATCTTCAATTTTAGGTGCTATTATTTTGGTTATACTGCTTAGAATATTCACACCTAAATCATTAAAATAGTAAGGCAAAAATAATGTTTATTAAAAACAATACAACAGATATTGTAAAGCCTTCTATTAAAGATGATAAAGCTATAGAAAATATTAAAAAAGCAGCAAAAATAGCACATGAAGCTATAGACTTAGCATTTAAACATTCTCTATCAGGAACAAGGGCTTCAAAAATAGATAAAGATGTTGAGAAATTTATAAAATCCAAAGGAGCATATCCTGCCAATTTGGAAGTGCCTGAATATGGTTATTCTACAAGCATATCTATAGGAAATGAAATAGCACATGGAAGACCAACTAATAAAAAAATATTAGTGCAAGGCGATATTATATGTATTGATATAGGAGTTAAATATAATGACTATTATGCAGACTGTGCTAGAACTATGGTTGTTAAAGGCAATCAATTAAACTCAAGTAATAAAAAAGCATATAAATTAATTAAAGCCTGTAAAGAATCTTTAGAATATGCTATATGCAAATTAAGACCAAATATACTTTTGAGCATATATGGAAGAGAAGTTGAAAAAAAAGTAAATGAATATGGTTATAGTATAATAAAATCTCTTACAGGGCATGGTGTTGGATATGAATATCATGAAGCTCCGTATATATTTAATTTTTATCATCCAAATAATGATGTAAAACTAGAAGAGAATATGGTTTTGGCATTAGAATTAATGATAGCTGAAGGCTCTGATAAATATGTGATAGAAAATGACGGTTGGACTATATCTACTGCTGATTACTCTTTTGCTGCTCATTTTGAACATACTGTTTTAATTAAGAAACATGGTGTTGAGATACTAGGAATAGATTAATTTACAGTAACTCTGCTCTAAAACTTTTTACACATAAATAATTATATTTTATTATATGAGTTTTTTTATTAACTTTTTCCCGCATTCGCTTTGTTTTTATTCAACTTTTTCCCGCGTACGAGCTGTACCACCTTGCCGCACGGTAATGCTATGCTTTAATTATAACTTCTTAGTCGTGCGGGGGAGTGCATTTTAATGTACAATTAAATTATAAAATTTATAATAAAAATGCAGTTCTTTTGCTTCTTTTATATATACTTAAATAATAATATAAGAACCCTCTTTGGCAAAAGCTAATTGCAAATCTATGCCTTCTTTTCTTAAAAAAGCTAAAAGTTTATTGTAAATCAATTTTATTTGTGCATCGGTTCTGTCTTGATTATGATGGTGAATAATAACATAAGGCACTTCTGCATCAAGCCCAACTTGTATTGCATCATTTAAAGTAGAATGCCCCCAGCCAACATGACCATTAATATATTCGCTTTTTGTATACTCCCCTTCTATAATTAAAACATTAGCCCCTCTCACATAATCTATAAGCCTTGCATGAAGCAAATTAGCATTATTATTATAATGATCTAATGATGGGTGCTGTATATGAAGACGTTTTTTATAAGGTTCATGGTCTGTAAGATAAACTACAGTTTTGTCATTAGAAGTTATTTTGTAAGATAAAGTATAGCAAGGGTGATTAACCCATAAGGCTTCTACTATCATATTGCCGTAATTTATTTTTTTTCCTTCATAGAAAGGTTCAAATTTAATAGAAGCAGCAAACTGCTCAAGATTAATAGGAAAATAATCTTTAGCTAATATATTATTAATTGTTTCATACATCTCTTCATGATTATCTTTAGGACCATAAATTGTAAAGCTATATTTATTAGAATAAAACGGTGCAAAAAAAGGTATGCCTATTATATGATCCCAATGGAAATGCGTTAATAAAATAATGCTTTCTTTTTTTTCGCTTTTAAGAGCATAATATCCAAGATTTTTTATTCCGCTTCCTGCATCAAGTATAATATAATTGCCTTCATCATCAATAACTTGTAAGCAAGACGTGTTGCCGCCGTATTCACTAAAACTAGTACCGGGGGTTGGTATAGAACCTCTGCTTCCTAAAAATCTAACTTTCAAATTCTACTCTTAAACAAATTTTTATATATAAATCATACACTATAAAGTAAAAAAATCAATCTAATAATAATACAATTTACAATATTTTGATTATTGAAAAATGCAAAAAAAATATTATAATTTTGAGAAAATAAATTAATATATATATATTTTTTATAGTAATGGGAAAGAGCATCTTTTTACTTATTGGAGTAACAGCATTATCAATGTCAGCAATATTTGTAAGACTAGCTAATGCTCCCTCTTCAATAACAGCATTTTATAGATTATTATTTTCATTTATAATAATTTTGCCTATACTTCTAATAAAAAATTTAGAAGAGCTAAAAAAAATAAGCAAAAAAGATTTTCTATTATCATTAGTATCAGGCATAGCTTTAGCATTGCATTATTCACTATGGTTTCAATCTTTAAAATACACCTCCGTTGCAAGCTCTACTGTAATAGTAACACTTCAACCTTTATTTTCTATAGTAGCAGGTTATTTTATATTTAAAGAGAGATATACAAAATTAGCAATACTCGGTTTTATTATAGCTATAATAGGCTCTATCATAATAGGCTGGGGAGATTTTCAAGTAAGCACTACCGCCTTAATTGGAGATGTTTTGGCATTTATATCAGCAGGACTCATTAGTGCTAACTTTTTACTTGGGCAATATATAAGAAAAAGATTATCCGCTCTTACATACACAGGTTTAACATATTTGGCATCATCTGTATTTTTATTTTTTGTGGTAATATTCACCAACACACCTCTTACAGGATATCCATTATATACTTGGCTTAATATATTAGGTTTAACTTTAGTTTCTACAATGCTTGGACATGTGGTATTTATGTGGCTTTTAAAATGGTTTTCTGCTAGTGTTGTATCTATGACTATATTGGGTGAAGCTGTGGGAGCTTGTATATTAGGATATTTTATATTAAAAGAGAGTATCAGCATTAATCAGTTTATAGGAATAATAGTAATTTTATTTGGAATAGGATTATTTTTAAAAGAGCATAGACAAAATTAAATATAATGGAGAATATTCATGATTAGTGAAAAAGTATTAAAAGTTTTAAATGAATTAGGAATAGAGCATAAGGAA
Organism: Brachyspira pilosicoli; assembly: GCF_008016535.1. Taxonomy (GTDB): domain Bacteria; phylum Spirochaetota; class Brachyspiria; order Brachyspirales; family Brachyspiraceae; genus Brachyspira; species Brachyspira pilosicoli_A. Next base: position 79,323 of record NZ_SAXY01000064.1, read on the forward strand.
TTTGAAGAGAAGGGAGCTACAAAAACAGTTGAAGATGCTGCCAAATCTTTAAATATAGAAAAAGGACAGGTTGCTAAATCTATATTATTAAAACCAGTAAAAAAAGATTTTTTTATGCTTATAGCATCTGGAGATAAAAAAATTTCTTCAAAAAAGACTAAAGAATATTTTGGATGTAAAACCAATTTTGCAAGTGCTGAGGATACTTTTAACTTAACAGGCTTTACTTTTGGAGGAGTATGCCCATTTGGAATAGATGAAAGAATTACTGTATTAGTTGATAAAAGCATGAATAGATTTGATGATTTATATATAGCATGCGGAAGTGATAGTTCACTTGCTAAGATGAGTTATGATGAGATAATAAATAAAATTTCAAATATAGAAGTAGATTTAACAGAATAAAATCATAAAATATGTTGACATAAATTTAATTTTTGTTTATATTAAGCTTATAAATGTAATTTACTATTAAATATAACAGTAGTAACTTATACAGGAGTTTAATATGATAAAAAAAATAGGGGCTGTCCTAGATAACTTAAATTTGTTAAAATTAAAGTATGAAACGTAGTAAATTAAGTAAAGAAAAACAATTAAAATTAATAGAACATTTTGCAGCAGGAACTACAGCAAGGACTGCCTCTGCTCTTATTGGAATTAATAAAACAGCGTATTATATTATCATATTTAGAGAATTAATATTTGAATATGAGAAAGAAAAAGAAGAAGAAGTTTTTAATGGAGAAATAGAAGTTGATGGCACCGCAAGGGTGTACTTCGTAAAGTTATTTTGGAGGTAAAAGAAAAGGAAAAAGAGGAAGAGGAGCTTGCATATAAAATACCAGTGTTTGGTTTATTAAAAAGAGGCGGAAAAGTATATATAAAAATAATAAATAATACTAAAATTAATGCCTATTATTAGGCAAAAAGTACAGCCTGATAGTATAGTTTATTCAGATTATTATCATAGTTATGATGTTTTAGATGTCTCAGAATTCAAGCACTTTAGAATTAATCATAGTGAAAAGTTTGCTGAAGAAAAGAACCATATTAATGGTATAGAAAATTTTTGGAATCAAGCGAAAAGACATCTTCGTAAATTTAATGGAATACCAAAAGAACATTTTCACTTATTTATTAAAGAATGTCAATTTAGATTTAATAATCCAAAAGTTGACAAACAGTTGGAAATTATATATAATATAGCAAGAAAGGAGCTTTTTTAGTTATCTAGGACAGCCCCAAAAAATATTATCTTCATTAATAGTATTAACAATTTTTTCTACATCAATTTTATTTGCTGATATGATAGTTCCCGCTTCAGCATTGCCGAATCAGGCAGTAACATTCATCAAAAAAATATATCCTAATGCTCAAATATGGAAAGTAGAAAGAGATGGGGCTAAGTTTGATGTTGAGCTGTCAAATGGTGCTAGTATAGATTTTTTAACAAACGGCGACTGGATAAATATAGACGGAGAATATAATGGTGTACCTTTTAGTGTATTGCCTCAAGCGGTTGCTAATACAGTGAAAAAAACATATCCTCAGGCTATGATGGTAAGTGTTGAGAAAGAGTGGGGAAATTACAAAATCAAACTCAACAATATGATGGAAATGTTTATATCATCTAATGGACAATTAATGGGACAGCAATTTGATGATTAATTATATAAAAGGTTTATGAAAAAGTATTATTTTTAAGAGATGCTGCTAAATGTAGCATCTCTTTTTTATTTATATTAATATAAAAACTAAAAAAATAATTTTACAAAAAAATCTAAATAAATATTTTTATTTCTAATTATTATCAATTCAACAAAAACAATAATTTTCACTATCATTTTTATATTATTAAAATTAAATGATAATAAAAAAATATTAAGCAAATTTTAATTATACCGAAAATAATTATAAGAATATAACACAAATTAATTAAATATAAAAAAATTACTTTTATGGAGGAATTCGCCTTATGATGCGTTCATTATTTGCAGGTGTATCTGGATTACAGAATCACCAAACTAGAATGGATGTTGTTGGTAATAACATATCCAATGTAAATACATACGGTTTTAAAAAAGGTAGAGTAACTTTCAAGGATATGATAAGCCAATCTTTGAGCGGAGCTGCTAAGCCGCAGGAAGATAGAGGCGGTATCAATCCTCAGCAGGTTGGTCTTGGTATGCAGGTAGCTACTATAGATACAATACATACTCAAGGAGCTTTACAAGTTACAGGTGTAAATACAGATTTAGCCATTCAAGGAGAAGGTTTTTTTATTGAAAAGAGAGGAAATAATTCTTATTATACAAGAAATGGTGCTTTCTCTTTAGATAAAGATGGTTATTTAGTTAATCCTTCTAATGGTTATAAGGTACAAGGTTGGAATGCAGTACTTAACCCAGAAACAGGAATGATGGAATTAAACACTGCTGCTGGTGTAGAAGATTTAATTATACCAGTAGGTTCAAAAGACCCAGCACGTGCTACACAAAACACTAAGTTCTTCTGTAACCTACAAAAAAATAGCGACACTCACCAAGCAGATTTAACTATTTATGATTCTACAGGAATACCTCGTCAATTAAGAGCAACATTCAATAGAACAGATGTTAACAGATGGGATATGGTAATAGAAGTACCAGAAGCAACAGAAGGAAGCGTAAGTGTTTCAGCAGGAGACCCTGTTGAAGGCGGCGGAAACAATACTTTCCAATTAGTATTTAATGATGCTGGTTCATTGATTTCTGTAAGTGATGGTGCTAACACTCAAACAGAAGGCGTATTAATGCCTAATGTATCTTTCACATATACAGGTACAGACGGAGAAGTAAATCAAACTATTAACCTTACTTTAGGAGAAGTTGGTTTATTTAATGGTATTACACAATTTGAATCACCTTCTACAACTAAAGCTATAGAGCAAGACGGTTATACTATGGGTATGCTTGAAGGATTCAGCTTTGATGACAGCGGTCAGATTACTGGTGTATTTACAAATGGTAACAGAAAAACTTTAGGACAGGTTGCTTTGGCTAAGTTTAATAATGCCGGCGGTTTAGAGAAAGCAGGAGATACTTTATTTGTAGAAAGTAATAACTCTGGTGCTGCTAATATCGGGGTTGCTGCTGCTGAAGGAAGAGGTTCTATTAAAGCTGGTACTTTAGAGATGTCTAACGTTGATTTGAGCGAACAATTTACTGATATGATAGTAACTCAAAGAGGTTTCCAAGCTAATGCTAGAACTATAACTACAGCTGATCAATTGCTTCAAGAGGTTATAGCACTTAAAAGATAAATAAAATATTAGACTTTTTGTTTTTTTTTAGTATAATATAATGGTTAGGAGTTTCTGATATTATGATATATGTAACTAGATTTGACGGAAGCGTTTTATATATTAATCCACATCAAATAGAGTTTATGGAGGAAACTCCTGATTTGGTTATTACTATGCTATCTGGAAGAAAAGTGCTGACTAAAGATAGCTTTGAAACTGTATTAAATAGAATAGTGGAATATAGAACTAGAATAGTAAATGAAAATTCTACTAAAAAACCTTCTTTCTATGGTAATGAAGATTAGAAAGAAAATAAAAAATAAATAAAATATTAGAGAGTAAAAAATATGGATATTATAGTACCTTTAGGTTTTTTCTTAGTTATAGGTATCAATTTATTTGGTATAATTTCAGGTGGTGGTAATGTTGGACACATGGTGGACATTGCTTCTGCAGTTGTAACAGGATTAGGAGGAACTACTTCTCTTTTCGTTGCAAATGACATAGGAACTATATTGGGTGTACCTAGAGCTATTAAAGTTCTTTTAAATAAACCTAACTATGATGAAGCACAAATCATTATTACTTTAATAAGTTTTTCTGAAAAGGCAAGAAGAGAAGGTTTGCTTGTACTTGAAGATGATATACAGGAAGTGGCAGATTCTTTTCTTAAAAAAGGTATGCAGCTTGTAGTAGACGGAACGGATCCAGAATTAGTAAAAAACATTTTGAATACAGAAATAGATAACGTAGAAGCAAGACACGATACAGTAAGAAAGGTATTTGAAGATGCTGCTTCATTATATCCTGCTTGGGGTATGATTGGTACATTAATCGGACTTGTAATAATGCTTAGAAGCTTGGGTGGCGGCGGCGGTGTTGAAGCCATCGGTTCTGGTATGGCGGTGGCACTTATTACTACTTACTACGGTTCAGTTATAGCTAACGGTTTTGCTTTGCCTATAGCAGGCAGACTTGCTGCAAGACACGCTTCTGAGGCTATTGTACAGAGCATTATGCTTGAGGGTATATTATCTATACAGGCTGGTGATAACCCTAGAATTGTTAAAGATAAATTAGTATCTTTCTTACCTCCTCCTCAACGTCAAAAAGTTAATGAGCAGGTTGGAGATAGATAAATAATTTAAGGATATATAATGGCTACTATTAAATTTGGTAAAAAAGCTAAAAAAGTTGGTGATAAAGCACAAGTACCGGGACCTTCCGCTCCTCTATGGCTTCAAACATATGGGGATTTCGTTACTTTGGTACTTACGTTCTTCGTATTAATACTTTCTACTATGTCTGAATCTATTAGTGATTCTACTATGCAGCTGCTTGCTACTGCTTTTCGGGGTTCTTTCGGTAATTTATCTGGAGGGGTTACTTTATCGCAGAGTAAATTAGTTGCTGGCGGTGCTAATGTAGATGCTTTACCTGCTATGGATAGAGGTTATTCTATGGGTAGAAGTGTAGATAAAGCCGTGTCAGTGTTAGAATCTGAAATAAAAAACAATAAAGTAAGAGTATCCGAAGATGAAAGAGGTTTTGTTATCACATTAGGAGCAGATCAATATTTTGAATCAGCTTCCACAAACATAGTAAACACCCAAAACAATACAGAAACTTTTATTAAAATAGCTTCTGTGCTTAGCACATTACCAAATGATATTAGAATAGAAGGTCATACAGACTCTGGTGCAATATTAGAAGGAAGTACTACAGAAGAGAAATTTGGAAACAACTGGGGGCTTTCTACTGCAAGGGCTATTGTGGTATTAGAAAAAATATTTGAAAGCGACCAAACTGGTAAATTAGACATAAATAAATATTCTGTTGCTGGATATGCTGACACTAGACCTGTGGCTTCTAATGATTTACCGGATGGAAGAGCTTTAAATAGAAGAGTTGATATAGTTGTTGTTCGTAATGATGTAACTTACTATAATCAAAAATAATAAATAATTGTATGATTGTAGCAAGAGATTGGAAAGACTATAAAATTTTAGATGCTGGAAATGGCGAAAAATTTGAGAATATAGGAGGATTTTTAGTATCTCGTCCTGATTCTCAAATTATTTGGCAAAAACAATTAAATAAATGGAATAATTTAGATGCTATATATCATCGCTCGGATAAAGGCGGTGGATATTGGCAGTATATTAACACTCCTAAAGAAAACTTTATCATCAAATACAAAGATTTATCATTCAAAATAGAGTTTACAAACTTCAAACATATAGGTCTTTTCCCAGAGCAGGCCGTTAATTGGCAATTTATAATAGACAAAATAAAAGAAAAAAAATCTTCTACTCATAAAAACAAAGAAATAAAAGCATTGAATTTGTTTGCATATACAGGTGGTGCTACTGTTGCTTGTGCTTATGCTGATTGCGATGAAATAGTGCATGTTGATGCTTCAAAAAAAATTGTTGGGCATGCAAAAACTAATATTGAAATTAATAATTTTCAAAATAAAAAAGTAAGATTTATTATAGAAGATGTTATTAAATTTGTTTTAAGGGAAGTGAGAAGAGAGAGAAAATATGATGTCATTATAATGGATCCTCCAGTATACGGCAGAGGTCCTAACGGAGAGCTTTGGCAAATAGAAACTAGTTTAACAAGATTAGTAGAAGAATGTGTTAAACTGTTATCGCCCTCCCCTATTCTATTTTTAATTAACTGCTATACTGCAAGTTTTTCTCATATATCTCTTAAAAACATTTTACAAACTCAAATTAAAAATAATGGTTTTTTTGAAAGCGGAGAGATAGCTCTTCCTATAGAAAATAGCGATTTAATACTTCCATCAGGAATATATGCAAGGTTTTTTACATAAAATTATAATAACTATTGCTTTTTTTTATTTATGAGTTAAAGTTTTAAATGGGTTTGAGATATATTAATAATTTTTAAGGAAACAATGTGAACACAATAGAAGATTATACCCCCTCAACATCAAAATATGAGTTATATACTCATTTAAGCGAGCAGATAGTATCTGGAAAAATAAAAACTTTATCAGAAATATTTACTTATGCTAGTAATGTTAATTTTGATAAGATTAATGATCATAATAATATTTTAAAAGGATTATTTCAACTTATAAGAAAGATTAATTGGGGATTTTTTAATAATTTAGATAAAGAAACATATCCAAAATTGTGGGACCAATTTGTTATAGAAAATCCTAAATATAATTTTGCAGGAGATTTAAAACTTAGTTTAACTATAGCTGATATTTATATAGCAATGCTTGATATTCATGGATATACTAAATTTTGCGAAGAGAATAAAAACAACCTTTCTAAAATGCATGCTTTAGATGATTTATTACAAAATAAAATTAGTGAGCTTACAAAATTTTATAATGTTATATCTCATAGAAAACAAGGCGATGAAATAGTAATGATGTGCCCATCTGCAACCGATGCTTTAAGTGCTACTATGGCCATTATTGGAGCTTTGAGCAAAAAAAGAATATTAACAGAATGCCCGGATATAGATACATCAATATTTCCAGAGTTTAAAGTAAGTGCTGGTATAGCTGGTGGAATGAGCAACAATTCTCTTATTATCACAGAGGATGGAGATTTATCTGGTTTTCTAATTAACAATGCAGCAAGGATGCAGGCTAGAGCAAATATGTTATCTCCTAAAGAAACTAAAATAATTGTTACAAAAAATTTGCAGTTTAACTTTCTTAAAGAAAACAGCAAAACAAAAAGTGAAATATTTGAAAAAAATATTATATCCTTCTACGACAATGGTATGATATCTTTTAAAGGAACTGAAATTCCTATAGTAGAAGCGATATTTAATCCTAATGAAAAATATAAAGAAGCCTTCTTTAATGAAATGGAAGAACTTGTTAAAAGCATAAAAGGTAATTTGTGGAAGCAGAGATTATTTACAAGCATATTAGATTTAATTTCAAAAGCTGCCAGCTCTATGCCTAAATTCCAAATAAATAAAATAGTTAATGAATATATATCTGCTTATGATAATAAAACTATATGCGACTTATGCAATAATGCTAATGGGGCTTATGTAGTTAAAGAAAACTATAAAGAAGCAATAGACACTTTCGCTCTTATAATAAAATTACTAAAAACAATTCCAGATTTTGACCCTATGGTATTAGAATATGCAGAAAGTATATGCAATGGATACGAAAAAGTTTTGCCTATATATGATACTGTAATAAAAAAAGAAATAGAAATGAACTTAACAGAAATATTCCCTGCAAATCATATACCTATTTTTCAAAATGTACAAAAAGCTAATGAAACTTATAATAAATTAATGAAATATGCCTTAGATAGTAGTGCTTTAAAAAGAAGAAAATCAATTTGGTATGGTATATTAGAAAAAGAACTTAATAATTTAGTGATCAATATGTATTCTGGCAAGAAATAAATATTTATAAAATAGCTTGCACTAATAATACATATATGATAAACTATTGCAACTATTAAGTTGTATTGCAAATTAAGGAGTATTCTTTATGTATATTAAAAAATTATTTTTATCATTAGTAATGTTATCTATATTTTTCGTATCTTGTTCAAAAACAAATACTTCAACCTCTTCAGATTCAATAGCATATCTTCAAGGCGGTGAAGGAGATTGGGTATTAAAAATAGATGATTTCACAATCAATCAAACTAATTTTAATAAAGATTATAAAGTATTCTTAAATTCTATGGTAGCACAAGGAGCAACTCCTGAGCAAATAGCTATGATAGAAAGTGATAATAGATATAAACAAAATTATGCAGAAGATTTAATTAATCAAATACTTCTACTAAAAAAAGCAGAAGCAGATAAATTCTTTGAAACAGAAGAAGCTAAATCTACAATAGATGCTACTATTAGAAATATCAAAGCACAATACTATTATCAAAAACTAATAGAACAAGCAGCAAGCAATGTTCCTGCTCCAACTCCAGAACAAGCTAGAGCATTCTTTGACCAAGTAAAAACTCAATTAGCACAATATGGCATCACAGAATACAATACACAAACAGCTCCTGCGATTGCCCAATTATATAAAAATGCTTATGCAGAACAAAATGTTCAAAGAGATATAATAGATTTAAAAGATAAAGCAGTAATAGAAAGAAATAATGCTGTATTAGGAGAAGCAACTATAGTTCCTCCTACTACTATGCCTAATACACAAGGACAAGCTACTAATAATTTATTACCTAGAGCAACAAATTAATAATATAAAAATAAACACTTGTAAGATATTTTATCTTGCAAGTGAATACACTATAAAAAAGAAGGAAGATGATGCCTCAAATAAATGAGAGTAATGACAAAAATCAGCAAAACTTATCACCTGATAACAAACCTAAAAAAGTAATTATTAATAAAAAATCTAATAATTCAAATACTAATGAAGAAAGTCAGGCTAGTGCCACTGTTAAAAAAGTAAAAAAGGTAGTAGTAAAGAAAATTATTATACATAAAGAAAAACCATACTCTGCAGCAAAAACAGAAAATCCTCAAAATGCAGAACAAAGAAAACCTTTTAATAATAATAAATTTAATAAAGAAAATAATAATAATAGAGAAAGAGAGAATAGAAGTTTTAACAAAGACTCAAATAATAATAGAGATTTCTCTAAAGATAAACAATATAAAAACAGTCAAATTACTACTCCGCCTCCTGTAAAAGAGGTATCATTCAAAAAAGACAATAAGAAAGATAATAAAAAAAGAGATTATGAGAAGAAAGAAAAAGAGTATGATAAAAAATCTTCTCAAAAAGATTCTAAAGCAGAAGCTGCTCAAAGACAAGAAAATAAAATATTCAATAAAATGCAGGCTAAAAAACTTCAGCAGGAACAAAGACTTGCAAGTGTTGAAAAAGAAATCAGCATAATGGAAACTATTACTGTCGGAGATTTAGCTAAAAAAATGAATTTAAGAGCTTCAGACATAATATCCAAACTTATGGGTATGGGTACTATGGCTAGAGTTAATGATATAATAGACTCTGATACTGCTACAATTATAGCTGATGATTTTGGATGTAAGGTTAATGTTATATCATTACAAGAAGAAGCTACTATAGAGATAAAAGAAGATAAACCGGAAGATTTGAAACCTCGTCCTCCTGTTGTAACAATTATGGGACACGTTGACCATGGTAAAACTTCACTTCTTGATGCTATAAGACATAGTAATATCACTTCTAAAGAAAGCGGCGGTATTACTCAAAATATAGGTGCTTATAAAGTAAAAATTCCTAGCGGAGAGATAGCTTTTATTGATACTCCAGGACACGCTGCTTTCACTATGATGAGAGCAAGAGGAGCGAAAAGTACTGATATTGTAATACTTGTTGTTGCTTCTGATGATGGTGTTATGCCTCAAACTTTAGAGGCTTTGAATCATGCTAAGGAAGCTAATGTACCTATAATAGTTGCTGTTAATAAAATGGATTTACCTAATGCTTCTATGGATAAGGTTAAGGCTGCTTTATCTGAGCATGGTCTTACTCCTGAAGAATGGGGAGGAGATACTCAATATATTGGGGTGAGTGCTTTAACTAAACAAGGTATTAATGACCTTTTGGAAGCTATAATACTTCAAGCTGAAATGCTAGAATTAAAAGCTAATCCTAATAGGGAGGCTATTGGTATAGTATTAGAGGCTTCTCTTGATCAAGGAAGAGGACCTATTGGTACTGTACTTGTACAAAATGGTACTTTAAAAATAGGAGACTATTTTGTTTGCGGACTTTCTGTGGGTAAAGTACGTGCGATGGTTAATGATTTAGGACAGAGAGTTACAAAGGCTTTACCTTCTACGCCTGTTGAAGTTTTGGGATTTGAAAAGACTCCTGAAGCTGGTGAGTCTTTCAATGTTATGCTTGATGAAAAAGAGGCTAATGCTATAGCCGATAAGAGAGTACAGTTAAAACAGCAGGAAGTTTTGAAGGCTAATGTTAAAGTTACTTTGGAAAATCTTTATGAGAAAATAGCTTCAGATGCCATGAAAGAGTTTAAGGTTATAATTAAAGCAGATGTTCAAGGCAGTGTTGAGGCTTTAAGAGATGCTCTAAACAAAATACAAAGTGATAAAATAAGATTTGTTTCAATATATAGTGCATCAGGAGCTGTTACTGAAAGCGATGTAAACTTAGCACATGCTTCTAATGCTATAATAATCGCATACAGAGTTCGTCCTTCTGGTAAAGCAAGAGAGTTAGCTGAAAAACTTGCTATACCTATAGAGAGATATGATATTATATATGAAGCAATAGAATCTATACAAAATGCTATGAAAGGTTCTCTTGAAAGACTTAAAAAAGAAGTAGATATTGGCACTGTTGAAGTTAGAGATGTATTCCATGTTCCTAAGGTTGGCACTATTGCCGGTTGTTATGTAACTAGCGGTAAAATTGAGAGAAATGCTGGCGTTAGAGTAATGAGAGATAATGTACTTATTTATACTAGCAAAATTTCTAGTTTAAGACGTATTAAAGATGATGTTAAAGAAGTTGTAAGCGGATATGAATGCGGTGCTTCTATAGAAAACTTTAATGATATTAAAAAAGGTGATTTATTAGAGATATTCAAAATAGAAGAAATTGCTCAAGAGCTTTAATATTTATTATGGAATATCAAATGACTAAATACGCCTTTTATAGGTATTATTAATTTTGAATGCGTTTTATTATCATCATTATATATTTTTAAATGTTTTGTAGGTTCAAGTCCAATATTATATAATCTAAGGTCGCATAAAGCTAAACCAAATCCAGCACTTTCTGTATTATCTAATTGTTCTAAGAAAAAACTCTCTACCATATCATTATTATAATATTCTTTAAAAGTTAATCTTTTACTATCTATTCTTGTCCTTCCTAACATAATAAGTGGTGAATCATTTACAACATCAAATTCTATATTGTTTTTTGTAATATGAATAAATAATTTTATAATAAATTTGCTTTTAGTGTTATCATTTAACAATAAAATATCATTATAAAAATTATCAATATCTATATTTTTATTAGAATATATAATTTTATTTTCATTTTTTAAAATACTTTTTAATTTTTCCCTGCTTTCCTCATCTCTAAATATATCAGAATATTTTTTCATTATTTCAGGATTATTATAATATTCATCTAAAGAATAATTAGGATACATCTCACTAAGTACTTTTAAACTAATTAAATGTAAATATCTCGCCTTAACAGCATTAGTAATAAGCTCCATCAATATATAAATAACATCTTCATAATATTTTTCGACTTTGTATTTAATTAATATATTATTTACTAATAAAGCAATTTTATCCTTTGTAATTAAATTGACAAAAAGAATATCAAATTCTATATCAGTTTTTTTTATATATTCTTCTATATTATTAAAAAAATCATCGTTCATCATTTTTAATTAATAATCTCTTTTGCAACACGCTCTAATACATTTTTATCACCAAGTAATTCTCTCACCCTAATTAAATTAGAACTAGTTTTATTATAATATTCTTTATCTGTTAAATATTTTATTATATGACTAGTAATAGCATTTGCATTGCAATCTCTCTGAAGTAGTTCAGGAGCAGCCTCCTCATTAAGCATAACATTAGGCATACCAACATATTTTATATTAGTGAGTATCTTACCAAGTAAAAAAGTTAAATGTGATATCTTATAACATATAACCATAGGCTTTCCATAACAAGCTGCTATCAAACTAGCCGTACCGCTTGACATTATAAGAGCATCAGAATATATATAAACATCATCTTTATTCTCTATTATAGAATAGCATACACCATTTAGTAAATCTCTATAATTATCAATAATATTCTCTATAGGCTCTTTATATTCAGGATAAGCAACAGGTATAATAAATCTTATATTCCCAAATAACATATCATTGAGTATCTTCATAGATTTAATAAATACAGGGGCAAGTTTTTTTATCTCCTGATACCTGCTTCCAAATAATACACCAACTGTATGTTCTTTTTTATCCATATTTAATGGGGACACTTCTCTATTATAATTAATATCAGCAAAAGGGTGTCCGCTATAAACCACATTACAATTATGCTTTTTATAAACATCATAATCAAATTTGAAAGGCGTAATTATTTTTTTAGCAGACAATAATCTTTTAGCATTCCATTCTCCCCATATACCCACATGAGGCGGAAAGTAATAAATATAAGGAATATTATTTTTTTTACAATATTTAGCCAATATAAGATTAACTCCTTGATTGTCTACAAGAAGCATTATATCAACTTTATTATTTTTGAGATACTCTTTTAATATATTGAAAGCCCCAAGTTTTTTGAAAGCAAATTTTGGATTAATACCTTCAAATATACCCATTGTAGATAATGTTGACATATCAGATAAAATATTAACATTAGCCTTTTTCATCTCAACACCGCCAAATCCATCTATTATGGTTTGAGGTGCTAATTTTTTTATCTCATTTGCAATCAAGGCTCCCTGAATGTCGCCAGATACTTCTCCTGTAGCTATAAATATTCGCATATATTATACTGTTTTTCTAGGAGTAATACCTCTTCTAGACTCTGATATAAAAACAACTATTTTTTTAGCTATATCATTTAAACTATTATCGTTTAAGTATGTATCTAAAAACTCTTGCTTTGTTTTATTCCAATTATACCACATATCATAAGCCTCTTCAGCCTGACTAATCTCTTCCGAAGTAAAACCCGCTCTCCTCATTCCAACTAAATTAAGTTTATATATAATAGCTTCACCAGCATGAGCAGTTAAAGCATATGGAAGTATATCTCTTCCAACCGCAGACATTCCGCTAATCATAGCATATTCGCCTATAGAGCAAAATTGATGCACAACACAGTTACCAGAAATAAAAGCTCCCTTTCCAACCTTTACATGCCCAGCAACTAAAGCACCATTACATATAATAACATTATCATTAATCTCACAATCATGTGCCACATGCCCAGTAGCCATTATATAACAATTATTTTTTATTATAGTTTTTTGATTTTCTTTTGATGCCCTATGCAAATTGGCAAACTCTCTTATCTCATTATTATCACCAATCTCTAAAAATGTAACAGTATTTCTATCAAAATGTATATCCTGAGGTAAATCACCTAATACAACATTATCATGAATAATATTATTTTTTCCTATATTAGTATACTCTTTTATAACAGTATGAGCACCTATTATAGTGTTTTCTCCTATAGTTACGTTACCTTCTATTATAGCATAAGGACCTATTTTTACATTATCCCTTATTTTAGCAGATTCTGAAATAATAGCAGTTTCATGTATATCTTTTGTCATTTTCATTACCCAATTATTTATTAATTATTTATTAATTTTCATAGCTTCTTTATCTACTAAAAACAATCCCAAATCAGCAGAACAAGCTAAACTATCCCCTACTCTAACTTCACCATGTGTTTTAAGTAAAGTTCCATTAAAAGCCTCAACAGTAACAAACATATCCATCACATCACCCGGTATAACAGGATTTTTAAACTTAACATTATCTATTTTAGCAAAAAACATAAATTTATTTCCAATTTCTTCAGGTTTTAATAATTTCATATAACAATATATACCAGAAGTTTGTGCCATCGCCTCAACCATTAAAACACCAGGCATTATAGGGCTTTCTGGAAAATGTCCTGTAAATTGAGGTTCATTAAAAGTAACATTTTTTATAGAATGTATTTTACCTTCTTCAATGCTTATTACCTTATCTACAAGCAAGAAAGGATATCTATGCGGAAGAAGTTCCATTATTTTAGTTATATTAATATTTTCCATTTATCATTACCTTTTTAAAAAAAAATCTACTTATAATATTTCTATAATGATACCATAATATTAACTAAACTTCAAGCAATTTAAAACTTTCTTTTTAAAAATATTGCTTTATGAGGACATAATTCTTGACAGCAGTAGCAAGTAATGCATTTATCATAATAATATTCAGGAGGATAACTTTTACCCTTTTTATCGAAGTTTAAAGCTAAAGGAGTAACAGGGCAAACCTTAACACATACCCCGCATTTTACACATTTATTTTTATCTATAACAGGCTTAGGTATAATAAAAGAAAATATTCTTTTTACCATAGGAAAATTAGCAAATTTCATCAAACTTCTGCCTATTCCTATTCTTTTGTGCGGTTTTTTAAAATCAAGAACCTTAACACTCTCTATATCATCACCCAAGACTTCTATATCGTCTTTATTAGAGAAATTATGTTTAAAACCCATTTTTAAAGTAGGTATATTATTATAATCAAAAGATATAATCTTTGAAGCAATATAATCTAAGGCAACAGCATCAGTAGAAAATAGTAATGCATTGACTTTTCTAGGATTACCGCTTCTAGGACCATTGCCTTCCATAGCAAGTATAGCATCCATTATATATAATTTGGGGCTAACATACTTGTTTAAATCTAAAAGCATAGTAGAAAAATCTTCAAAATCAGGCAGCTTCAAATGATACTCTGCCTTTCTAAAACCAGGTATGCATCCAAATTGATTTTTTACAGCCCCCGTCATCACAGTTAAAGCATGAGATTTTAACTTTGGCAAACTAATTATAACATCAGCCTCTGTAACAGGCTTTGCTATAGTAAAACTCTTCTCTTGAACACCATCAGGAAAATTAACCCCAACAGGCTCTTCAAAATCAGCATATTCTACTTTAAGCCTACCTGCAACCTCATCAATACCGGCCTTCATTGCAACACTGCTCCCCCTTCCAACACCTGGAGAATCACCATAAGAAACTTTGCAACCTTTCTCTTGCAAAATTGATGCTATAGCCTCAAAAACTATAGGGTGTGTAGTTACAGATTTATCAGCTGTTTCTGCCGCTAGTAAATTAGGCTTTAATAATACCTTGTAATTACTGTGAACAAATAAATCTATCCCTCCAAGTAAATCTATACCGCGATTGATGGCAGATTTAACCATATCAAAATCATAATTATCACATTTAATTATAACTACTTTACTCATTGAATCCCTTTTATAATATAATGAAGTTTAATAAATATTAGAATAAAAAATTAATAACTATTTAGAAGCTCCATGCATCTTACTATCAAAATCTCTTTTAATTCGATTAAACTTGTCACGAGTTCTAGTTAATGCAGAGTTCATCTTACTAATAGCCCTTTGATTTGCACTATATAATCCTAAGGACTTTCTTGCATAAGGTATCATCTCATTCTTACTTACAGAATCTAAATTAATAAGTCTTACTATGGAACTATAATAACCTTCATTTCCAGCTATCATTCTATTTTTTTTCATCTCTAAAGCGTGAATATCTTTTTCGCTATTATCTACATCTGTAAAAGATACCCTAGAAACTGCAGTAATATCATTTTGAGAAATATCCTCCATAGCAGAAATTAAGCTTTCTATAGTAGAAGTAGAATCAAGCCTTGCATTCTCTTCACCTTTATTTAAAAAAACTAAAGGGTCTGTATCACTGCCCTGCTTTACTACTTTATTATTACCATCAAAATTCGCTATATAAACCTCTCTAGGATTAATAGTGCGCTCATCATTATCTGTATAAATATTTACTTTAGTATTAATAGGAATTACTATAGTAGAACCATCTTCAGAAAAAGCAACCTCAACCTTTGCAGGAGTATTATTATATGTAACCATAGAAGAAACATTTGCCGTATGAACTTGATATTCATCTTCTATATTAACAGTAAAATATCCATAAAGCAAAGATAATGATATATAAGAGCCTTCAGCAGAAATAGAATTAACCATCATTATACTTCTTTCATTGAGAGAAATATTTCCAATATTGTTTCCATTTTTTAACACAGTAATCTCTACTGTGGTATTACTTTCTGTGGATAATTTATAGCCTTCATGTATTTCGCTGCCTCTGAAAACTCTTAATGATTTATCTGATTTTTCTATAAAAGCAACTCCAGATATACCAGTTATTCTAAAAGTTATATCTTGAGAAAAAAGCATATTACTACTAAAGAGTATAAATATATTCAATAAAAATACTGTAGTTATTTTCATACTCAAACTCCTCGGCAAAATACAATGCTTCGCCAAGTAATTTAATTGTATACACTTGAATAAAAAAAGTCAATAGTTATAAAAATCTCAATTTGCATGGGAGCCAGACATATTGCAGTTAGGAATTCCTTAATTTCTTAGAGTATATCATAGGCGTATCATAATTTAAAGCAGAATGTATTCGTTTATAATTCCAAAAATGAT